>NZ_JAUQOO010000047.1:0-2988 GCF_030580745.1 Pseudomonas serbiensis
CCGACCTTGAGGACTACGATTACCCCGGCCGTTTCAGCAACCGTGAGCGTGGCAACCTTCTGGCCCGACGGGCACTGGAACGCCACCGCCATGATTACCGCCTCGCCGAAGGCCATAGCGATCAGCCACGGCTGGTCAGCGGCCACTTTCTGGAACTGGCCAGTCACCCGCAGAAAAGCTGGAACCAGCTCTGGCTACTGACCGAGGTTCGTCACGAAGGCCGCCAACCGCAGGTGCTGGAAGAGTCCGCTCGCCCTTCTGACTGGCAGGGCTATCGCAATACCTTTCGCGGTACGCCGTGGGACGCTTTCTATCGCCCGCCTCTGCGCCATCCCAAACCGCGCAT
Source organism: Pseudomonas serbiensis (assembly GCF_030580745.1). Lineage (NCBI taxonomy): Bacteria > Pseudomonadati > Pseudomonadota > Gammaproteobacteria > Pseudomonadales > Pseudomonadaceae > Pseudomonas > Pseudomonas serbiensis. Next base: position 347 of record NZ_JAUQOO010000047.1, read on the forward strand.
TCAGGGCAGCCAGACCGCCATGGTCACCGGGCCCAAGGGCCAGGAAATCCATTGCGACAAACATGGCCGGATCAAGGTGCAGTTCCACTGGGACCGCGAAGGCCAGCAGGATGCCAAAAGCAGTTGCTGGCTGCGGGTGTCGTCCGGTTGGGCGGGCAATCGCTATGGTGCTGTCGTCTTGCCACGGGTCGGCATGGAAGTGCTGGTGACTTTTCTGGAAGGCGATCCCGATCAACCTCTGGTCACCGGCTGCCTCTACCACGCCGAAAACACCCCGCCCTACAGCCTGCCCGAACACCGCACCCGCAGCGTCTTCAAGACGTTGAGCAGCCCCGGTGGCGGTGGCTCTAACGAGCTGCGCATCGAGGACCGCAAGGATCAGGAACAGATCTTCATTCACGCCCAGCGCAACTGGGACCAGAGCATCGGCCATGACCAGAAGATCCATGTCGGCCATGAGCGTCACGACCGGGTCGAGGCCAATAGCTACAGCGAATTCAAGGCCGAGGAACACCGCACCGTCAACGCCGACCGCAAGGTGGAAATCAGGGCGAACGATCACCTGAGCATCGCTCAGGTTCAGCACATCAAGGTGGGAGTGGCGCAGCTCGTAGAAGCCGGAAAGGAAATCCACATCAAGTCCGGCGACAAGCTGGTGATCGATGCCGGCATGGAGCTGACCCTCAAGGTCGGCGGCAGCTTTATCAAGATCGATCACAGTGGCGTGATGATCAACGGGCCGCTGATCAGGACCAATGAGGGCGGCTCTCCGGGCATCGGGACAAGTTCAATGCCATTGCTGCCAGGCCTGTTACAGCAGGCAGCGACGGAAAGACCCGGACAACTGTTGATGCAAAATCTGAGAGGCCCCGCTCCCATCGTCGAGTTATGTCAGAAACCCAAAGGCGGTACGCCATTGAATTGCCTGCTCGAAGATTGCGGCTGCCGCAAAGTATTGCTGACGGAAGAAAAACAATGACCTCTTCAGTGCTACTAGAACGTACGGACGATTTACTGGAAAAGATTTACAGCTTATTGCCTTCTCCGGCTCCACACCTCCTGTTCAATGAGACAGAACTGGTTGACTGCAAAGAGCAAAGCCCGATATGGCTGGAGATTATGGATAACACGCCGTTGCTGGATGCCATTCACTTGGAACCAGAGCATTGGCCTGGACTGCTTATTGAAAGTACCTCATCGACCAATGTCCTGCTCGCGCATCTCAGGCGGATCCTCTTCATCCACTTCGATCAGATACGTCGGGGTGTCCTGCGCTATTCAAATCCCGTTACAGCCAGCTATTTCTTCGGCATTAATGATGCGCAGGCTAACGCCCAATGGCTGGGGCCAATTTCGCGGTTGTCCTGGTATGGCGGTACATGGACAGACTATGCCTTAGACAGGCAGCGCTGGCAGTCCACGGAGAATCCTCATGTACGCGACTGGCAATGCCCGGATGAGTCTTTCACTCCACACCTGGATGCCATACATGAGCATGCTCTCCAACGCCAGGAGCAAGAGCGCTTTGCCTGCAACTGGTGGAGGAAGCGGTCCGATACATCCTTTCCTCAAACGCTGATCTATCTCGCTGAAGGAATGAGTCAAGGATTCGGCGAAGAACAAGACGTGATGAAGCGATATCTTTCGCTACGGGCGCAATATCCGACAAGCCTCATACAGCTTACAGATGAACACGATAACAATGAAAAACGCCTGCACGACCTGCAGCAGTCCCTGGAGCAACAAGTTCAGAACAAGGGTTTTCATTCATGAGCAAACCTCTTGGCAGTCTGAGCGCTGGCCCGGCATGTGAAGCAGGAAAATTGATCGTACAGGTGATCGGTAAGGATCATCCTGACAGCCAAAAACTCCTGTTCTGTGACAACGCCGGTATGGCCTTCAAGGCAAGCATCGATGAACAGGAACATGAGTTGTACAGCAGCGTACTGCATGCATGGGATTACATGGCTCAGTCCAGACTTGAACTGGAAATCGCCACGACCGACGGTAAGCCTATTCGCCTCCCTTTACTTGATGATCTGCAAAACACGCCACGTCAGCCCGATGCGCAATTCAACCAACTGGTGCCAATAATCCCCTTCGTTGCCTTACCCGGCTCAAAAAATCGCAACGACTCCGGCACACCGATACTAGCTCGAGCGGGCTTTTTATATGTGTTCTACCGGCAAAAACTCTGGCGAGAACTGGAAATCCGGATTGCGGCCAACCGCACCACTTACCATGACATTGACGTCGCTCGATATCGCCAGGGCGAAAGCTTTCTGCCTGACGAGCGCAAGGCTATCGGTCAGGCGCTGGACGATATCTGGCTGCCCGCTATCTGGAACAACGTGAAAGTAAAAAACTTGCAGCTCTGCTTTTCAGAAATACAACTGAGCGCCCCACGCCTCAAACGTTTGGAGCAGGACAGCAGTCTTAGAGCGCTACGTTGCACAAGCCCGGACCTGTATTGTTCAAAGGCAAGGTTCAAGGAGCTATACAAGAATAAACCTGATGAATCGCCCCGGATTCTCTAGACACCTTGCAAGCTCATTGTGTAACGTTTTTCAAACTCTACCGGTGAGAGCTGATTGTTGAAACCATGGCGGCGTTTTGCGTTGTAGAACATCTCGATGTAATCA
>NZ_JAUQOO010000048.1:0-2598 GCF_030580745.1 Pseudomonas serbiensis
CCCCCCCCCCCCCCCCCCCCCCCCCCCCCCCCCCCCCCCCCGCCCCCCCCCCCCCCCCCCCCCCCCCCGCCCCCCCGCCCCCCCCCCCCCCCCCCCCCCCCCCCCCCCCCCCCCCCCCCCCCCCACGGGCGGTGAGCTCAGTGCTACCATGCGCACCCGCCGTGCAGGAATATGGGTCATGAGCAGTATTCGCGAGCGCAACAGAGAACTGATCCTGCGCGCCGCCAGTGAAGAATTCGCCGACAAGGGTTTTGCCGCGACCAAGACCGGCGACATCGCCGCCAAGGCAGGGCTGCCCAAGCCCAACGTCTATTACTACTTCAAGTCCAAGGAAAACCTCTATCGCGAGGTGCTGGAAAGCATCATCGAGCCGATCCTGCGTGCCTCGACGCCCTTCAATCCCCAAGGCGTTCCCACGGAAGTGCTCAGCAGTTACATCCGCTCGAAAATCCAGATTTCCCGCGAACTGCCCTTCGCCTCGAAAGTGTTCGCCAGCGAAATAATGCACGGCGCACCGCACCTGACGCCCGAACAGATCGAGCAGCTAAACGGCCAGGCCAGACACAATATCGAGTGCATCCAGGCCTGGATCGACAGTGGCCAGATTGCGCCCCTGGACCCTCATCACCTGATGTTCACCATCTGGGCCGCGACCCAGACCTATGCCGACTTCGACTGGCAGATATCTACCGTCACCGGCAAGGACAAGCTTGAAGACAGCGACTACGAAGCGGCGACGCAAACCATCCTGAGGCTGGTACTCAAAGGTTGCGAACCGGATTGATCGCGTGATCTGAAATGCCGCTCAGAATCACTCTGTGGGAGCCAGCTTGCTGGTGACTTCAGCGTACAGACACAGAATATCTGCCGGGTTTCAGGTATTTTCGCCAGCAAGCTGCCTCCTGCAAGTGTGTGTGCCTTGACTGATGAGCATCAACTCATCAGGCAGCCATTCAGAGCAGTCAAATCCCGTTTCCTGCGAAGGCATGCCACATAGCCATTATGCGCAAGAAGTTGCGCACTTTTTTGTGCATATCCTGTGGATAGACCTCTGTAACCCTTGTAATTAAAAGCTAACAGACGAGTGCGCAAGAAGTTGCGCACCACTGCGCAACTTCTTGCGCACTTTTAAGGGGTTTTCCATGTGAAAATCATGAAAACCCGACAACAAAACACCTATCTATCTGATTTATATAGTAAATATATTATCTGGCACGAAGCTTGATCTGTAATCGCCACCCACCTGGCGAATTCGCCTCCCGGGACACTCAATGTTTCAGCAAGGAGAGCACCCATGGCTACACCCGCGTACATGTCCATCACTGGCGAAAAACAAGGCCTGATCACTGCCGGCGCATTCACCGCCGACTCCGTGGGCAACACCTATCAGGAAGGCCACGAAGACGAAGTAATGGTCCAGGCTTTCCATCACGACGTGATCATCCCGCGTGACCCTCAGTCCGGCCAGCCTACCGGCCAGCGCGTTCACAAACCGGTGAAAATCACCAAAGTGTTCGACAAGTCCTCGCCTCTGCTGCAAGCGGCACTGACTTCCGGCGAGCGCCTGAGCAAAGTCGAAATCAAATGGTTCCGCACTTCCGCTCAAGGCACTCAAGAGCACTACTACACCACCGTTCTGGAAGACGCCATCCTCGTCAGTTCCAAGGACTACATGCACAACTGCCAGGACCCTGCGAACGCGCATTTCACGCACCTGGAAGACATCGAAATGACCTACCGCAAAATCACCTGGACCCACGAAGTCTCCGGCACTTCGGGCTCCGATGACTGGCGCTCGCCTGTCGCCTGATAACGGCTGACGCTTCAAGCATCGACCAGCTTCTGCTGGTCGATGTTGTTTACGCTCTTCCAGAATTGAGGAACAAGGGATGTTCGCGCCGGCCAATCAGACTCACTTCAGCCTGACCATAGAAGGACTCAACAGCGACCTTCAGGTCCTGTCCCTCACCGGGCGGGAAGCCATCAGCCAACCGTTCGTGTTCGACGTCGAACTGGTCAGTGAGCAGCCGTCCCTGGACCTCGAAACGCTCCTGCACAAACCTGCCTTCCTGCAACTTTCGCCTGACGGCAGTGGCATTCATGGCCAGATCTATCGCGCCGCCCAGGGTGACTCCGGCAAACGCCTGACCCGCTACTCGGTGACCCTGCGCCCGCAGTTGTCCTACCTGGCACACCGCATCAACCAACGTATCTTCCAGAACCTCAGCGTGCCGAAAATCATCGCCCAGGTCCTTGAAGAGCATGGCATCCAGAGCAACGCCTACGCATTTACGGTCGGGTCGGTTTATCCCGAGCGCATCTACTGCGTTCAGTACGATGAATCGGACCTGCACTTCATCCAGCGCCTGTGCGAGGAAGAAGGGATTCACTACCACTTCCAGCACAGCAGCACGGGCCACAAGCTGGTGTTCGGCGATGACCAGACGGTGTTCCCGAAACTCGCGCCGGTCGCCTATCAGCAAGACTCCGGCATGGTCGCCAACGACCCGGTGATCAAGCGCTTCGACATGCGCCTGGAGACTCGCACCAGCCGCACCACCCGCCGCGACTACGACTTTGAAAAACCACGCCTGACGC
>NZ_JAUQOO010000049.1:0-2572 GCF_030580745.1 Pseudomonas serbiensis
TGTTGCCGCTGACCGAAAACTGACCCAGTAGAGGCTGTTCTGCCGACTGAAAACTGACCCAGGTGTTCAACTGCTTCTGCTCACTTTTTGAGCAGGAGAACACAGGGTGATCAGCATGGAAATGTTGGGGAAAATCCGGCGGATGTACTTCCGCGACAAGCTCTCGCTGCATCAGATAGCCAAGCGTACCGGGCTTTCTAGAAACACCATCCGAAAATGGGTCAGAGCGCCCGAAGCCACTCAGCCGGCGTACCAACGGTGCGCGACCTTCAACAAACTCAGCCCTTTCCACGAGATGCTGGAACAGGCGCTCAAGGCCGATTCGTTCCGGCCAAAACACAACCGCAGGAGCGCCAAAGCGCTTTTCGAGCAGATCAAGGCCGAGGGTTACGACGGCGGCTACAGCCAGCTCACGGCGTTTGTACGCTCTTGGCGAGGTGAGCAAGGCAAGTCTTTACGCGCTTTTGTACCGCTGACTTTTGCGCTCGGCGAGGCGTTTCAATTTGACTGGAGCGAAGAGAGTCTGCTGATCGGTGGCCTGTTTCGACGTATCCAGGTCTCCCACATGAAGCTGTGCGCCAGTCGCGCATTCTGGTTGGTTGCGTACCCCAGCCAAGGCCACGAGATGCTGTTTGATGCCCATACCCGTTCGTTTGGAGCGTTGGGTGGCGTGCCACGTCGCGGCATCTACGACAACATGAAAACGGCTGTCGACAAGGTCAACAAAGGCAAAGGCCGCACGGTCAACGCCCGGTTTTCCGTGATGTGCGCGCACTATCTGTTCGATCCGGACTTCTGCAACGTGGCCTCTGGCTGGGAGAAAGGCATCGTCGAAAAGAACGTGCAGGACAGCCGGAGACGAATCTGGCTCGATGCTCAAAACTGTATGTTTCACACCTTCGAGGAACTGAATGTCTGGCTCGGCCAACGTTGTCGGTCGCTCTGGAGCGAACTGGTGCATCCGCAGTACAACGGGCTGACGGTGGCCGAGGTCTTAGAGCTGGAGCAGGTCGAAATGATGCCGATGCCGACGGCCTTTGATGGCTACGTGGAACGCACCGTCCGTGTCTCTAGCACCTGCCTGATCAGCGTGGCGCGCAATCGTTATTCGGTGCCTTGCGAGCGTGTTGGTCAGTGGGTCAGCAGCCGTTTGTACCCTTCGCGGATCGTGGTCATTGCCGACGAAACGGTGATCGCCAGCCATGAGCGCCTCTTTGATCGAGATCAGGTCAGTTTTGACTGGCAGCACTACATCCCACTCATCGAACGCAAGCCTGGTGCACTGCGCAATGGCGCGCCATTTGCTGATCTGCCAAAACCGTTACGGCTTCTCAAACGGGGACTGAGGCGTCACACCAACGGTGATCGAATCATGATGCAGGTACTGGCTGCTGTGCCAATTGCGGGTCTCGAACCTGTGCTGGTGGCGGTGGAACTGGTACTTGAATCGGGAAGTCTGAGCGCCGATCACATCCTCAATGTCCTTGCCCGCCTGACCTCCACCGCACCACCTCCCTGTGTAGAAACCAGCCTGCAACTCAAGGTCGCGCCTGTTGCCAATACGGCGCGCTACGACCGGCTCCGTACGACCGATGAGGAGAATCGCAATGCGTGACCTGATGACTGAACTCAAAGAACTGCGCCTGCACGGCATGGCCAGTGCTTGGGAAGAACTGGTATCTCAAGGAACAGCGTCGACGGCTTCATCGAAATGGCTGCTGGAACATCTGCTTCAGCAGGAACATGCGGATCGCGCGGTGCGCTCGGTGAATCATCAGATGAACATGGCAAAACTCCCCATGCACCGTGACTTAGCTGGCTTTGACTTCAGCGCTTCCAGCGCTGATGCCCGGCTGGTCAGCGATCTATCCAGCTTAGCGTTCACTGAAACCGCGCAGAATGTCGTGTTCATCGGCGGCCCTGGAACCGGGAAAACACACCTGGCCAGTGCCTTGGCTGTATCCGGCATTACGGCCCACAACAAACGCGTGCGCTTTTTCTCCACGGTGGATCTGGTCAATCTGCTGGAGCGTGAAAAGTACGATGGTAAGGCAGGCCGAATCGCCCAGGGACTGCTACGAACAGACCTGGTGATACTGGATGAGCTGGGGTATTTGCCCTTCAGTCAAAGCGGCGGTGCCCTGTTATTTCACCTGCTGTCCAAGTTGTACGAACACACCAGCGTGGTCATCACCACCAACCTCAGCTTCTCGGAGTGGTCGAGTGTGTTTGGCGACGCCAAAATGACTACGGCGCTGCTGGATCGGCTGACACACCACTGCCATATCGTTGAAACAGGCAACGAGTCTTACCGCCTGCAACACAGCACATTGGCTGCCCAGACAAAGATCAAAACACGCGAACGAAAGCGAAAGGACGGAAATGATATCGAGGACGATGAGCCATTTTGATCCGCACCATAAATGCCCTGCTGCATGCGGTGGGGCTTGATGCGTCTTTAATCGGAACACTGCTGCTAAGCTTATCCACAATTGCTGGGACAGAAATCAGCAATCCGTCCTGGGTCAATTTTCAATCGGCAGGGTGGGTCAGTTTTCAATCAGCGCCAACA
>NZ_JAUQOO010000004.1:0-369627 GCF_030580745.1 Pseudomonas serbiensis
GTCACAGACCGCGGGGCTATCGCCCTCACACAAGCATGAGGGGGGCGGGGGGCGCCCCCCCCCCGGCCCCCCCCCCCCCCCCCCCCCCCCCCCCCCCCCCCCCCCCCCCCCCCCCCTCCCACTCCCGTTCTGCGTCGATGGCTCCAGAGCCTTTGTATTCACCTTATTCACTGAGGTCATCATGGCATTTGATTGGGCCTATTTTTTCTCGCTGTTTTCTGTCTCTGCCTTCTGGAAAGCCTGCCTTACTGTGGTTCAGTTGAGCACTCTGTCCTGGTCCATCGGGCTGGTGCTGGGCTTTCTGTTGGCCAGTGCCAAACTGTCCGGCCACGCCTGGTTGCGCATGCCGGCGAGTTTTTATATCTGGCTGTTTCGCAGCATTCCGTTATTAGTGCTGTTGGTGTTCGTCTACAACCTGCCGCAGTTGTTTCCTGTGACTGGCAGCGTGCTTTCGCAGCCGTTCTATTCCGGCCTTATCGCCTTGGTGCTGACCGAAACCGCCTACATGGCCGAGATCCATCGCGGCGGTTTGCTGTCGGTGCTCAAGGGCCAGCGTGAAGCGGCCAAGGCGCTGGGTATTCGCGGGATCGGCGCGCAGCGGCTGGTGATCATTCCCCAGGCTATCCGCATCTCTTTACCGACGCTGACCAACGAGTACGTGACCATCGTCAAGCTCACTTCGCTGGTGTCGGTGATTTCCCTGAATGAGTTGCTGCTGGTCGGCCAGCGCCTGTACGCGCAGAACTTTCTGGTGCTGGAAACCCTGGCGGCCGTGGCCATTTATTACGTGCTGATCGTCACGCTGTTCGGCTGGTTGCTGCAATGGGCCGAGCGTCATCTGGACCTGTCACGCAAGAACGCCCGCACCCTCGATGACACGCAAGCCCAGGCCCTGCGCCAACCGGTGAGTGCCAGCAAAAAACGTTACGAGCCAGCGCCAGGGCAACCCGATGCCTTGTTGCTGCGCGGTATTCACAAGCGCTATGGCAATCACGAAGTCCTCAAGGGCATCGACCTTGTGGTCAAGCCCGGTGAGGTGATTTCCATCATCGGCCCGTCCGGCTCGGGCAAGACGTCGCTGATCCGCACCATCAACAGCCTGGAAAGCATTGATCGTGGCGAGATCGTGCTGTTCGGCAATGACTTCATCAAGGCAGGCAAGCGTGACGATGCACCGGTCATCCGCCAGGGTATTCGGCGCATTGGCATGGTGTTCCAGAACTTCAACCTGTTTCCGCATCGCACCATCCTCGATAACGTCATCCTCGCGCCGCGTTATCACGGCCTGGCCGGTTCCGATGAGCTACGCCGCAAGGGGCATGCGCTGCTGGATCGGGTCGGGCTGCTGGCCCATGCCGACAAATACCCGCATCAGTTGTCTGGTGGTCAGCAACAGCGGGTGGCTATTGCCCGTGCCCTGGCCATGGAGCCAGATATCATGCTGTTCGATGAGCCTACCTCGGCGCTGGACCCGGAACTGGTGGGCGATGTGCTCAAGGTGATCGGTGACCTGGCCCGCGACGGCATGACCATGTTGATCGTGACCCATGAAATGGATTTTGCGCTATCGATTTCCGACCGCATCGTGTTCATGGAAAACGGTCATGTGGTGACCGATGCTTCGCCGACGTCGATCCGCAACGAGGGTGACCCACGGGTGCGCCGCTTTATCGGTCTGGAACAGGAGGCGACAGCATGACCACATGTGGTGAATTTCTTGTCCAGCAACTGCATGCCTGGGGTGTCGATACCGTGTTCGGTATTCCCGGCGTACACACTGTTGAGTTGTATCGCGGGTTGCCGGGCAGCGGCATCCGTCATATCACTCCGCGCCATGAGCAGGGCGCGGGTTTTATGGCCGATGGTTATGCGCGGGTCAGCGGCAAGCCGGGTGTGTGTTTCATCATCACCGGGCCAGGGATGACCAATATCCTCACCGCCATGGGCCAGGCCTATGCCGACTCGATTCCGATGCTGGTGATTTCCAGTGTCAACGAGCGGGCGCGGTTGGGGCTGGGCAACGGGTATCTGCATGAACTGCCGAACCAGCGCGCCATGGTCGCGGGTGTCAGTGCCTTCAGCCATACCCTGATGAGCGTCGAAGAGTTGCCCGCCGTGCTGGCGCGTGCTTTTGCAGTCTTCGACAGCCAGCGCCCGAGGCCGGTACACATCGAGTTGCCGCTGGACATCATCACCGCGCCCGCCGATCACTTGGCCTTGTTGCCACGCCAGATCATCGCCCGACCGGCGCCGGACCTTGCAGCCATTCATGAAGCGGCAGAACGCTTGCGCTCGGCGCGGCGCCCGCTCTTGCTGCTGGGCGGCGGTTGCGTCGCGGCCATGGATGAGGCTCGCGAGCTGGCGGCCCGTCTCGATGCGCCGACCGCCTTGACCATCAACGCCAAAGGCCTGCTGCCAGCGGATCATCCGTTGTTGCTGGGCAGCAATCAGTCACTGGTGCCGGTGCGGCAACTGGCGCTGGAGGCTGATGTGGTATTGGCGATTGGCACTGAACTGGGCGAGACCGATTATGACGTGGTGTTCGACGGTAATTTTCGGATTGGCGGTGAGTTGATCCGTATCGATATCGATGCCGAACAACTGACTCGCAACCATGCGCCGAGCCTGGCCATCCTCAGCGATGCCCGTCAGGCGATGCGTGCCTTGCTGGCCGAGTTGCCGGCCCGTGCTGCAAGCCCCGACAGTCCGGGAGCTCAGCGAGCGGCTGCGGTGCGCAAACAACTGGCTGAGGATTTCAGCGGCTGGGCGCATTACCGGCGGTTATTTGAGTGTGTGCTGGAAGTGTTGCCCGAGGCGCGTTTTGTCGGGGATTCGACACAGACCGTGTACAGCGGCAATCACCTGGTCGAACTGAACGGCCCGCGCCGCTGGTTCAACGCCTCCACCGGCTACGGCACGCTGGGCTACGGCCTGCCCGCCGCACTCGGCGCTAAACTGGCCGAGCCTGAACGAGCGGTAATCAGCCTGATGGGGGATGGCGGCATCCAGTTCACACTGCCAGAACTGGCCAGTGCCGTGGAAGCGCGAATCGCTATCATCGTGCTGTTGTGGAATAACCAGGGCTATGGCGAGATCAAGCGCTACATGGAGCGCCGGGACATCACACCGCTAGGCGTGGACATCTACACCCCGGACTTCCTCGCAATTGCCCGAGGTTTCGGCTGTGCCGCCGAACGTGCCCAGGATCACGCACACTTGCAGACCCTGCTGCGCGAAGCACCTGATGATCGCCCGCTGATCATTGAAATCAACGAAGCACCACCGTTTGCGCCGTGAGTGAAGAAGCCGTCGCCAGCAAGCTGCCTCCCACGCAATTGTGGGAGGCTTTTCGCGAATGAATTCGCTCCTACGGCGGTAGGAGCGAATTTATTCGCGAAGAGAAGAAGAGCCGATCAATCCCAGCTCAACGCACCGCCAGTCTGATACTCGATAACCCGAGTCTCGAAGAAGTTCTTCTCTTTCTTCAAGTCCATGATCTCGCTCATCCATGGGAACGGGTTGTTGGTGCCCGGGTATTCTTCTTTCAGGCCGATCTGCGACAGGCGACGGTTGGCGATGAACTTGAGGTAGTCCTCCATCATCGCTGCGTTCATGCCCAGTACGCCGCGAGGCATGGTGTCGCGGGCGTATTCGATTTCCAGCTGGGTGCCTTGCAGGATCATCTGCGTGGCTTCTTCCTTCATCTCGTTATCCCACAGGTGCGGGTTTTCGATCTTGATCTGGTTGATCACGTCGATGCCGAAGTTCAGGTGCATGGACTCGTCGCGCAGGATGTACTGGAACTGCTCGGCGACGCCGGTCATCTTGTTGCGGCGGCCCATGGAGAGGATCTGGGTGAAGCCGCAATAGAAGAAGATGCCTTCCAGAACGCAGTAGTAGGCGATCAGGTTGCGCAGCAGTTCCTTGTCGGTTTCGACGGTGCCGGTCTCGAACTTCGGATCGGATATCGAGCGGGTGTATTTCAGGCCCCAGGCTGCTTTTTTAGCGACCGATGGAATCTCGTGGTACATGTTGAAGATCTCGCCTTCATCCATGGCCAGCGATTCGATGCAGTACTGGTAAGCGTGGGTGTGGATCGCTTCCTCGAAGGCCTGGCGCAGGATGTACTGGCGGCACTCGGGGTTGGTGATCAGGCGGTACACGGCCAGCACGAGGTTGTTGGCAACCAGGGAGTCGGCGGTGGAGAAGAAGCCCAGGTTGCGCATCACGATGCGGCGCTCGTCGTCGGTCAGGCCTTCCGGGTTTTTCCAGAGGGCGATGTCGGCGGTCATGTTGACTTCTTGCGGCATCCAGTGGTTTGCGCAGCCGTCCAGGTACTTCTGCCATGCCCAGTCATATTTGAAAGGCACGAGCTGGTTGAGGTCGGCGCGGCAGTTGATCATGCGCTTTTCATCGACCGCGACGCGGGCCGAGGCACCTTCGAGTTCAGCAAGACCTTCGGCAACGTCCAGAGCGTCCAGCGCTTTCTTGGCGCGGATCAGGGCGGCGGAGTCGTTGGCGGTAATTGCACGGGCTTCCAGTGCCGCAGCGCCACCGGCGCTGTCCAGGCGGTCCATCGTGGCGTCGTGAGCCTGTGCAGCCTGGTTGGGTTTGGAGGCTACTTCGCCTTCGTCTTTGTCGAATTCGTCCCAGCTCAGCATGGTGGTAAAGCTCCTGTGCGTGAGGGTGCCAGCGGCAACCGCTTGGATTTTCAAGTGTGGATCGCCAGCGTTGCGAACGGTGCACGCTGGCAGTGATTTTTCGAGGTTTACTCGGAGTCTTTTCGTGATCGGCCGATCTATGAAATTGTCGGTCGTTCAATGAGCTTGTGGCGTTGGCTCACAAGCGAGCAATACGGGTCTTTGGGGTTGCTTTCAGGTGAGCCAGCTTTGCATTTGCAAATGGTCATTTGAGTACCCTGGAGCAAGGGGCGGGAGTATACAGATTTTTCCCCGCAGCTTGTTCATCCGTAATGAGTTTGCTGTGTGATTTCGCGCTTTTTTTCAGGTTTGCACGTGCATTTTCACTGCACCGAAAATGGGCGACAAACGAAGCGGAAATCCCTTATGTAGTGTTTTTTACAATTGGAAACGCAGGATATAGTGCCCGGGCTTTTCCGGCAATGGCTCATTGGCCACGTTTTCCGAGCGTTTGTTTAGAGCATGATCTGGGTCAAGAGTTGCACCTGCCCGTAGACAGTGGCTCTCAGAGGAATGCGAAAATTTCATGCGCCTGAATGCTGTCGATTTTCCTGTCGGTAAATCGACGAATGGCCAGCAGAGAGATTATGGAGTGCTATCGGTTCGGCGTGGTCTGGCCGTGCGTAAACTGCTACCGGTCATGGCCGTGTTTGCAACGCCATGACCGGAGTCCTTGCAGGTTACTTTTGCGCCAGTAATGCCTTTCTGGCTGCCTTTTCATCCTTCATGGCGGCGATTTCACGCTCGCAGGCTTCGACATCGAACGAGTTGTCCCATTTGGCAATGGCGAGGGTGCCGATGCCATTGCCGATCAGGTTGGTCACGGCTCGTGCTTCGTTCAGGAACCGATCGATGCCCAGGAGCAAGACTAGGCCTACCAGAGGAATGGAGTGGATGGTTGTGAGCGTTGCTGCGAGGGTTACGAAGCCCGCACCCGCCACGCCGGCCGAGCCTTTTGAGGTCAGCAGGAATACGCCCAGCAGAATCATCTGATCCATGAAGGTCAGGGGCGTGTTGGTCGCCTGGGCGATGAAGATGGCGGCCATGGTGAGATAGATGCAGGTGCCGTCGGCATTGAAGGTGTACCCCGTTGGCAGCACCATGCCCACCACGGATTTCTTGCAGCCGAGCTTTTCAAGTTTCACCATCATTCGCGGCAGTACGGCTTCAGTCGAGCAGGTTCCCAGAGTGATGAGAATTTCATCTTTGAAATAACGAAGAAACTGCATGAGGGGCATGCCCGACCATCTGGCAACCGCACCCAGTATGACTACGATGAAAATCAGGGTCGTGATGTAGAGCGCGACCAGCAACTGGCCGAGTGAAAGCAAGGTACCAATCCCGTACTTGCCAATGGTGAACGCCATGCCGGCACCGGCCCCGAGCGGAGCCAGGCGCATGACCATCGCAACGATCTTGAACAGGCCTTGCAGGAACAGATCAATGGTGTTGATCAGCGGCTTGCTGGTTTCGCCCATTTGAACCAGGGCTACCCCCATCAGGACCGAGAGCAGAATAACCTGAAGCATCACCCCATTGGAGAATGCGCCCAGGAAGGTATGGGGGATGATGTTGAGGAAGAACTCAATGGTGCCGCCTTGCTCGCTTGCCGCCTGGCTGTACTTGCTGATCGCACTTCCATCCAGCGCGCTGGCGTTGATGTTCATCCCTACGCCAGGTTTCACGATGTTGACCACAACAAGGCCGAGAACAAGGGCGATGGTCGAAAGAATCTCGAAGTAGATCAGCGCTTTCACGCCAATCCGCCCGACCTCTTTGATACTGCCCATCTTGGCGATACCCACGACGACTGTACCGAAAATGATGGGTGCCAACAGCATCTTGATCAGTTTGATGAAGCCATCGGCGAAGGGTTGCAGCTTGGCTCCGATATCCGGCACGAAGTAACCGATTGCGGCACCGATCACGATGCCGATAAGCACCTGCACATACAGCTGGCTGTACCAGCGGGACTTGGAAGTTTCCACGGAAGCACCTCATTTTATTGTTGTGATGGGCATGTGGCTTGGCGTTGGGTGATTGATCCGCGGCCTCTTCGACAGGGGCCGCAGATCAAGAGGGATCAGCCTTCGCCCAGCTCGCGCATGACGGCATACAAGGCGGATTTCGCTTCGAAGCCGACACCTGGAATATCCGGCAGGCCTACAAAGCCGTTTTCCACGCGGATTCCGTCAGCGAAGCCGCCGAAAGGCTGGAACACGTCCGGATACGATTCGTTACCGCCCAGGTGCAGGCCCGCTGCGATGTTCAGGGACATCTGGTGACCACCGTGCGGCACCACACGGCGCGAAGACCAACCCATTTCTTCCATCACCTTCAGGGTGCGCATGTATTCCACCAGCCCGTAGGACAGGGCGCAGTCGAACTGGAGGTAATCGCGATCAGGGCGCATGCCGCCGTGGCGCAGAAGGTTGCGGGCATCCTGGTGGGAGAACAGGTTTTCACCCGTCGCCATGGGCAGTTCGTAGTGATTGGCAAGCTCGGCCTGCAGCGCATAGTCCAGCGGGTCACCGATCTCTTCGTACCAGAAGAGGTTGTACTTCTTGATGGCTTCGGCGTACGCAATACCGGTCTGCAGATCGAAACGGCCATTGGCATCCACCGCCAGACGACGACCGTCACCGACCACTTCGAGCACGGCCTCGATGCGGCGGATATCTTCGTCCAGTGGCACTGCACCAATCTTCATCTTGACGACGTCGTAGCCACGATCCAGATAGCTCTGCATTTCTGCCTTGAGCTTGGTCTGGTCTTTGCCGGGGTAGTAGTAACCGCCCGCTGCGTAGACCCAGACCTTGTCATCGGCCACGCCGTTACGGTAGCGGTCGGCCAGGAGTCGATACAGCGGTTTGCCTTCAATCTTGGCGACGGCATCCCATACCGCCATGTCGATGGTGCCGACGGCGACCGAGCGCTCGCCGTGACCGCCTGGCTTTTCGTTGGTCATCAGGGTTTTCCAGATGGCGAACGGGTCCAGGTTGTTGTTTTCATGATCGATGAGGGTGTCTGGGTCAGCTTCCGTGATACGCGCCAGGAACCGGTCGCGCATCAGGGCGCCCTGGCCATAACGGCCATTGGAGTTGAAGCCGTAGCCGATGACAGGCTTGCCATCGCGGATCACATCCGTGACCACGGCGACAACCGAGCAGGTCATCTTCGAGAAATCGATATAGGCGTTGGCAATGGGGGAGGCGATAGAGACAGTTTTTTCACGAATGTCCACGATACGCATGGCGGGTTCCTCTTGTTGTTGATGACCCCACGTTATGCTTTGCGATGACACCCGCCCAATGCTATTAATGCCGCGCCCTATGCACAGGAGGCATTGCCCTTGGAACTCGTCTGGCTCGAAGACTTTTCAGCGCTTGCGGAATACGGCAGCTTTGTCCGTGCCGCTGAAGCACGCCATGTCACTCAGCCGGCCTTCAGCCGCAGAGTGCGTTCATTGGAAAACTGGATGGGAGTTGAGTTGTTTGTGCGTACACCTCAGGGAGCCATCCTGACCGATGCGGGGAGGCAAATCCTGCCCGCTGCTCAGGAGGCTGCCAGACGTTTGTACCGGATACGCAACGAGGCTCAGGAGGTAGCGGGGGTGGCCGCCAGGTCCCTGCAATTCGCGGCCACTCACTCCCTGTCGTTTACATTTTTCCCCAAGTGGCTTCGCAGCTCGGAAAACGGTGCCCCCATCGAGTCGGTGCAACTGCACTCCGACAGCATGGCTGTCTGTGAACAGATGCTGATACATGGGCAGGTTCAGTTTCTGCTCTGCCACCGCCACCCCGATGTACCGCCTTTGCTGGCACCTGATCAGTTCATCGGCAAGAAGGTGGGTGAGGACGTGCTCGTTCCTCTGGCGAGTGCTTCTGCCAACTTCGGTACGTCTCCCGCGGCGTTACCTTACCTCGCTTACACCCATGAGTCTGGCCTGGGGCGCATCGTCGCTCACCGCTTGCGTGGCAAGGAAGACTACCTGCACCTCAAACCGCTTTTCAGTACCCACCTCGCGGCGGTGCTGATGTCCATGGCCCTTGAAAGCAAAGGCGTGGCGTGGTTGCCCAAGAGCCTCACCGAGCAGGAAATACTCGATGGGCGTCTGGTCAGAGCCCTCGACGAAAGCTGGGATATACCTCTGGAAATTCATCTGACTCGCCCGGCAGCGCCACTCAGCCAATCTGCCGAAGAGTTCTGGGCGCGGATCGGCAGCAACTGATTTAACGCCGATCACTTAAGGCCTAAACAAAACTGGTGGGAGACAGCTTGCTGGCGAAAGGGCCTGTGAACCGGCAGAAACTCTGCGTCTGTACACAGAAGCGTCGCCAGCAAGGTGTCTCCTACAAAGTGATTTATGACCCTGAATGATCGCGCTTTTCAGGCTGCCATAAACCAAAAACCCCCTGCATGAGCAGAGGGTTGATGGTGTTTCAGCGCTTTGTTACCTGAGTGTCATTGGCAAGCTTCGCAATCCGGCTCGTCAATGGCGCAGGCCTTTGGCACTGGGGCCGGGCCGGCGGGTGCTGCTTCGGCTGGACGTGGCGCGGTGATCGCGGAGTCGTCCGGGCCGTGGCCGCCGCTCGATACTGCGTTGAGCTTGCCGGTGTTGATGGTCGACTTCTCGGTGCTGGTCGCAGCCAGGGCACGGAGGTAGTAAGTGGTTTTCAGACCACGGTACCAGGCCATGCGGTAGGTCACGTCCAGTTTCTTGCCCGAAGCGCCAGCGATGTAGAGGTTCAGGGACTGAGCCTGATCGATCCACTTCTGACGGCGGCTTGCGGCGTCGACGATCCACTTGGTTTCCACTTCGAACGCGGTGGCGTAAAGCTCTTTGAGCTCCTGCGGAATGCGCTCGATCTGTTGTACGGAACCGTCGTAGTACTTCAGGTCGTTGATCATGACCGAGTCCCACAGATCGCGTGCCTTGAGGTCGCGAACCAGGTACGGGTTGATCACGGTGAATTCGCCCGACAGGTTCGATTTCACGTACAGGTTCTGATAGGTCGGTTCGATCGACTGCGATACGCCGGTGATGTTGGCGATGGTCGCGGTCGGTGCGATGGCCATGATGTTCGAGTTACGGATACCTTTCTGAACGCGGGCACGTACCGGCGCCCAGTCCAGGGTTTCCTTCAGGTCGACATCGATGTACTTCTGGCCACGGGCTTCGATCAGGATCTGTTGCGAATCCAGTGGCAGGATGCCCTTGGACCACAGCGAACCCTGGAACGTCTCGTAGGCGCCGCGCTCGTCCGCCAGGTCACAGGATGCCTGGATGGCGTAGTAGCTGACCGCTTCCATGGAAGTGTCGGCGAACTCGACGGCCGCTTGCGAACCGTACGGGATGTGCTGCAGGTACAGCGCGTCCTGGAAGCCCATGATGCCCAGGCCGACCGGACGGTGGCGGAAGTTGGAGTTCTTCGCCTGCGGTACCGAGTAGTAGTTGATGTCGATCACGTTGTCGAGCATGCGAACCGCTACATCGACAGTACGCTTGAGCTTGTCGGTGTCCAGCTTGCCGTTGACGATGTGGTTCGGCAGGTTGATCGAGCCCAGGTTGCAGACCGCGATCTCGTCCTTGTTGGTGTTCAGGGTGATCTCGGTGCACAGGTTCGAGCTGTGGACCACGCCCACGTGCTGCTGCGGGCTGCGCAGGTTGCACGGGTCCTTGAAGGTCAGCCATGGGTGGCCGGTCTCGAACAGCATCGAGAGCATCTTGCGCCACAGATCCTTGGCCTGGATGGTCTTGAACAGCTTGATCTTGCCTGGGTACTCGGTCAGGGCTTCGTAGTACTCGTAACGCTCTTCGAAGGCCTTGCCGGTCAGGTCGTGCAGGTCCGGTACTTCCGATGGCGAGAACAGGGTCCACTGGCCGTCATCGAAGACGCGCTTCATGAACAGGTCAGGGATCCAGTTGGCGGTGTTCATGTCGTGGGTACGACGACGATCATCACCGGTGTTCTTGCGCAGCTCGATGAACTCTTCAATGTCCATGTGCCAGGTTTCCAGGTAGGCACAGACAGCGCCTTTGCGCTTGCCGCCCTGATTGACCGCAACGGCGGTGTCGTTGACCACTTTCAGGAAAGGTACGACGCCTTGCGACTTGCCGTTGGTGCCCTTGATGTAGGAGCCCAGAGCACGAACCGGAGTCCAGTCGTTGCCCAGGCCGCCTGCGAATTTGGACAGCATGGCGTTGTCGTGGATGGCGTGGTAGATGCCCGACAGGTCATCCGGCACGGTGGTCAGGTAGCAGCTGGACAGCTGTGGACGCAGGGTACCGGCGTTGAACAGTGTCGGGGTCGACGACATGTAGTCGAAGGACGACAACAGGTTGTAGAACTCGATGGCGCGATCTTCCTTGGCTTTCTCTTCGATCGCCAGGCCCATGGCCACACGCATGAAGAAGATCTGCGGCAGTTCGAAACGCACGCCATCCTTGTGGATGAAGTAACGGTCATACAGGGTTTGCAGGCCCAGGTAAGTGAACTGCTGGTCGCGCTCGTGGTTGATTGCCTTGCCCAGCTTGACCAGATCGAAGTCTGCCAGCACAGGGTTGAGTAGTTCGTACTTGATACCGGTGGCGATGTAGGCAGGCAGGGCCTTGGCGTACAGGTCGGCCATTTCGTGGTGCGTGGCGCTGTCGGCGACTTCCAGGAAGCTCAGGCCTTCGGCACGCAGGGTGTCCATCAGCAGGCGGGCGGTGACGAACGAGTAGTTCGGCTCACGCTCGACCAGAGTACGGGCGGTCATGACCAGTGCGGTGTTGACGTCTTTCAGTGCAACGCCGTCGTACAGGTTTTTCAGGGTTTCGGTCTGGATCAGGTTGGCGTCGACTTCAGCCAGGCCTTCGCACGCTTCGGTCACGATGGTGTTCAGACGACCCATGTCCAGCGGCGTCAGGCTGCCGTCGGCACGAGTGATGCGGATCGACGGGTGAGCCTGGACTTCGCTTTCGGTCGCGCGGCCAGCACGCTCCTTGGCACGGGAGTCACGGTAGATGACGTAGTCGCGAGCGACTTTCTGCTCACCGGCACGCATCAGGGCCAGTTCGACCTGATCCTGGATTTCTTCGATGTGGATGGTGCCGCCCGATGGCATGCGACGCTTGAAGGTCGCGGTGACCTGCTCGGTCAGACGTGCAACGGTGTCGTGGATGCGCGACGAGGCGGCAGCATTGCCACCTTCAACTGCAAGAAACGCTTTGGTGATAGCGACGGTGATCTTGTCATCGGTGTACGCAACAACAGTGCCGTTACGCTTGATCACGCGCAGTTGACCAGGTGCGGTCGCGGTCAGGTCCTGTTGGCCCTGGCTCGATTGCGGCGCATTGGTCGGCGAGTTCTCGCGAGTTGTGTCTGTTTGCATGGGTGTCTCCACGTTCTTTAAGTTTGTTTGGGCAGCCAGGCCACCCACCGATCCGTCTTGAGGCATTCAGCCGCCAAAAGGGGCGACTGCAAAGGACTTCAAAACGGAGAAAGGAGCGCTTGATCATCGCTCCCGGGCTTTGAAGTCAAAAGGGGAATGGTTCGATGGCCATTCCCTTGAAAATCTGATGAATATTGCTCATTTGATGTTGCAAAACGTGTACCGGCTTGCCAAAGGCTGGCGCGGTCGATTGGGCTATTGAACACGTCTTAAAGTTCAACCGTGCAGGCACAAGAAAAATGCTTGAATTTCTCGATTGAGTTGTGTTGGCGTTTCTCCACAAAACCCTACATGTAGGGTGTCGCTTCGGATCGGGCTACAAGATAATGCGTTTGGGACATCAATTGCAACGCACAGCCTGTGGATAAGCTTGTGCGTAGTTTGTGTATGAATCGCCCATATCGCGTGTAGGCCGCATAACTACTGAGCTGGACCGTTTGTCATTGTTTTTTACATCTGTTGGCGGCTCTGAGCGGATTTTTGCGGGCGCGAACCCTATCACAAAAAACGCATCGTGCAAGGCCGCTCTGGCATGTCGTGTGCTTGTCCCAGCGCTTGCTACAATCGCCTCCACCGATGCGATAGAAAACGCCTTGCATAACAACAATCAGGAGGCAGCTTGTGGAGCAAGAAAACTGGCAGGTGCTGATCGTCGAAGATGATCAGCGATTGGCCGAGTTGACCTGTGATTATCTGCAGAGCAACGGCCTGAGCGTGGCCATCGAGGGCAATGGCGCTCTGGCGGCGGCGCGCATCATTGATGAGCAGCCGGATCTGGTGATCCTCGACCTGATGCTTCCCGGCGAAGACGGTCTGAGCATCTGCCGCAAGGTGCGCGGCCGTTATGACGGGCCGATCCTGATGCTCACCGCACGCACCGACGATTCCGATCAGATCCAGGGGCTGGACACAGGTGCTGACGATTTTGTCTGCAAACCTGTTCACCCGCGCGTGTTGCTGGCGCGCATCCACGCCTTGCTGCGGCGCAGTGAAGCACCGCAAGTGCCTGCCGCCGAGTTGCGCCGTCTGGTGTTCGGCCCGCTGGTGGTGGATAACGCCTTGCGCGAGGCCTGGCTGCGGGATCAAAGCATCGAGCTGACTGGTGCCGAGTTCGATCTGTTGTGGCTGCTGGTCGCCAATGCCGGGCGCATCCTGTCGCGGGAAGAAATCTTCACGGCCTTGCGTGGTGTGGGCTATGACGGCCAGGACCGCTCCATCGACGTGCGTATTTCGCGCATTCGCCCGCGTATCGGCGACGATCCGATTCACCCGCGTCTGATCAAAACGGTGCGCAGCAAGGGCTATCTGTTTGTGCCTGAAGCCGCGCAGGACATGAACAGCTTTGTCCTGAACGGCTGACCCCCATGAACTCCATTTTTCTGCGCATCTATGGCGGCATGCTGGGCGTACTGGTGTTGGTGGCCTTGCTCGGGGTGCTGGCGCTGCATCTGCTCAATCAGGAGCGAAGCGGGCAATACCGCGAGCGGCTGGCCCACGGCACCTTTACGGTAATGGCCGATAACCTGATCCCCTTGAATGACATCGAGCGTCGTCGTGCGCTGGCGGTATGGGAACGCTTGTTGGGGATTCCACTGAGCCTGCAAAGTGTCGAACAGGCAAACCTGGACAGCAGTGCCCGCAGCCGCTTGCAGCGCGGGCAGGTGGTGGTCGAGCAGATCGGCCCGCATGCGGCCAGGGTCTATCGTCAGCTCAGTGATAATGAGCACTTGTTGCTGACCGGCGAGGTGCAGCAAATCACTGAGCAGTTGGCGCGGGCCACCATCTATTTATTGATCGACGAACTGGTGCGCCTGCCGGTCGATGAACAACCGGCCCGGCTGCAAGCCTTGCGGGTGAGCAAGGGCTTTGGCTTTGATCTGAACCTCATTGCACTGGATCAGGCCGATCTGGATGACGATCAGCGCCGGCGTGTCTATGAGGGCGATACGGTCATGGCGCTGGGCAAGGGCGGTGATTCCATCCGCGTGCTGTCCGGGATCGTCGATACCAACTGGGTGCTGGAAATCGGCCCGCTGTACCAGATGAATCCTTATCCGCCGCAACTGCTGGTGCTGATTGCCCTGTTGGGGCTGTGTTTTATCGGCGTGGTGGTTTACCTGTTGGTGCGGCCTCTTGAACGACGGGTACAGGCGCTGGAAGCGGCTGCCACTTTGATCGCCAAAGGCAGCCTGCAAACGCGGGTCCCCACCGAAGGCTCCGACTCCATCGGGCGTCTGGCAGCCGCGTTCAACAGCATGGCCGAGCACTTGCAGCGCTCGCTGATGATCCAGCGCGAACTGGTGCGTGCGGTGTCCCATGAACTGCGCACGCCAGTGTCGCGTTTGCGCTTTGGTCTGGAGATGATTCAGGACGCAGCCACGCCTGAGGCCCGCCAGAAATACATGACCGGCATGGACCACGACATTCAGGACCTCGACAAGCTCGTGGACGAGATGTTGACCTATGCGCGACTGGAGCAGGGCGCGCCGACCCTGAATTTCCAGCGTATCGATCTGGACCTGTTGATCAATCGGGTGATCGCGGAACTGGCGCCCTTGCGCGCCAATGTCCGGGTCGCGCGTGGCGAATGTGTGATAACCACCGTGGGCGAGTCAGCCTGGGTGGATGCCGAACCTCGTTACATGCATCGGGCGGTGCAGAATCTGGTGAGCAACGCCATGCGCCATGCCGAGTCGCAAGTCAGCATCAGCTATCGACTGGAGCCGGGATGCTGTCGCCTCGATGTCGAAGACGACGGCCCCGGCGTGCCGGAAAGTGCCTGGGAGCAAATCTTCACGCCTTTCATGCGTCTGGATGACAGCCGCACCCGAGCGTCCGGCGGGCACGGGCTGGGGTTGTCCATCGTGCGGCGAATCATCAACTGGCACGAAGGCCGCGCATCCATCGACCGCAGCGGCAGCCTGGGCGGCGCCTGTTTCACGCTGGTCTGGCCGCGCATTCAGGAATCGCGATGAACACATTGTTCGCTGGGCCGCTGGCGCGATTCGGGCAGACGCTGCTGGCGGCTGATGATCCGCGACGGGTAATGGCGTTGCCCGATTTGCTTCGCAAGGACTCGCTGGATGCGTTACTGACCGGGCTTTACGGGCCGGATTTGATGGCCGCTCATTTGCCGGTGCTGGTGTCGCAATGGGCCAAGTATTACTTCATGCAGGCCATTCCGCCGCTGGTGGTTGCCAGCCTTGTTCACGGCTGGCACTGGCCGTTGCATCCGGATCAGGTGGCGGTGGCGCTGGATGAGCGGGGTGTGCCGACGGGAGTGAAGCTGCTGGGCGAGGGGGCGGCATGGGGTGAGTTACCGGTCGATCCCTTTCAGCGTTTCGCCAGCCTGCTGGACGATAACCTGCAACCGTTCATTGAGGCATTGAGTGCTTATGGTGATTTGGCCGGGGGAGTGCTTTGGTGCAGCGTCGGGGATTATCTGGAAGGTTGTCTGGTGCAACTGGGCCAGTGCAGCGAGGTATCGCTGGAGGCAGGGCAGGCGTTGCTGGCTGCGCGAGTGCGCCCGGACGGCAGGCGCAACCCGTTGTTCAGGGCGGTGAGTTATAGCGGGCAGCGTCGTCAGCGCCGCACGTGCTGCCTGAGTTATCAGGTCGAGTGGGTCGGGCGCTGCGAGCATTGCCCGTTGCCGGCCTGATTCAGGCTGCGATGCTGACCAGGCTCAACAAGTGCTGATCCTGCACGCTGAACTGGCCTTCCAGTTCCTTGCCGCTGTGCCATTCACTGGACAGGTCCATCAATAGACGCAGGCGTACGCTGCCATCGGCTGACCATTCCAGCAGTTGCGCGTCTTCAAAGTAGAAGCGTTTCTGCACGATGGGGTAGAGCGCCTTGAACAGCGCTTCCTTGATCGAGAAGGTCAGGGTGACCCGTAGCGCTATTTCTTCTTGCGGGCCTGCGGCCATGGCGGCCAGTTCATCGGCGGTGAGGATTTCCCCGGCCAGCCGTGTGGCTCGGTCGGTGCTCAACAGGTTTTCGGTATCCAGCCCCAGCCCGCGCCATTGTTGTCTGGGCGCAACGATGGCGGCTGCCCAGCCGGTGCTGTGGGTAATCGAGCCGCAGATATCGGTCGGCCAGATCGGCGCTCGATCTTCGCCAATAGTGGGGACGTACAGGCGCTCATCGAGTTGTCGCAAGGCTTCACGGGCACAGAGCCGACCGGCGAGGAATTCCGCCTGACGCTTGGCGACCGAGCGCTGAATGCTGGCGGGCGGCGCGATGGCGCAACGCTGGAAATCGCCTTCGACCAGTTTTTGCGGGTCGAAATGACTGCTGACCAATATTGCACCCGGCACGGCGTGTGGCAGAGGCCAGTGTCGCGTGGGTTCGGAGCAGCAGGTGGGGAATGTCGGGATTTGAGTCATGGGATGCATTGTATTTGCTTCGCGAATGAATTCGCTCCTACACAGTTCTGTAGGAGCGAATTCATTCGCGAAAGGTTGATCAACCAAATATCTTCTTGAAGAACGCTTGCATGTCCGCCCACGAGCTCTGGTCGGCGGCCTTGTCGTAGCCGATGTCCGGGCCGCCATGGTCGCCGTGGCTCAAGCGGTCGGCGTCGGGGTTGGTGAAGCCGTGTTTCGCGCCTTCGATGCTGACGAACTTGTAGTCAGCCTTGGCGTCGTCCATTTCCTTCTTGAAGGCAAGGACGTGTTCAGGCGTGACCATGCTGTCCTTGGCGCCATGCTCTACCAGCATTGGAACCTTGATGCCCGGTTTGGCAGGCGTATTGGTTACCAGCGCGCCATGGAAACTCACTACGCCCGCCAGTGGTTCGCCGCGACGTGCCGCATCAAGCACGATCTTGCCGCCGAAGCAGTAGCCGATGGCAGCGATCTTTGCCGGGTTGGTCTGTGGCTGTTTCTTCAGTTGCTCAAGACCTGCGTCGAAGCGCTTGTCTGCTGCATCGCTGTCCTTGAGAGCTGCCTGCATGAAGGCCAGAGCGTCCTTGGGGTGTTCGGTGTTCTTGCCGTCGCCGTACATGTCGATGGCCAGAGCGCTGTAACCCAGTGCGGCGAGATCGCGTGCGCGACGTTTGGCGTAATCGTTCAGCCCCCACCATTCGTGAACCACCAGCACGCCGGGGCGCTGGCCCTTGATGGCGTCGTCGTAGGCGTAGTAACCCACCAGTTTTGTACCGTCGGCACTTTTGTAATCGATCTGTTCGGTCTTGATCGCTGCCTGGGCCAGGCCGGTGAGGCTCATCATGATCAACGCAATCCACACACGCATGTTCAGTTCCTTCTAGCAGGAGGGAATAAAGGGCACAGCTTAGACGATTCCGCTTTTTTATCCTGTACTTGTGTTCAGCGCAGGTTCAGAGCGCGTTCAGTAACAGTTCAGGCCATGGGGGCTACTGTGAAATCGTACTTTGACAGTGTCCCCGATCGCAAAAGGAGTCCTTATGTTGAACATCAACAAGTTTTTCCTGGCGTTGGCTTTTCTGGGTGGCAGTGCTGCGGCGCAGGCCAGTGATGGGCGGTTGGAGCCGGCACGTATCGAGTTCGGTAAAACCAGCGAGAGGCTTGACGATGCCAATGGCTGGAGCCATGGTCTGGGTCAGCATGAGCCGTTGGTTTCTTCAACAGGGGCGCTCTATTCGCCGGCTATTTATGGCAGTCTTTCAGGCACCTACAATGGCGTGTCTGTCAGCCGCGAGGCCCTGCTGGGCGGATATGATGTAAAACAGCGTTTGCCCTTGAGCACGATGCTGTCGAGTACCGATTCGGCAATGTCGTTTCATTATTTGTCTTAGGGGAGAGCTGCATGAAGTTGTTGGTGGTCGAGGATGAGGCGCTGCTACGTCATCATTTGTGGACTCGCTTGACCGAAGCGGGCCATGTGGTGGAGGCGGTGGCCAATGCCGAGGAGGCGCTGTATCAGGTCGGGCAGTTCAATCATGATCTGGCTGTGATCGATCTTGGATTGCCGGGTATTGGCGGGCTGGATCTCATCCGCCAGTTGCGTGCTCAAGGCAAGGCGTTTCCGATCCTGATTCTCACCGCCCGCGGCAACTGGCAGGACAAGGTCGAAGGGCTGGCTGCCGGTGCGGATGATTACGTGGTCAAGCCGTTCCAGTTCGAGGAGCTGGAAGCGCGACTCAATGCCTTGTTGCGTCGTTCCAGTGGCTTCATCCAGTCGACCATCACGGCGGGGCCTTTGTTGCTTGACCTCAATCGCAAACAGGCCGCACTGGACGAACAGCCATTGGCGCTGACGGCCTATGAATACCGGATTCTCGAATACCTGATGCTTCATCACCAGCAAGTGGTGCCCAAGGAGCGCCTGATGGAGCAGTTGTACCCTGACGACGATGAGCGTGATCCGAATGTGATCGAGGTGCTGGTCGGGCGCCTGCGCCGCAAGCTGGAAGGTAGCGTGGCATTCAAACCTATCGATACGGTGCGTGGCATGGGGTATCTGTTCACTGAGCGCTGTATATGATTCGTTCACTGCGCCTGCGTTTGATGCTGGCCGCTGCAACTCTGGCGGTGATTTTCATGTTGCTGATGCTGCCTGCCTTGCAGGGCGCGTTCAGCCTTGCATTGCGTGGCGCAATCGAGCAGCGTCTGGCGTCGGATGTGACGACCATGATTTCAGCCGCGCGTGTCGAAGACGGACGCCTGCTGATGCCATCGCTGTTGCCCAGCGAACAGTTCAACCTGCCGGGCAGCCGTTTGCTTGGCTATATCTATAACCTTCAGGGCCAACTGGTCTGGCGCTCGCTGGGCACTGAAGGTGAAAACATCAAATACCACCCGCACTATGACGGCCAGGGCAGTCAGTTTTCCAAGATAAAGGAAGCCAACGGCGACGAGTATTTCGTCTATGACGCCGAGATTCGCCTGCTGGGCGGGCGCAATGCGGCGTTCAGTATCGTGGCCCTGCAACCCTTGCGCGACTATCAGGAAACCATCGCTGGCCTGCGACAGAAACTGTACCTGGGGTTTGGCGGGGCCTTGCTGGTGCTGCTGGGGTTGCTGTGGCTTGGGCTGACCTGGGGGCTGCGAGCGCTCAAGGGCTTGAGTCAGGAGCTGGATCAGGTTGAGGCGGGCGCCCGCGATAGCTTGAGTGAAGAGCATCCCAGCGAATTGCTACGCCTGACCGACTCCCTGAACCGCCTGTTACGTAGCGAGCGCGAGCAGCGCACCCGGTATCGTGATTCTCTTGGGGACCTGGCCCATAGCCTGAAAACACCGCTGGCGGTGTTGCAGGGTGTCAGTGAGAACATCGCCAAACGCCCGGAAGATGTGGAGCAGGCCAGGGTTCTGCAGTCGCAGATCGAGCGTATGAGCCAGCAGATCGGTTACCAATTGCAACGCGCCAGCCTGCGCAAGAGCGGTCTGGTGCGGCATCACGTCATGCTGCGGCCGGTGGTCGAAAGCTTGTGCAACACTCTGGAGAAGGTTTACCGCGACAAGCAGGTCAAGGTCACGCTGGACCTGCCCGAGCAATGCCAGGTGCCGATGGAAGAGGGCGCATTGCTGGAAATGCTCGGCAACCTGCTGGAAAACGCTTACCGGCTCTGCCTTGGCGAAGTCAGGGTCAGTTTTCAGTCATCTGCAACGGGTGACGAATTGTGCGTCGAGGACGATGGTCCCGGCATCCCGCTGCGCCAGCGAGCGCGCATTCTTGAGCGCGGCGAGCGGCTTGACCGCCAGAATCCGGGGCAGGGCATCGGGCTGGCGGTGGTCAAGGACATCATCGAAAGCTACAGCGCCCGCCTGACCCTGGGCGATTCTCCGCTGGGCGGGGCGGTGTTCAGGATTCATTTTCTGGCGTGATCATCGTTTTGTGTGAGGGGCCTTGGCCGCGACGGGGGATGCTCTGGTCGACAATCACAACCTCCATTAGGCGGATACCCGCCACCCTTTCGGTTTTTTTATTCGCTATCGGCGGAAAACCGCCACTGTCATGGCCTTTTCATACTAGTGTTTATACAGCGACGCCTTGTGATCCGGGCTCTGGATGATTTTTTCCAGGAGTGGCACGCCGCTTGCTACTTGTCGTCGTAGAGAACTGCCCTGTGCAAACTCGACACAACAAATCCCTCCAGTGCAGGAGGGTTAGTGCTTTATAGGCTCGCGTGCATCAGGTGAGATGCCGACGACGCCCTTGAGGATAACAACAATGACGACTCGTCAGCCCTTCTACAAAACACTGTACTTTCAGGTAATCGTAGCGATTGTCATCGGTATCCTGATCGGCCACTTCTATCCAGATACCGGCAAGGCCTTGAAGCCGCTGGGTGACGGGTTCATCAAACTGATCAAGATGGTCATCGCCCCCATCATCTTCTGTACGGTCGTCAGCGGTATCGCCGGCATGCAGAACATGAAATCGGTCGGCAAGACCGGTGGCTATGCACTGCTGTACTTCGAGATCGTTTCGACTCTGGCCCTGATCATCGGTCTGGTAGTAGTCAACGTCGTCAAGCCGGGTGTCGGCATGAACATCGACGTCAGCACTCTGGATGCCTCCAAGATTGCTGCCTATGTCACCGCCGGTAAAGACCAGAGCATCGTCGGCTTTATCCTCAACGTGATTCCGAACACCATCGTCGGCGCGTTTGCCAACGGCGATATCCTGCAAGTCCTGATGTTCTCGGTGATCTTCGGCTTCGCCCTGCATCGCCTGGGTGCCTATGGCCGTCCGGTCCTGGACTTCATCGATCGCTTCGCTCACGTGATGTTCAACATCATCAACATGATCATGAAGCTGGCGCCTGTCGGTGCGTTCGGTGCCATGGCCTTCACCATCGGCGCCTACGGTGTGGGTACCCTGGTGCAGCTCGGTCAGTTGATGATCTGCTTCTACATCACCTGCTTCCTGTTCGTGATGCTGGTTCTGGGCGCCATCTGCCGTGCTCACGGTTTCACCATCTCCAAGGTGATCCGCTACATCCGTGAAGAGCTGCTGATCGTACTGGGTACTTCCTCTTCGGAATCCGCCCTGCCACGCATGCTGATCAAGATGGAGCGCCTGGGTGCTCAGAAGTCGGTGGTTGGTCTGGTTATCCCGACCGGTTACTCCTTCAACCTGGACGGCACCTCGATCTACCTGACCATGGCTGCCGTGTTCATCGCTCAGGCGACCAACACCGAGATGGACATCTCTCACCAGATCACCCTGTTGCTGGTGCTGCTGCTGTCCTCCAAAGGTGCTGCTGGCGTGACCGGTAGCGGCTTCATCGTTCTGGCTGCAACCCTGTCGGCCGTAGGCCACCTGCCGGTTGCCGGTCTGGCGCTGATCCTGGGTATCGACCGCTTCATGTCCGAAGCCCGCGCCCTGACCAACCTGGTAGGTAACGCTGTTGCAACTCTGGTTGTTGCCAAGTGGGTTGGCGAGCTGGACAACGACAAGCTGCAGGCCGAACTGGCTTCCGGTGGTACTTCCATCGTCGAAACCCGTCATGAAGATGACCTGGGTGTCGCTGAAGGCCCGGCTCCTGTCGACACTGGCAAGACCGTCTGACACGCGCTGAATGATAAAAAACCCATCTTCGGATGGGTTTTTTTATACCTGCGATTCCTGCGGGGCGGGATTACTCCACGCGGGTCTCACCGCTGAAAACCAGTGTCTGGCGGCAGCGTCGGCACAGGTAGCGCCGGCCTTTGGAAACCATGTTGTGGCGTTGCGCCGAGAAGGGGAAGTCGCTCCCGGCGCAGGGGCAGCGATAGATGTAACGGGTCACGCTGCGCCGTTCGATGGCGTAGGTGTGGCAGCGGTTGGGCGGCAGCTCGTACACGCCGCGCATGATCAGTTGCCACTCTTCGCCATGGGGCTGGATACGGTCCCCGAAAAGCTGATGGGCAATCATGTGGGCGACTTCATGCGGCACGGTCTGGCGCAGGAAGTCTTCGGTGTTTTCCCGATACAGCTGCGGGTTGAAGCGCAGCATATTCTCGTGCAGGTGCGCGACGCCGGCTTTCTGGCCGCGCAGCTTGAGGCTGACGACAGGGCGTTTGAAAGTGCGTTTGAAAAAGGCTTCGGCTTGTTGGTAACAGGTTTCGACGCGGGAGTTGATTTGCTCAGGCATGCTGTGTGGCTCTCCAGATGCCTCAAGTATGCCGTAAAGCAGTGTGGGGCTGAAAACCCCAACCGCCAGATGGTTGGGCGCTGCGGCGGGCCGCATGGGTGCGCTGCCCGCCTGACGATGGTTCAACTGGTATATTCCGGGCCGACCCCGACTCCCCACAGCACGACGGTAAATGCCATGATCGCGACCAGCACCACCAGGCCCACGGCGAGGATGGAGCTGGAAAACATGAAGCCTTCCTCGGAGGGAATATTCATGAAGGTCGGCAGGCCGACATAGAGCAGATAGACCGTGTAGCAAATGGCTGCTGTCCCCACCAGCATGCCTAGCCACATATGCGGATAGAGCGCCGCCAGCCCGCCGATGAACAGCGGCGTGGCCGTATAGGTGGCGAAAGCGATGCACCTTGCCAGAGTGGGCGTGGCGTCGTAGGTGCGTGCCATCCAGTGAATGAAGCCGCCCATCACCGCAACGCCCAGCAACATGGAGATATATGACATGAGCGTCATCCATATCGCGCTGCCATGGGTGAGCATGACTGGCGGTCGATCTCCGATCACCCAGCCGATCTGTGTCGTGCCTATATAGGCGGAAACCGCCGGGATCGCAGCCAGGATCAGGGTGTGAGTGAGGTACATGTGGCCAATGCTTTCTTCTTCGCCACGTATCTGTCTCCATTCCCGATCGGGATGCGTGAACAATCCCCATACGTGATGGATCATAGGGTTACTCCTTCATCTCGTGGATTGAAGGCCACAAGCCTGAAATGCGACCTCACCACGGAGTATAGAAAGCATGGCAAGGGGAAGAGCGGCGGGCTTAGAGTGTTTGGCCATTTGCAGGGGGCTGTTAATAGCCTGCTTCGATAAGCCAGTTGTTTAACGATTCGCCGGTTGTGCGTAAAATGGCTGCCCTTTCCCCGAAGTCACCAGCGGATACCACCAGCATCATGGGCACCCTTTCAGTCAATCAGAACAAACTGCAGAAACGCCTGCGTCGGCTGGCCGGCGAAGCGGTTACCGACTTCAACATGATTGAAGATGGCGACAAGGTGATGGTCTGTCTCTCCGGTGGCAAGGACAGCTACACCATGCTCGACGTGCTGATGCACCTGCAGAAGGTCGCGCCGATCAAGTTCGAGATCGTAGCCGTGAACATGGACCAGAAGCAGCCGGGCTTTCCGGAGCATGTGCTGCCTGCCTATCTGGCCACTCTGGGCATCGAGTACCACATCGTCGAAAAAGACACCTATTCGGTGGTCAAGGAGCTGGTCCCGGAAGGCAAGACCACCTGCTCGCTGTGCTCGCGCCTGCGCCGCGGCACCTTGTACACCTTCGCCGATGAAATCGGTGCCACCAAAATGGCGCTGGGGCATCACCGCGACGATATCGTCGAAACCTTCTTTCTCAACATGTTCTTCAACGGTTCGCTCAAGGCCATGCCGCCCAAGCTGCGCTCCGACGATGGCCGCAACGTGGTGATTCGCCCGCTTGCCTACTGCCATGAGAAGGACATTCAGGCGTATTCGGACTTCAAGGAGTTCCCGATCATTCCATGCAACCTGTGCGGCTCGCAGGAAAACCTGCAACGTCAGGTGGTCAAGGAAATGCTCATCGAGTGGGAGCGCAAGACGCCCGGCCGTACCGAAAGCATCTTCCGCGCCTTGCAGAACGTCCATCCTTCGCAACTGGCCGACCGCAACCTGTTCGACTTCACCAGCCTGCGCATGGACGAGACCGCAGCCTCGCGGTTCGTCAATGTGGTGAATATCTGACCTGTCAGTGATTCACGGTAAACGCCAACATCGCTGAAAGCTGGCACATCGGTCGCCCGCTTTCGGCATGCCACTGATTGAAGGCGTCCTGCACGATGGCCTGATCACGCTTGCTGGTCGGTACTTTATCGACGATGTTCTGCGCGTTCAGGGCGGCCACTACATCCTGGCTCGGGATAAAGGTGTCCTTGCCCACCATGCGCAGGAAGCGTGGCGCTGAAAGCCCGCCCATCTGATTACCGTGCTTTGCCAGGTATTGCCACAGGCCGGTGATGTCATCGACTGGCCATTGGGCGATGAATTTGGCGAAGCTGCCGTGTTCCTGGGCAATATCCAGAATCAGTTGCGCATTGCGCGGCACGCTCTTGAGCTTGCCCAGGTGGCGAATGATGCGGGTGTCCTGCATCAGTCGCTCCAGATGATCGGCACCCATCAGCACGACCTTTTCTGGATCGAAGCGAAAGAAAACTTCCTCGAAAGCCGGCCATTTTGCATCTACCAGGCTGTGTTTCAAGCCAGCACGAAATACCCGCAGGGCCATGGTCGACAGATAGCGATCATCGCTGAAAGCCATCAGTTGTTTGGGCGTATGCGGCACCGGCAGCAGTGCTTCAAGTGCCTTGGCGGAGCCGAAACGGTTCAGGCAGTATTCGTTCAGCCATTTGTAATCGTGCATCGGTTCTCCATAAGCAGGTGGGATCAGTCACAAACAAAACTTGTGGGAGGCAGCTTGCTGGCGAAAAGGCCTGAAAATCGGCAGATATTCTGCGTCTGTACGTGAAGTCGCCAGCAAGCTGCCTCCCACAAAGTGATTTATGACCTTAACGGATAGGCATTATTTGGTCGGTGCGATCAAGTTGTGATTTCCACCTGACATACAACAACGCACTGATGAATACCGCCACACTGGCCAGCATTTCCAGCACGCCGAACAGCCAGCGGTTCGGGTCGAAGGCTGCCAGGGCGCCTTTGATGAAATACAGGTTGATGACAAAACAGGTCCAGGAGTGCCCTCGGGTTTTACCCAGTAGCATGCCGGGTGCCAGCAACAGCAAGGGCAACAGCTCGACGGCCAGGATCACATGGGGACGGGCGCCATGCAGGTCGGCGATAAACAGGTAATACACCGACAGCAGGGCGATCATGCCCAGAAAGCAGATCAGGCTAGCGGCCCGGCTGATGCGTACCCGTGGCTCCAGCCATTCCCTGGGTGGCAGCACTTTGGGCTTTTTAGCCACGGGGCGTCTCCAGTTGCAACGCGGTTTTTGCCAGACGCTGGCCAAGGGCGCGGCACAGTTCGGTTTCATGACGATCCAGCGGCCGCTTGCCGTCAGGCCCCGCATGATGGCTGGCGCCGTAAGGTGTGCCGCCACCGGCGGTTTCCAGCAGAGCGGCTTCGCTGTAAGGCAGGCCCATGACCAGCATGCCGTGATGCAGCAAGGGCAGCAGCATCGACATCAGGGTGGTTTCCTGGCCGCCATGCAGGCTGGCGGTGGAGGTGAACACGCTGGCCGGTTTGCCCACCAGGGCGCCGGTCAGCCAGAGGTTGCTGGTGCCGTCCAGAAAGTATTTGAGCGGCGCGGCCATGTTGCCGAAGCGGGTCGGGCTGCCCAGCGCCAGGCCGGAGCAGTTTTTCAGGTCGTCCAGCGTGGCATACAGCGCGCCGTTTTCCGGAATATCCGATGCTGTGGCTTCGCAGTCTGCAGAAACGGCGGGCACGGTGCGCAGGCGTGCTTCCATGCCGCCCATTTCAATGCCGCGAGCGATCTGGCGGGCCATCTCGCTGGTCGAACCGTTGCGGCTATAGAACAGAACCAGAATATAAGGCGTGCTCACGGCAATAGCTCCAGTATGTTTTCTGGAGGACGGCCGATGACGGCCTTGTCGCCAGCGACCAGGATTGGCCGTTCGATCAGTTTCGGATGGGAGGCCATGGCCGCGATCAGTTGCTCGTCGCTCAGGCTTGGGTCAGCCAGGTTCAGGGCCTTGTAGTCATCTTCGCCGCTGCGCAGCAATTGCCGTGCGCCAATGCCCAGCTTGCCCAGCAGCTCGCGCAATTGTGCGGCATCCGGTGGGGTTTCAAGATACAGAACGATGTCCGGAGTCAGGCCACGGGCCTGCAGCAGTTCCAGCGCACCGCGGGATTTCGAGCAGCGCGGGTTGTGATAAAGCTTCAGATCAGTCATTTGCAGGTCGCATCTTGCGTAGAGTGGCGCGTATTCTACCTGTGCGATGGCGCAGGTCGACATGATCAGGCGCATCTCGGTGAACCGTTTTATAGAGAAAGTCGAGGAAGGAAGCACAGATGGCGAGGCGATTGGCAGCGGTAGCGATGTTTGTCGGCAGTTTACTGTTGGGTGGCTGTGGCGCTGATCTGGGCACAGACCAGAACGGCCAGAAGGTTGCCAGCGAGCGTATCGACAACCATTGGCTGGTGATTAACTACTGGGCCGAATGGTGTGGTCCGTGCCGTACCGAGATTCCAGAGTTCAATCACTTGTCCGAAGAGCTCAAGGACAGGAAGGTCAGTGTGCTGGGCGTCAATTTCGACAACCTGCAGGGTGATGACCTGAAAAATGCCTCCAATGCCCTGGGGATCAAATTCACCGTGCTGGCCCAGGACCCGGCCGAGCGCTACAACCTGCCGCCTTCCGAAGCGCTGCCCGTGACCTACATCATCGACGACAAAGGCAAGATGCGTGCGCAGTTGCTGGGTGAGCAGACAGCCCAGGGCGTGACTGACAAGTTGAAGGCGTTACGCGGCGAGGGCTGACGTGTGGGAGCGAATTCATTCGCGAATGAATTCGCTCCCACAGGGTGTGGCTTGATCAGTCTTCAGGCCAGAACCGCAATGGCTTGCCTTCCGCAGGCCACAGGCGCAACTGCTCGATGGGGGAAATATCCCAGCGCTGCACTTTGCTCAGCTCTTTCAGGAAGCGCTGCTCCTGCTCCATCACAGGCGGTACGCACATTTTGCGGGTATTGCCGATGGGGCCGAAACTGATGGTCTGGCCTTGCAGGGTGTAGGGTGCGAACCAGTGGTTGCAGCCTGCATTGCCGTAGGCCCGGCCATCGGCACCCAGGGTCATGGTCAGCCGGCTGGAGTCGATCAGCGGACGTTCGCCGATCCACTCCAGTACATAGCTCTGATCCTGTTCGATGGGTTTGGGCTCAGTCGCACAGCCAGCCAGCAGGGCGCTACCGATCAGGCTCAGTACAGCCAGGTGTTTCATGCCGCTTTCTCCTGACACTTTCTGCATGTGTGTTTTTCACCTTCGGTCTTCCAGCCCAGCTCGGCGATGCGTGCAACGGCGGCGGGTTTCTGGGCCTTGGTGCCCAGCTTGCTCTCGACCATGAACTCGAAGTCCAGTTCGGCAGAGCAACTGTCGCAATTGACTTTCCATTGATGGATCGACAGTTCATCGAATGCCGGGCCATTGGCTACCGCGACCCATTGGCCGGGCGGGTTGATCAGGTGCCGGACTTTCTCAACGGCCAGGCGCATATAAAGGCTCTTGCTGCCCTTGATGGTCACCAGCAGTTGATCATTGTTGTGAATCGAGCCGCCGTTACCGGTGACTTGATAGCGGCCAGGCCCCAGCGTACGGCACTCGATGAGTGTGTGCTGCGGGTTGAGCATGCTGTAGCGGAAATCGTGTTCGACCATGGGTCCTCCAAATTGCCGCGCATCTTATCACGGCTGCGCCTGGACCCGGTTTTGCGCAGTACCTGCATTCCAGGCTGCAATGTTGTCCAGAGTTGTCCGGGCAATCGCGCCCAGTGCTTCCTGAGTCAGGAAGGCCTGATGGGCGGTGATGATGACATTGGGGAAGGTCAGCAGCCGCGCCAGCACATCGTCCTGCAAGGGCAGGTCCGAACGGTCGGCGAAGAACAGTTGCGCTTCCTCTTCATACACATCCAGCCCCAGATAACCCAGTTGCCCGGTCTTGAGCGCGTCGATCAGTGCGGGTGTTTCCACCAGCGCGCCCCGGCCGGTATTGATGAGCATGGCGCCGCGTTGCAGGGTCGCCAGGGATTGCTGGTTGATCATGTGGCGTGTCTGCTCGGTAAGCGGGCAATGCAGGCTGATGATCTGCGCCTGTTCAAGCAGGGCGGGCAGGCTCAGGTATTCGGCGCCCAGGGCCTGGACTTCCGGATTCGGGCAGGGATCGTAAGCCAGCAGCTTGCAACCGAAGCCTGACATGATCTTCGCGAAAGTTGCGCCGATCTGACCGGTGCCGACCACGCCGACCGTCTTGCCCACCAGGTCGAAACCGGTCAGGCCGTGCAGGCTGAAATCACCTTCGCGGGTGCGGTTGTAGGCACGATTCAGGTGGCGATTGAGGGCCAGGATCAAGGCCACCGCATGTTCGGCCACGGCATGGGGCGAATAGGCCGGAACCCGTACCACGCTGATGCCAAGGCGTTCTGCGGCAGACAGGTCCACATGGTTGTAGCCCGCAGAACGCAGGGCGACCAGCTTTGTACCGCCGGCTGCCAGACGCTCCAGCACCGGGGCGCTGAGGTCATCATTGATGAAGGCGCATACCACCGGGTAGTTGTTGGCCAGTGTGGCGGTTTCGAGGGTCAGGCGAGCCGGCTGGAAATGCACTTCAAGGCCTTCGGGCGCTTGAGCTGCCAGGAAGCTTTCCCGGTCGTAGGTCTGGCTGCTGAAAATCAGGGTGCGCAGGGTCATGGGTCTTCCTTGTAGAAACGAGTTTATTCGCTCTGTCTGCGTTAAATGTTGCCAGGTCAGTTCGTTGACTGTGGGAGGCAGCTTGCTGGCGACGGGGGCGTTGAAGCCGATAAAAATGTTTTGGCTTCACTGGCCCTGTCGCCAGCAAGCTGCCCCCACATCACTGAATTTCAGGCCGTGACACGTGCCTCGACGGCCAGTCGGGTAATGGCTTTATCCAGATCGTCCAGCGCATCGCCAGCCTGTGGTGCATCTTGCTTGAGCAGGGTTTCAGCGCGCTGACAGGCGGCGCGCAGTTGTGGCACGCCACAGTAGCGAGTGGCACCGTGCAGGCGATGGACGCGCTCGATGAGGCCTTGAATGTCTTCGGCGGCTCTGGCCAGCCGAATGGCTTCGCGGTCGGCATCCAGGGACGCGAGCAGCATGGCCAGCATGTCGGTGGCCAGATCGGGTTTGCCGGCTGCCAGACGCAGCCCTTCTTCATGATCGAGCACCAGCGGGCCGGTATGGCTCTGCTGAGTGTCGGACGGGCGTTCCGGCAGCGGAGTGCGCAAGGCCAGCCCGGTCCACTTGAGCACCACTTGGGCCAGTTGCCTTTCGCTGATCGGCTTGGTCAGGTAATCATCCATGCCGCTTTGCAACAGGGAGCGTTTTTCATTGGCCATGGCATGGGCGGTCAGGGCGACGATCGGCAGGGAAGTACACTGGCGCTCCAGTTCCCAGAGACGAATCGCCTCGGTGGCCTGACGCCCGTCCATGCCGGGCATCTGTACATCCATCAGCACCAGATCGAAGGTTTCAGTCTGGACGCAATGCAGCGCGGCATAGCCACTGTCGACCGCAACCACCAGAGCGCCCATGTCTTCAAGCAGGGTCTGTACCAGCAGCAGGTTGGCGGGGTTGTCGTCCACGCACAGGACTTTCGGCGGACGGCTGGCCAGCGGCTGGATAACGTCGGTGCGCACTACTTTCGGGGCAATCAGCTCCGACAAGGCTTTTTGCAGCTTGCGGGTACAGGCTGGCTTGGCCTGCAACTGGTTATAGACATCGGGCACCGACAACTGGAACAGCGCCTGTTCGGTGGTCGGGCACAACACCAGCACCTTGCAGCCAAGGTTTTCCAGGTCCCATATGTGCTGGCGCAAGCGCTCCGGCGGGATTTCATGGGCCGTCACGCCCAGCACGGCCAGATCGATTGCCGTCGGTGTCTGGTGGGCGGCGGTAACGCCGTTGAGCAGGTTTTCCAGATTGTTGAAGATCAGCGTTTCAAGCCCACAGTCTTCCAGTTGATGCTCCAGAGCCTGACGAGCAAGGTCGTGGTGCTCAAGCACCGCGGCCCGAACGCCTTCCAGCGGCTTGTGCAGCAGATCATCCACTTCGTCACGGGCTTTGGGCAGCGTCAGGGTGATCCAGAATTCCGAACCGATGCCCGGCGTGCTGTCCACGCCAATCTCGCCACCCATCTGTTCGATCAGGCGTTTGGAAATGACCAGCCCAAGGCCGGTGCCGCCCGGTTGCCGGGACAGCGAGTTGTCCGCCTGACTGAATGCCTGGAACAGAGCGCGTACATCCTGGCTGGACAAGCCGATGCCGGTGTCCTGAACGCTGATGCGCAACTGCGCGTGTTCTTCGGTTTCATCCTCGACCATGGCCCGGGCGACGATGGTGCCTTCGCGGGTGAACTTGATCGCGTTGCTGACCAGGTTGGTCAGGATCTGCTTGAGGCGCAGCGGGTCGCCGGACAGTGACAGTGGTGTGTCGCGGTAAACCAGGCTGACCAGTTCAAGCTGCTTGGCATGGGCCGCAGGCGCCAGGATGGTCATGGTGTCCTGCAACAGGTCCCGCAGGTTGAAAGGCACGTTTTCCAGAACCAGCTTGCCGGCCTCGATTTTGGAAAAGTCGAGAATCTCGTTGATGATGCTCAGCAGGCTGTCGGCCGACTTCTCGATGGTGTTCATGTAATCGCGCTGGCGCGGAGTCAGCTCGCTTTTTTGCAGCAGATGGGTGAAGCCCAGAATGCCGTTGAGCGGGGTACGGATTTCATGGCTCATGTTGGCCAGGAATTCGGATTTGATCCGGCTGGCCTCCAGCGCTTCCTTGCGCGCCAGATCCAGCTCTATGTTCTGGATCTCGATGGTTTCAAGGTTCTGCCTGACGTCTTCGGTGGCCTGATCGATGCTGTGCTGCAATTCTTCCTGAGCATTCTGCAGCGTCGAGGCCATGCGGTTGATGCCGGACGCGAGTACATCCAGCTCAGCGCTGCCCAGGGGCGGCACGCGGGTTTCGAGGTTGCCATCCTTGAGTTGCGACACCGCCTGCTTGATCTGGCTCAGGGGTTCATTGATGGTGCGGCCCATGCGTACTGCAACAATGGCGGTGAGTGCCAGGCCGAAGGCGATCAGCAGCGTACTCACGAAGAGGCTGCGATAGCCACGCAGCAAAGTGCCGTTGTGGGAAATTTCCAGTTCCACCCAACCCAGCAGCCGGTCGGCTTCGGCCGGGATGATTTCGCTGGTCAGGTGGCGTTGATTGCCAAAGACCGGCAGCAAATAGCGGGTTGCATCGTTGGCCGAGTTGTTGAGCAACTGGGTGCTGTTACCGATGGGGGCCGGGGCAATCATGCTCGGGCCGGCGTGTGCCAGAGTATTGCGCTCAGGGTCGAGAAAGGACACCGAGCGCACGTCTGCCTGTTCCAGCGTCTGGGAAGCGATGCGGCTCAGGAGTGTCTTGTCCTTGCGGCCCAGTGCGGGCGCGGACAGCGGGGCCAGCTCCTGGGCAATCATTTCACCGCGTTGCAGCAGTTGACCCTGCAACTCGTGAAGCTGCATCACGGTGAAGTAGCTGCCCATCATCAGCGCGATCAAACTGGCCGGCAAAATAGTCAGCAGTAATACGCGGCCTTTTATACCCAGTTTGGTCAGCACAGCTTTCTCCAGATATTCAGAATCAGTCCGTCGATATCGGTTCAGCGCAGTCTAGCTGCTGACCCTGTAACGCATATTACATGCCGATACGTTCTTGGGGTTGCGGGAAGTCAAGGCTTGAGAGACAGAAGCCAAAAAACACCACTTATTCCTTTTGGTGATAAGAAGCGCACTTTGCGTGATATGGGCTTTGGGCGTTTGCCGTTATGATAGTGCCCCCCGCAGTCTGGATCGCGAATACGCCATGACCTTGCAGTATCAAACCATTGCCGATTGCGTCGGCAACACCCCGCTTGTGCGCCTGCAACGCATCGCGGGTAATACCAGCAATACCCTCCTGTTGAAGCTCGAAGGTAACAACCCGGCTGGCTCGGTAAAAGACCGCCCGGCGCTGTCGATGATTACCCGTGCCGAATTGCGCGGCCAGATCCACGCGGGTGACACCCTGATCGAAGCCACTTCCGGCAATACCGGCATCGCTCTGGCCATGGCCGCGGCGATCAAGGGTTACCGCATGATCCTGATCATGCCCGACAACTCCAGTGCTGAGCGCAAGGCCGCGATGACGGCTTATGGCGCAGAACTCATTCTGGTCAGCAAGGAAGAGGGCATGGAAGGCGCCCGCGATCTGGCTGAACGCATGCAGGCCGAAGGCCGTGGCAAGGTGCTCGATCAATTCGCCAACGGTGACAACCCTGAGGCGCATTACACCAGTACCGGCCCGGAAATCTGGCAGCAGACCGGTGGAACCATTACCCATTTCGTCAGTTCCATGGGCACCACGGGGACCATCATGGGTACCTCGCGCTACCTCAAGGAGCAGAACCCCGACGTGCAGATCGTCGGCCTGCAACCCATGGAAGGCGCTGCGATCCCCGGCATCCGCCGCTGGCCTCACGAATATCTGCCGCGCATCTATCAGGCTGATCGTGTCGATCGCATCATCGACATGGCCCAGCTTGAAGCCGAAGACACCATGCGCCGACTGGCCCGCGAGGAAGGCATCTTCTGTGGCGTTTCGTCCGGTGGTGCTGTGGCTGGCATGTTGCGCCTGTCTCTTGAAGTCGAAAATGCGGTCATGGTCG
This sequence comes from Pseudomonas serbiensis, assembly GCF_030580745.1. Classification (NCBI taxonomy): domain Bacteria; kingdom Pseudomonadati; phylum Pseudomonadota; class Gammaproteobacteria; order Pseudomonadales; family Pseudomonadaceae; genus Pseudomonas; species Pseudomonas serbiensis. Next base: position 32,677 of record NZ_JAUQOO010000004.1, read on the forward strand.
CAATCATCTGTGACCGTGGCGACCGTTACCTGTCGACCGGCGTCTACGACGCGCCCAACTGATGGCCAGGCAACCAAGAGGGCTGCGCTTCCAACCCGCTGGAGGCGTCAAGGCTGCGCAGATCCCTGCTGGCAAGAAACAGCGGCTGACCATCGAGCGCCTTTCCAGCGACGGACGCGGTATCGCCTTTCTCGACGGCAAGACCTGGTTTGTCGCGGGTAGCCTGGCGGGAGAGGAGGTCGAGGCGCGGGTGCTCAATGCCCATGGCAAGATTGTCGAAGCGCGCACCGAGCGAGTCTTGCAGGCCAGTGCCATGCGCCGTCCTGCGGCGTGCAAGCATTTTGGCCGTTGTGGTGGTTGCAGCGTGCAGCATGTGCCCCATGACGAGCAGCTTGCCCTGAAACAGCGCATGCTGGCCGAGCAGTTGCAGCGGGTCGCCAGTGTCGAGCCGGACGAATGGGCCGCTCCACTTGCCGGTTCCGAGCTGGCCTACCGTCGTCGTGCGCGTATCGCCGTGCGCTGGGATGCCAAGGCCAGACGGCTGGATGTGGGCTTTCGTGCGGCAGCCAGTCAGGACATCGTCAGCATCGAGCATTGCCCGGTGCTGGTACAGGCCTTGCAACCGATCATGACGCAACTGCCTGCCTTGTTGAAAAGCTTCATCAAACCTCAGTCGCTGGGTCACGTTGAATTGTTCAGCGGCTCTTCCATTGCCGTGTTGCTGCGTCACACCGCGCCTCTGGCCGAGGGTGATCTGGCCATGCTGCAAGGGTTCTGCAAGGAGCATGACGCGCAACTCTGGCTGCATGGCGAAGGCGAGCCGCAACCGGCAGACCCGGAACAGGCATTGGGCTATCATCTTGATCCATGGAATCTGCAGTTGGCCTGGAGGCCGGGGGATTTCATTCAGGTCAACGCGGCGGTGAATACCGCGATGATCGAGCAGGCCTTGCAGTGGCTGGCACCCAAGGCTGACGAGCGAGTGATGGATCTGTTCTGTGGCCTGGGCAACTTTGCCCTGCCGCTGGCCGGGATGGCGCAGGAGGTGGTTGCGGTCGAGGGGGTTGCGACCATGGTCGAGCGTGCCTCTGCCAATGCAATGAGTAATGATCTGCACAATGTCAGTTTTTTTCAGGCGGATCTTTCCCAGCCGCTGACACAAGCAAGCTGGGCCGCTGACGGGTTTTCTGCGGTACTCTTGGACCCACCGCGCGACGGGGCTTTTGAAGTGGTGCGCCAGATCAGGAAATCAGGCGCCAAACGGTTGGTTTATGTTTCATGCAACCCGGCAACTTTGGCTCGCGACACGGTCGAATTGGTCAATCAGGGCTACCGATTAAAACGTGCCGGAATTCTCGATATGTTTCCACAGACGGCCCATGTCGAGGCGATGGCTTTATTTGAAGCGAGTAAGTGAGCAGCGGTTCATTGGATCGAGTCAGCTGCTGACAGGGAATCTCGTTTAATCCGACTGGCCCGCGAATGCCGGTCCTTGCTTGCCCGGCAAGTGGCATTCGCTCAAGAAGGCTGGCGACTGATGGCGCTATTCATCGCGCCGTAGGGAAGGTAAGCAGCATGGTACAGGTGAGAGCGCACCAGCCGATAAACACAGACGGCAGTATCAACCTCGACGCATGGCTTGATCATATTGTCAGCGTCGATCTGGTCCTGGACCGGGAGGCCATGAAAGAGGCCTGCGAATTTGCCCGGCAAGCCGAGCAGAAGGACAACGCTTTAAAGAATCATTGGGCAGACGGTACTTCCAGTTTCCAGACCGGTCTGGAAATTGCGGAAATCCTGGCTGACCTCAAGCTCGATCAGGATTCCCTGATCGCAGCCGTCATCTATCGGGGTGTGCGCGAAGGCGTGATTCCCTTGCAGGATGTCGAACAGCGATTTGGCTCGACGGTCGCCAAGCTGATTGATGGCGTACTGCGCATGGCGGCGATCAGTGCCAGCCTCAGCCCTCGCCAGTCTCTGGTGCTGGGCAGTCAGGCGCAGGTGGAAAACCTGCGCAAGATGCTGGTGGCGATGGTCGATGACGTGCGCGTGGCCCTGATCAAGCTGGCCGAGCGTACCTGTGCGATTCGTGCGGTAAAGAATGCCGACGACGAAAAACGCAACCGCGTGGCCCGTGAAGTCTTCGACATTTATGCGCCTCTGGCCCATCGACTGGGCATCGGTCATATCAAGTGGGAGCTGGAAGACCTGTCTTTCCGCTACCTTGAGCCTGAGCAATACAAGCAGATCGCCAAGCTTTTGCATGAGCGGCGCCTGGATCGTGAGCGCTTCATCAGCGATGTGATGTCGCAACTGGAAAACGAACTGCTGGCCACCGGCGTCAAGGCCGACATCAGCGGGCGTGCCAAACACATCTATTCCATCTGGCGCAAAATGCAGCGCAAGGGCCTGGCTTTCAGCCAGATCTATGACGTGCGTGCCGTTCGGGTGTTGGTCCCGGAAATGCGCGACTGCTACACCGCGCTGGGGATCGTGCATACCTTGTGGCGACACATTCCCAAGGAGTTCGACGATTACATCGCCAACCCCAAGGAAAACGGCTATCGCTCGTTGCACACCGCCGTCATCGGGCCGGAAGGCAAGGTGCTGGAAGTCCAGATCCGCACGCATTCCATGCACGAAGAGGCCGAACTGGGTGTTTGTGCGCACTGGCGCTACAAGGGCACCGACGTCAAATCCGGCTCCAATCACTACGAAGAGAAAATCTCCTGGCTGCGTCAGGTGCTGGAATGGCACGAAGAGCTGGGGGATATCGGCGGTCTGGCGGAGCAGTTACGGGTCGATATCGAGCCGGATCGCGTTTACGTCTTCACCCCGGATGGCCACGCCATCGACCTGCCCAAGGGCTCGACACCGCTGGACTTCGCTTATCGGGTACACACCGAGATCGGCCACAACTGCCGTGGCGCGAAGATCAATGGCCGGATCGTGCCGCTCAACTACAGCCTGCAGACCGGTGAGCAGGTCGAGATCATCACTAGCAAGCACGGGACCCCGAGCCGCGACTGGCTGAACTCGAACCTGGGTTACATCACCACGTCGCGGGCGCGGGCCAAGATTGTCCATTGGTTCAAGTTGCAGGCCCGTGACCAGAACGTTGCGGCGGGTAGAACCCTGCTTGAGCGCGAGCTGGCACGTCTGGCGCTGTCGCTGGTGGATTTCGAGAAGCTGGCGGACAAGGCCAACTACAAGACGGCCGAAGACATGTTCGCCGCCCTCGGTGCAGGCGACTTGCGTCTGGCGCAACTGGTCAACCTTGCCCAGCAGCAGGTCGAGCCTGAGCGTATCAACGATGTGGAGCTGATTCCGCGCAAGGCCACCGGCTACAAGCCGGGCAAGCGCGGCGACATTCAGATCCAGGGCGTCGGCAACCTGATGACGCAAATGGCCGGCTGCTGCCAGCCGCTGCCGGGGGACGCCATTGTCGGCTATATCACCCAGGGCCGCGGCGTGAGCATCCACCGTCAGGATTGTGCGTCGGTGCTGCAACTGAGCAGCCGCGAACCCGAGCGAATCATTCAGGTCAGCTGGGGGCCAGTGCCGGTGCTCACCTATCCGGTGGACATCATCATCCGCGCTTACGACCGCTCCGGGCTGCTGCGTGACGTCACCCAGGTCCTGCTCAACGAGCGGATCAACGTTCTGGCTGTCAACACCCGCTCGAACAAGGAAGACAACACCGCACTCATGTCACTGACCATCGAGATTCCGGGGCTGGATGCATTGGGTCGATTGCTGGGGCGTATTGCCCAGTTGCCGAACATCATCGAGACACGGCGCAACAGGACGCCTTGATAAGCCTTCGCGAATGAATTCGCTCCTACCGTAGGAGCGAATTCATTCGCGAACCAGCCAGACACGGACCCCCATGTATTCAATCACCGATCTGCTCAATCTCATGTCCCGTCTGCGCGACCCGCAATACGGTTGTCCGTGGGATCTGAAGCAGACTTACGCCAGTATCGTGCCTCATACGCTGGAAGAAGCTTATGAAGTGGCCGATGCCATCGAGCAGGGCGATTTCGATCATCTTCCCGGTGAGTTGGGAGACCTGCTGTTTCAGGTGGTCTTCTATGCCCAGTTGGCGAAAGAGGAGGGCCGTTTCGAGTTTGAGGGTGTTGTAGACGGCATCGTCCGCAAGTTGCTGCGACGTCATCCCCATGTGTTCCCGACCGGCGAGCTGTATGCGCCGCTGGAAACACCGCGCCTGACCGACGAAGAGGTCAATCGGCGCTGGGATGAGATCAAGGCTCAGGAGCGCGCCGAGAAGGCGGGTGCGCCCGAGCAGCTTTCGTTGCTCGACGATGTGCCCACGGCTTTGCCGGCGCTGTCCCGTGCGGTCAAACTGCAAAAGCGTGCTGCTCAGGTCGGTTTCGACTGGCCCGCCGCCTTGCCGGTGGTCGACAAGATTCGTGAAGAGCTCGATGAAGTACTTGAAGCCATGGCCGAGGACGACGCCCAGGGCATGGTCGAGGAAGTCGGCGATTTGCTGTTTGTGGTCGTCAATCTGGCCCGGCATCTTAAAGTTGACCCGGAAACTGCGCTACGCTCGGCCAATGGCAAATTCGACAGGCGCTTCCGATTTATTGAACAGGCATTGCATCATGCCGGGCGTCCCATCGAAGAGTGCTCTCTCGAAGAAATGGACGCTCTGTGGGGCGAAGCCAAACGTCAGGAAAAGAACGCGCCCGGCTGCGGCTGAGCGTGTGGTATCTGCATAAGCGAGTAGACAATGAGCCTTTCCCTTCGCGACCAGTTGCTCAAGGCAGGTCTGGTCAACCAAAAGCAGGCCAAGCAGGTCGGCAAAGAAAAGCAGAAAGAACAGCGTCTGGCGCACAAGGGCCAGATTCAGATCGACGACTCGCAAAAGCGTGCGGCCCAAGAGGCTCAGGCCGAAAAGGCCAGGCGCGACCAGGAGCTCAATCGTCAGCAGCAGGAGAAGGCCGAGGCCAAGGCCCGCACCGCGCAGATCAAGCAATTGATCGAAGTCTCGCGTCTGCCCAAGCTGACCACCGAGGATTACTACAACTTCGTCGATGACAAGAAGGTCAAGCGTATCTCGGTCAACGCCCTGATGCGCAACAAGCTGAGCAGCGGCTCGCTGGCCATCGTGCATCATGGCGGTGGTTACGAAATCATCCCCCGTGAAGCGGCTTTGAAGATTCAGGAGCGCGATCCGCGTCGTATCGTGTTGCTCAACACGCCAACCGAAGCCCCGGATGCCGACGATCCGTACGCGGCTTATCAGGTACCTGACGACCTGATGTGGTAAGGAACAAAACCCGCTTTTAGCGGGTTTTGTTTTTCTCTCGAATTTTAGTGAGTCCGCTGGTTTTCCTGCTCTTCCAGCTCCGCCTTGTAACGATAGGCGTCCGACTCTACGTGAAACATCCCGACCAACTGGTCTTGTTGGTAAACGTCCCAGATCTGAATGCCATCGGCAACGGCTTCATGAGAGAGGTGGGCTTCGTCACGCTCAGTAACTTTTACGGTCATATTGATAGCTCCTGACTCTAGAAACTGCGGCGATGTGTCGCAGGCCTCTTTTATAGAATCGGTTAGCTTGCTAAGTAAACAGGCAATTTTTGCGGTACTGGCCCATTGAACTTTTTGCGGGGCTGGAGGCTTTGAATGGCGGGGCTTTCAGGTTTTGCGAGGGGGAAATGAAGGATTCTTCATGAAGGGTTCACGAATGAATTCGCCCCTGCTGTAGGAGCGAATTCATTCGCGAAAGAGGCTTAGCTACCCTTCACAGCCTTGCCATTCACAGTACCGTCCAGCAGCATGATGTTGTATTCCTTGCCGTCGGTTTCGACCTGTTGCAGGCGGACCAGCAGGTAGTCCCAATCCTTGGCGAACCACAGCACGGTGGTGCGCTTGCTTTGAGTCGGGTCACGTACGCGCTCGACCTTGATGGCATCGACCTGGCCTGCCTTGGTGGCGACCGTTTCCGAGCCCAGCACACGGAAGTCATAAGTATCGATTTCGTCACCATCGACGACCTGATAGCTCATGCTCTTCTTGCCGGCTGCCACGTCATGCTGCAGGGCCAGTTGGTAGGTGGACTTGTCGAGAACGCCACGGTTGAGCGGCAGCTTGATCGCGTCGCCACGGTCGCTGCCGGTCACGAACTTGGCGTTCCAGTCGAAGGCCAGATCAACCTTCTTGGATTTGCCCAGGCCGCTACGCTCGAAGTTGTAGGTCTGAGGCAGCATCACGTCCTTGTCGACTTTCAGCGTGCTGACTTCCGTCAGGCTGGCGATCATCATCGAGGCCTTGAAGTTGAGGGTCCAGGTGCCGTTGGGGCCGGCTTCCAGGCTGCGTTCGGCTGTACCGCTCATTGGAAGCTGTTTCCAGTCGGCGGTATAGCTTGCGGAGAAGGGTTGAAGATCTGCTGCATGTGCCGCAGGCAGTGCGAACAGAGCGAAAGCGAAGAGCAAGGCACGACGCATGGTATCTCCTAGTTTTGAATCAAGTGTCCGGTGGGCGGAAGCAGCTTGCCATCCAGTAATGAGCCTTCATCGCCAAGCCTCAATCGGCCTTCGGCGAACCAGCGTATGGCCAGCGGGTAAATCCGGTGTTCCTGAACATGGACTCGCTGCGCAAGTGTGGCTGGCGAATCCTGCAACTCTACCGAAATCACAGCCTGTACGACCAGTGGTCCGCCATCGAGTTCCTCGGTGACGAAATGCACGCTGCAGCCGTGTTCGGTGTCCCCGGCTTCCAGAGCCCGCTGATGGGTATGCAGGCCTTTGTAGCGAGGGAGCAGGGAAGGGTGGATATTGAGCAGGTGACCCTGGTAGTGACGAACGAAGTCCGCCGTCAGGATGCGCATGAATCCGGCCAGTACCACGAGCTGTGGCTTGAAGGTGTCGATCAGTTTCATCAGGGCGGTATCGAAGGCTTCGCGGCCTTCGTATGCCTTGTGATCCAGGACGCAGGCTTCGATACCTGCGTCTCTGGCGCGTTGCAGACCGAACGCATCGTCACGGTTGGAAATGACGGCCCGGATACGGACGGGGCTGGCCCCGTCCTTGAAACTGTCGATCATGGCTTGCAGGTTGCCACCGGTGCCGGAAAGCAGCACTACGACATCGCAGGTGGCAGACATCAATGCGCCTTGAGGTTCTTCAGCTCGACTTGTGCTGCGCCTTCGGCGGCGGTGGCGATCTGGCCGATGACCCAAGGCTGCTCGCCCGCTTCGCGCAGTACGTTCAGGGCGGTTTCAACGTGCTCCTGAGCAACGCAGATAACCATGCCGACGCCGCAGTTCAGGACGCGGTGCATTTCGTTTTCTTCGACGTTGCCTTGCTGCTGCAACCAGTCGAATACCGCAGGGCGTTGCCAGCTGGCAACGTCGACCACGGCTTGTGCGCCTTCCGGCAGTACACGCGGGATGTTGTCCAGCAGGCCGCCACCGGTGATGTGGGCCATGGCCTTGACCGCGCCGGTTTCCTTGATCAGCTTGAGCAGCGGCTTGACGTAGATGCGGGTTGGCGCCATCAGCAGGTCGGTCAGGGGCTTGCCGTCCAGCTGGATGTTTTCGATATCGGCACCTGCCACTTCGATGATCTTGCGGATCAGCGAGTAACCGTTGGAGTGCGGACCGGACGATGGCAGAGCGAGCAGGGCGTCACCGGCAACGACTTTCGAGCCGTCGATGATGTCGGCCTTTTCCACGACGCCGACGCAGAAGCCGGCCAGGTCGTAGTCTTCGCCTTCGTACATGCCAGGCATTTCGGCAGTTTCGCCGCCAACCAGCGAGCAGCCGGCCAGTTCACAGCCCGCGCCGATACCGGTCACGACCTGAGCCGCCGTGTCGACGTTGAGCTTGCCGGTGGCGTAGTAGTCGAGGAAGAACAGGGGCTCTGCACCGCAGACCACCAGATCGTTGACGCACATGGCGACCAGATCGATGCCGATGCTGTCGTGCTTGTTCAGGTTCAGGGCCAGACGCAGCTTGGTGCCTACGCCGTCGGTGCCGGAAACCAGAACCGGTTGTTTGTAGCCGGCCGGGATTTCGCAGAGGGCGCCGAAACCTCCCAGGCCGCCCATGACTTCCGGACGCTTGGTGCGCTTGGCGACGCTCTTGATGCGTTCGACCAATGCTTCACCGGCGTCGATGTCTACACCGGCGTCTTTGTAGCTCAGGGAGGGTTGCTTGCTCATAAAAATCCAGGCCTTTAGGGGGGATTCGGGGGTATCGACCGCTGCGGCGGGGCCGGTTCAAGGTTGCGCTTTCGCGCAGTGCCATTTCAGGCCGCCACCATCGCCAGTCTGCGAAGGCGCGCGATTTTATCAGGCTTGCTGCCCGTGAGCCATCCTTGGGCCGACGGGCAGGGGGGTATCAGGCAAAAATAAAATCCGGATCGGCGATTCAGGCCTTCCTTAATAAGCTGTAATTTTATGTGAATGATTGGCAAGGACCTGCTGTCTGAGGCATGTTGAGCATCTTTATACGGTCTCAACAGGCTATGTGAAAACTACTGCGCTCGGTCATGCTGCGTTGAAAACAGGCTCGGAATGCTCATTTACAACACGTAGACTCCGCTTCCTCGCCTGTTTTCGCCTTGCCTGACCTTCGCTCGCTACGTTTTCACACCGCCTGTAAATACCGTTTTTTCCGTTCGGGAACTGTCCATGCGTTTTTCTAGATTCCTTTTCGTCGGCTGCCTGTCCCTGTTCAGCCTGCCCGGCCTTGCCGAGACCGTGAGCAATTTGTATCAAGTGCGTGAAACTGTCAGCGGCCAGTCGCCCGAGGAGCGTACCCGCGCGACTCAGGCTGCCCTTGAAACACTGGTAGTGCGCCTGACCGGCGATACCAAGGCTGCCCAGGGTTCGGCCTTGGCCGAGTTGCGCAAGGATCCGCAACAGATCATCAGCCAGTACGGCTATGAAGCCGGCCCGCCTGAAACCCTGCTGGTGGATTTCGATCCGGCCACTACCGACCGTTCCCTGCGTCAGGCCGGCCTGTCGATATGGGGCAGCAATCGCCCGTCGATCCTGGGTTGGTGGCTGCTGGACTCCACCGAAGGTTCCAATCTGGTCGGCGATGGCCAGACTTCTGCCGAGCCCCTGCGCCGTGCAGCCCAGCATCGTGGCATGCCTTTGCGTCTGCCGCTGGCTGACCTGAGCGAGCAGGGCATTGGTACGGCGCAGCATCTTGAAAGCAACGATGTCACGCCGTTGAAAGAAGCTTCCGAGCGTTATGGCGCCGACGCCATTCTTGCCGTGCATGCCAAGGAAGAGGCCGGACAATGGCAGGGCAAGTGGCGGTTGTGGCTGGGTGATCAGCGCGAGCAGGGCACCGCCACCGGCGCCAATCCAGAAGCGTTGGCCGATTCCGTTCTTCTGGCAGTGAGCCAGCGTCTGGCGCCACGCTTTGTGGCCAAGCCGGGGGCGTCCACCGGGCTGGTATTCCAGGTGCAAGGCATGACGCTGGAGCGTTATGCACAATTGCTTAATCTGCTTGAACCCTTTGGCGCCAGGCTCCAGTCGGTCGAGGCTGATCGCGTGACTTTTGAAGTCACGAGCAGCCCGGAGCAGCTACGCTCGCAATTGTCCCTGGCAAAATTGCAGGAAGTGCCTGCCAGCGAAGCTGCGACCGCTACCACTGCGCCAACTGCTCCAGCCGCGCCAGTCGATGCCGGTGCGCCGCCTGCTCCTTCTGCCGGCGCGCCAACGATTGTCCCGGTGTCTGCACCGCAACTGTATTTCCGTTGGTAGCCTGGCAAAGAGTGCCGGAGTACGTTTTTTCCTGGGGTTGGGGTCATTGATGACTGATACAAGGCGTTGGTACTTGCTTGGCGGGATTGCTCTGCTGGCTGCGTTCATATTTATGCTGCATCCGATTCTGATGCCGTTTCTGGTAGCGCTGCTGCTGGCCTATATGGGTGATCCGCTGGTTGATCGTCTTGAAAGGTTAGGGATGTCGAGAACGCTGGGGGTGGTGGCGGTATTCGGTCTGTTCACGCTGGTGCTGATGGCGCTGCTGCTGGTTCTGGTGCCGATGCTGGCCAAGCAGTTGTTCCGTCTTTATGAGCTGGCCCCGCAGATTCTCGACTGGTTGCAGCATACGGCTTTGCCGTGGGTGCAAGCCAAGTTCGGCTTGTCTGACGGTTTCTGGAAGTTCGACAAGGTCAAGACGGCAATTTCCGAGCACATGGGCAAGGCGGGGGATATCGTCAGCGTGGTGTTGTCGCAAGCCACGGCATCGAGCCTTGCGCTGATCGGCTGGCTGACCAATCTGGTGCTGATCCCGGTGGTGTGTTTCTACCTGCTGCGTGACTGGGACCTGATGATGGGCAAGGTCCGTGGCCTGCTGCCTCGTCATCGTGAGGATCAGGTCGTGAAACTGGCCGGCGAATGCCATGAGGTGCTGGGTGCGTTCATTCGTGGCCAGTTGCTGGTGATGGTCGGTCTGGGTGTGATCTACGCGGCTGGCCTTATGCTGGTCGGTCTTGAGCTTGGACTTCTGATCGGCGTGATCGCTGGGCTTGCGGCCATCGTGCCTTATATGGGCTTTGTGATCGGTATCGGTGCTGCACTGGTTGCCGGGTTGTTCCAGTTCGGCGGCGAGCTGTATCCGCTGCTGGGCATCGTTGCCGTGTTCATGATTGGCCAGATGCTCGAAGGCATGGTGCTCACGCCGTTGCTGGTGGGCGACCGGATCGGTCTGCATCCGGTGGCAGTGATCTTTGCGATTCTGGCCGGTGGCGAGCTATTCGGTTTTACCGGCATTCTGCTGGCGTTGCCGGTAGCGGCAGTGATCATGGTGCTGGTGCGTCATATTCATGACATTTATAAGAGCTCCGAAGTCTACGGCGGCATGGAAGACCCTGATCTATAGAGCTTTGTCGTTCTCCTGAATCCGGCGCTCAGACATTTTCGCCAACAGGGTCATGCAGGCCCGGTTGGCGAAGGTTTGTAGCGCCAAAGCGCAAGTCTTTGATTTTGCTTGGGGTATGGCGCATTGTGCCGTCGCCGTCACGGGTATAAACTTTGCGCACTTTCCCAGAGGCCCTTAGCGGTTCGCCTGAACCGTGTCAGCCAGCATGAAACCGATTCAGCTGCCCCTGAGTGTTCGTCTGCGTGATGACGCCACTTTCATCAATTACTATCCCGGCGCCAATGCTGCGGCACTCGGCTATGTCGAGCGCCTGTGCGAGGCCGATGCGGGGTGGACGGAAAGCCTGATCTATCTGTGGGGCAAGGATGGCGTGGGTCGTACGCACTTGCTTCAGGCTGCGTGCCTGCGCTTCGAGCAGATGGGTGAGCCTTCGGTGTATCTGCCCCTGGCCGAAGTGATCGATGAAGGCGTCGAGCTGTTCGATCACCTTGAGCAGTACGAGCTGGTTTGCCTGGACGACCTGCAAGCGGTAGTGGGGAAGCCGGAGTGGGAAGAAGCGTTGTTTCATCTGTTCAACCGTTTGCGTGACAGCGGGCGTCGCCTGCTGATCGCCGCCTCCCAGTCGCCACGCGAGTTGCCGGTCAAGCTGCCTGACCTCAAATCCCGACTGACCATGGCGCTGGTGTTCCAGATGCGCCCTCTGTCCGATGAGGACAAGCTGCGCGCCCTGCAACTGCGTGCTTCCCGTCGCGGCCTGCACCTGACCGACGAAGTCGGGCATTTCATCCTCACCCGCGGCACGCGCAGCATGAGCGCCTTGTTCGAGTTGCTGGAGCGTCTTGATCAGGCCTCTCTTCAGGAAAAGCGCAAGCTGACCATTCCCTTCTTGAAGGAAACCCTGGGTTGGTAGATCAGGCCTTGCTGATGCAGACGGCGGCAGCACTGCGCCATGCTCAGCGGATCCTGGTGATTACCGGCGCGGGGCTTTCGGCTGATTCGGGTCTGCCGACCTATCGCGGTGTTGGCGGGCTGTATAACGGCAAGACCGATGATGGCCTGCCGATCGAGGTGGCCTTGTCGGGGCCGATGCTGCGCCGTGATCCCGAACTGTGCTGGAAGTACATTGCCGAGCTGGGCAAGGCCTGTCTTGGCGGGCAGCCCAATGCTGCGCATTACGCCATTGCTCAATTGCAGAGGATCAAGCCCGAATGCTGGGTGCTGACCCAGAACGTCGATGGCTATCATCGCGCCGCAGGCAGCCCGCCTGAGCGCCTGATCGAGATCCACGGGCAAATTGCTCCACTTTTTTGCCAGGCCTGTGGCGAAAAAGACCCTCATTTGAGTGAACACCTGCAACGTCCGTTGCCGCCCTTGTGCGAGAAATGTAGTGGCGTTTTGCGACCGTCCGTCGTGCTGTTTCAGGAGATGTTGCCGGAGCAAGCTCTTGAAACACTTTATGAGGAGATGGCCAAAGGCTTTGATGCAGTGCTGAGCATTGGCACCACCGCCAGCTTCCCCTATATCCACGAACCTGTGCTGCGCACCCGTATTTGCGGGGGATTCACCGCAGAAATCAATCCGGCGGCCACCGATCACAGCGCGCAGATGGACGTTTTTCTGAAGTGCCGAGCGGCACATGTCATGGAAAAACTCATAAGTCACATTTGATTCGATTGAATTTGCAAATCATCTTGATAGCGGGCATAGTCTCGCCTTCTTAACAGTTCAGCCACGGTCGTGCCCATGCAAGTAGTTCGCTTCGCACCCCTCGTGCCCCTCGCACTCGTTACTTTTTTGTTTGGTTGCTCTGCCAATTTACCGGTATCTCAAGAGCAACAACCGCAGTACACGAATTCCACCAGCTCGCAGTCTGCTGCTCGCCGTGCAGACGCAGCCATGTTGCAGGAAGAACTCGCCACCGAAGACGAACTGGCCGGTTTTGCTGACAACAAGCCTTACCAGTTGCCGGTTCTGGCCGACAGCATCCTTGAGCGTGGCAAGTCCCTGATCGGTACGCGCTACCGTTTCGGTGGTTCTTCGACCACTTCGGGTTTCGATTGCAGCGGTTTCATCGGTTATCTGTTCCGCGAAGAGGCTGGCATGAGCCTGCCGCGTTCCACTCGCGAAATGATCAACGTGAATGCGCCTCTGGTTTCGCGTAATGACCTCAAGCCCGGTGACCTGCTGTTCTTCAGCACCCGTGGTCGCGGTCGTGTGAGCCACGCAGCCATTTACCTGGGTGACGATCAGTTCATCCATTCCAGCAGCCGCCGCAGTGGTGGTGTGCGCATCGACAGCCTCGATGACGCTTACTGGAGCAAGACCTTCATCGAAGCCAAGCGTGCTCTGGCAATGGCTCCTTCCAGTGAGCCGGCCCAGACCACTGCAATGACATCGACTACAATCAAGCGCCATAAATGATGTGATACGCAGACAGGCATGAGCCTGTCTGCCTTTTTCGATTCTCGGCAGCGTAGGCCGCATCCAGATCAGGTTGTTGTGGTTATGTCGATTACGTTACGTCTGGCGGTCATCTCCATCGCTGCGTTGCTGGGTGCTTGTGCCAGCTCGCCACCTCCTCAGTCCCGTGTCGTTCAACGCCCGGTGCTTTCTGCTCCCCCGCAAGTTCTCTCCCAGGCTGCCGAAGACGTACTGTTCCGTGCGCTTGGGCTGGTCGGCACGCCTTATCGCTGGGGTGGCAACACGCCGGATTCGGGGTTCGATTGCAGTGGCCTGATCGGCTATGTGTATCGTGACGCGGCGGGTATCTCGTTGCCGCGCTCCACCCGCGACATGATCGTGATGGGTGCGCCGAATGTCGGGCGTGAACAACTGCAATCCGGTGATCTGGTGTTCTTCGCAACATCGGGTGGCTCGCAGGTTTCCCATGCGGGCATCTATGTCGGAGAGGGGCGCTTCGTGCATGCCCCGGCGACCGGTGGCACGGTGAAGCTGGACAGCCTGGACAAGCCGTATTGGCAAAAGGCCTATCTCAACGCCAAGCGCGTGATCCAGCCCTCGAACCTGGCGCAGAACGCACAACTGCATAATTAACACCCGCGTAGGAGCGAATTCATTCGCGAGACGTCATTGAAGGCCTATACATTTTCTTCGGATGTACAGGCCTCTCGCGAATAAATTCGCTCCTACTCAGCCTGTTTTCAACGCGGCATGACCGAGCGCAGAGCCTCTACCGGGGCGTGGGTCATTTCACCGACGTTACCCGCCAGATCTTGTTGCCCACATCATCCGCTACCAACAACCCGCCATGCTGGTCATTGACCACACCCACCGGGCGCCCCTGGGCTTTTTCGTCTGCACTCAGGAAGCCGGTCAGTACATCCACTGGTGCGCCAGTGGGTTTGCCGCCGCTGAAGGGGATGAACACCACTTTATAGCCGCTGTGTGGCTTGCGATTCCATGAGCCGTGCTGGCCGATGAACAGGCCTTCGTTGAACGGCGCCGCCAGTGTCTTGCCATCGGCGAACACCAGCCCCAGCGATGCCGTGTGCGGACCGACCGCGTAATCCGGGGAGATGGCCTTGGCGACCAGTTCCGGTTTCTGGGGTTTGACCCGCACATCTACATTCTGGCCGTAATAGCTGTAGGGCCAGCCATAGAAGCCGCCATCCTGAACCGAGGTGACGTAGTCAGGCACCAGATCGCTGCCGATCTCGTCGCGCTCGTTGACGGCTGTCCACAATTTGCCGGTGTGCGGTTCCCAGTCCATGCCATTGGGGTTGCGCAGGCCCGAGGCGAAAATCCGGTGCTGGCCGGTGGCAGCGTCCACTTCCCAGATCGCGGCGCGGCCTTCTTCCTGATCCATGCCGTTTTCGCCCACATTGCTGTTGGAGCCGACCGTCACATACAGCTTGCTGCCGTCCTTGCTGGCAATCACGTTCTTGGTCCAATGATGGTTGAGCGTGCCGCCAGGCAAGTCGACGACCTTGGTCGGCTGGGCGCTGATGGAGGTCTGGCCGGTTTCATAGGGGAAGCTGATCAGGCGGTCGGTGTCGGCTATGTAGAGCTTGTTGCCGACCAGGGTGATGCCGAAGGGCGAGTTGAGGTTTTGCAGAAAGGCCGTGCGGGTCTCGGCCACGCCGTCGTGGTCTTTGTCGCGTAGCAGGGTGATACGGTTGGCGCTGGGTACGCCAGCCCCGGCACGGTTCATGACCTTTTCCATGACCCAGCCGCGTATGCCTCTGGAGTCGTCGGGTTTGGGCGGTGCATTGGTTTCCGCAACCAGCACGTCGCCATTGGGCAGCACGTACAGCCAGCGCGGGTGATCCAGCCCTTCGGCAAAAGCCGCGACCTGAGTGCCGGGCGCTGCGACCGGTTTGGCGTTCTTTTCCCAGCCCACGGCGGGCGCGATATTGACGGTTGGGATCAGGGTCTTGTTCGGCTCGGGCAGCCTGGGCGAAGGGCCGGTGCCATCCGAGACTTGCAGTGTCGAGGACTCGCCGCAGGCTACAAGGCCCCCGGCAACCAGAAGCAGCAAGGCAAGCTGTGGTTTAAGTGTGAACATGCCGATCTCCATAACGGTCAGTGGTCAGTTAAAAGATAGGAGATACCTGCACTGTCGAGGTTCAATCCTGTTGTGTCGATTGACGCTCCCACCCCAACCCTCTACCCTTCGCGGCTTGTTTCAGGTGCTTTGCAGTCCTCGATTGGCAAAGTGAAACAGGGAAGCCGGTGAGGAGGCATTGCAACTCCGATCCCGGCGCTGCCCCCGCAACGGTAAATGAGTCAAGACTGCGCTCGATGCCACTGTGTCCCAGGACACGGGAAGGCGCGCAGAGAAGGCAGATGCCTGCTCATGAGCCCGGAGACCGGCCTGATCCACTCAACAGCATCACGGCGGGCGATGCTCTGCGCAGGGCTTTGCCGTGCTGTCTGATGCTGTCCTTCCGTCTGCTTTCGCGTGCCCTCAAGCGGAGAGCTGAGATGAACGAATCCCCCGAACGTGACGAACGTCATCTGGCGCGCATGCTGCGCAAGAAGGCGGTAATTGACGAGCGTATTGCCAACGCTCCCAACGAGTGTGGCTTGCTGCTGGTATTGACCGGCAATGGCAAGGGTAAAAGCAGCTCTGCATTCGGCATGCTCGCCCGGGCCATGGGGCACGACATGCAGTGCGGCGTGGTGCAGTTCATCAAAGGCCGCAACAGCACTGGCGAAGAACTGTTCTTCCGGCGTTTCCCCGAGCAGGTGCGTTACCACGTGATGGGCGAGGGTTTCACCTGGGAAACCCAGGATCGTCAGCGTGATATCGCTGCCGCTGAAGCCGCCTGGGAAGTTTCCCGTGAAATGCTTCGCGACCCGAGCATCGGGCTGGTGATCCTCGATGAGCTGAATATCGCCCTCAAGCACGGCTATCTGGATCTGGAACAAGTACTGAGTGACCTGCAAGCCCGTCCACCGATGCAGCATGTGGTGGTGACTGGCCGTGGCGCCAAACCCGAATTGATCGATCTGTCCGATACCGTTTCCGAGATCGGCGTAGTCAAGCATGCGTTCCAGGCCGGAATTCGTGCGCAAAAAGGCATCGAGTTGTGAGTAAACCGTTATGAGAGCGCCGCGTCATTGCCCGGCAGTATTGATTGCCGCGCCCGCGTCCGGGCAGGGCAAGACCACGGTCACCGCTGCGCTGGCACGCTTGCACCGTAATCAGGGCCGCAAGGTCCGTGTGTTCAAGTGCGGGCCTGACTTTCTGGACCCGATGATTCTGGAGCGGGCCAGCGGCGCGCCGGTCTATCAACTGGATCTATGGATGGTGGGTGCCGACGAAAGCCGACGCTTGTTGTGGGAAGCGGCCGATGAGGCAGACCTGATCCTGATCGAAGGTGTGATGGGGCTGTTCGACGGCACGCCATCCAGTGCCGATCTGGCTCGTCATTTCGGCGTTCCGGTGCTGGGCGTGATCGATGGCACGGCCATGGCCCAGACCTTCGGGGCGCTGGCTTTGGGGTTGGCGCGTTACCAGCCGGACTTGCCGTTCGCCGGGGTACTGGCCAATCGGGTCGGCACCGTGCGTCATGCGCAACTGCTCGAAGGCAGCCTGACTGAAGGCCTGCGCTGGTATGGCGCGCTGTCCCGTGAAACCGGTATCGAATTGCCCAGCCGTCATCTGGGGCTGGTGCAGGCCAGTGAACTCAACGATCTGGACCTGCGTCTGGATGCCGCCGCCGATGCGCTGGCCAGCACCTGTGAAGTGGCCTTGCCGCCCGCTGTGACTTTCAATGCGCCGGATCCGGTGCCTGCCGAACCTTTATTGGCTGGCGTGCGTATCGCGATTGCTCGTGACGAGGCCTTTGCCTTTGCCTATGGTGCGAGCCTTGACCTGCTGCGAGCCATGGGGGCGGAGCTGTCGTTCTTCTCGCCGATCCGCGATAGCCGGTTGCCCGAGGCCGACAGCCTGTATCTCCCTGGCGGTTACCCGGAGCTGCACCATGCTGCTCTGGCCGAAAACGCTCCGATGCTGACGGCGATTCGTGCCCATCATCAGGCGGGTAAGCCGATCCTGGCCGAGTGCGGCGGCATGTTGTATCTGCTCGATGCCCTGACCGATGTCGAAGGGCAGCGGGCAGAACTGGTAGGCTTGCTGAATGGCGAGGCGGTGATGCAAAAGCGTCTGGCGGCGTTGGCGTTGCAAGCGGTCGAGCTGCCTGAAGGCTTGCTGCGCGGACACACCTATCACCATTCCCTGACCAGCACCGAGTTGCAGCCCATTGCCCGTGGCGTCAGCCCCAATGGCGGACGAGGCGCAGAGGCGGTGTACCGCGATGGGCGCCTGACAGCTTCTTACGTTCACTTCTATTTCCCTTCCAATCCCCAGGCGGTTGCGGCGCTGTTTACACCATGACCGATCAAGCGTTCAGCCCCCAGGAGCGGGAAGCGGTATATCGGGCGATTGCCGAGCGTCGTGACATGCGTCATTTCAGTGGCGGCAGCGTGGCGCCTGAACTGCTTGCACGTTTGCTTGAGGCGGCGCATCAGGCGCCCAGTGTCGGTTTGATGCAACCCTGGCGTTTTATCCGCATCAGCGACCCGGCATTACGGGTGAAGATGCAGGCTCAGGTGGAGGAGGAGCGGGTGCGTACCGCCGAGGCCCTGGGCGAGCGTGCCGACGAATTCATGAAGCTCAAGGTCGAGGGCATCAGCGATTGCGCCGAGGTGTTGGTCGCCGCGCTCATGGAGGATCGCGAGAAGCATATCTTCGGTCGCCGGACCTTGCCGGAAATGGACATGGCGTCCTTGTCCTGCGCGATCCAGAACCTGTGGCTGGCCTCCCGCGCCGAAGGGCTGGGCATGGGCTGGGTGTCGCTGTTCGACCCACAGCAACTGGCCAGCCTGCTGGGCATGCCCGAAGGCGCAAAACCCCTGGCGATTCTGTGTCTGGGGCCGGTGAAAGAGTTTTATCCTGCGCCGATGCTGGTGCTGGAAGGCTGGGCGCAGGCTCGGCCACTCAATGAATTGCTGTATGAAAATCAATGGGGAGTGAGTCCATGAGTGTGGCGCTGTTGAGCGTTGCCGGTGTGGCGCTGGATGCGTTGCTCGGCGAGCCGAAACGCTCACATCCGCTGGTGGCGTTCGGTCGTCTGGCCGACCGTATAGAGCAGCGTTTCAATTCCGGCGGTCGCGGCTGGCGCAGCCATGGCGTCACGGCCTGGTTTCTGGCCGTGGTGCCATTGACCCTGCTGGCAACACTCTTGAGCTGGTTGCCCTATGTCGGCTGGCTGGTGGAAATTCTGGCGCTGTATTGTGCGCTGGGGCTGCGCAGCCTGGGCGAACATGTGGAGCCGGTTGCTCAGGCCCTGCGCTCGGGCAATCTGGAGGAGGCGCGGCGCCGGGTCGGTTATCTGGTCAGCCGCCAGACCACCGAACTGGACGAGACGCAAGTTGCTCGGGCGGCAACCGAGTCCGTACTGGAAAACGGCAGCGATGCGGTGTTTGCCGCGCTATTCTGGTTTGCGGTGGCCGGTGCGCCCGGCGTTGTGCTGTACCGACTGAGCAATACGCTGGATGCCATGTGGGGTTATCGCAACGAGCGTTTCGAGCGCTTCGGCTGGGCGGCGGCGAAAATCGATGACCTGCTCAACTACATTCCTGCGCGTCTGGTGGCCTTGACCTACGCACTGCTGGGCAAGACTCGCCTTGCCTTGCGTTGCTGGCGAACCCAAGGGCCGACCTGGGACAGCCCCAATGCCGGGCCTGTGATGGCGGCCGGTGCCGGTGCCCTGGGTGTTGAGCTGGGTGGCGCGGCGATCTATCACGGTGAGCTGCATCAGCGTCCGCAACTGGGCGAGGGTGTGCCGGCCGATGCGAATGCTATCGACCGCGGCTGGCAACTGGTGCAGAGAGGCGTCTGGCTGTGGTTGCTGATCTTGTGCATGGGGGCCGAGTTCTATGCTTGAGCACGGTGGTCGCCTGCGGGCGGCAGCGCAACATTACGGTATCGACCGCGCTGACTGGCTGGACCTGTCCACCGGCATCGCGCCCTGGGCGTGGCCGATTCCAGACATTGCGCCACAGGCCTGGGCACGCTTGCCGGAAAACGATGATGGTCTGGAGGCCGCAGCCTGTGCTTATTACGGCGCGCCTCATCTGTTGCCAGTGCCCGGGTCGCAAGCGGCGATCCAGGCACTGCCACGTGTGCGCAGTACCTGCCGGGTCGGGGTCCTGTCGCCGTGTTATGCCGAACATGCCCATGCCTGGCGCAAAAGCGGATTTCTGGTGCGCGAAGTCCGGGAACATGAAGTGGAATACTTCCTGGACAGCCTAGACGTGCTGGTGGTGGTCAACCCCAACAATCCCACGGGCCTGCACCTGACCTCGGAACGTCTTCTGGAATGGCACGCTCGTCTGGCCGAGCGCGGCGGCTGGCTGGTGGTCGATGAGGCATTCATGGATAACACGCCTGACGCGAGTCTGGCGGCCGAAACCTGGCGGGTTGGTTTGATCGTGTTGCGTTCGTTCGGCAAGTTCTTTGGCCTTGCTGGTGTAAGGCTGGGTTTCGTGCTGGCTGAGCCGGGCCTGTTGAAATCGTTGGCGGAGCAGATCGGCCCTTGGGCGGTCAGCGGCCCGACACGGATTCTGGGTCAGGTGTGCCTGGGTGATCTGGAAGGCCATGCCCGGCAGCGCTTGCGCTGCGATCAGGCCAGCCAGCGATTGGCGACATTGCTCAGCAATAACGGCCTGAGCCCGCAGGGTGGCTGCGCGCTGTTCCAGTGGGTGGTTACGGAGCAGGCACAAGCCCTCCATGACTTCTTTGCCCGGCGTGGCGTGTTGCTGCGCTTGTTCGATGGTGAGGGTTCGGTCACCAGTCTGCGTTTTGGTCTGCCTTGCGAAGAGGCCGACTGGCTGCGCCTGGAAAATGTACTGCTTGAATACCGCAAGGAAACCCCATGACCACGTTGATGGTGCAAGGCACGACGTCCGATGCTGGCAAAAGCACGCTGGTAACCGCGCTTTGTCGCTGGCTGACCCGTCAGGGCGTCAAGGTGGTGCCGTTCAAGCCGCAGAACATGGCGCTCAACAGCGCGGTGACGGCAGACGGCGGGGAGATCGGTCGTGCCCAGGCTGTACAGGCCCAGGCCTGCGGGCTTGAACCCCACACCGACATGAACCCGGTGTTGCTCAAGCCCAATAGCGATACCGGCGCGCAGGTCATCATTCATGGTCGCGCTGTCACTACCATGAATGCGGTGGCCTATCACGGCTATAAAGAGATCGCGATGAAAGCGGTGCTGGAGTCGCACCAGCGCCTGGGCGAGGCTTATCCAGTGATCATGGTGGAGGGTGCCGGTTCGCCTGCGGAGATCAATCTGCGCGCCAACGACATCGCCAATATGGGATTTGCCGAAGCGGTGGATTGCCCGGTGTTGCTGGTCGCCGATATCAACCGCGGCGGCGTGTTCGCGCATCTGGTCGGTACGCTGGAGTTGCTGTCGCCCAGCGAGCAGGCGCGGGTCAAAGGGTTTGTCATCAACCGTTTTCGTGGCGATATCGCGCTGCTGCAACCGGGGCTGGACTGGCTCGAAGCGCGCACCGGCAAGCCGGTGGTGGGTGTGTTGCCGTATGTGATGGATTTGCATCTGGAAGCCGAAGACGGCCTGGATCGACGCCAGGCCGACAAGGTCGAGCAAGTGCTGAATGTCGTGGTGCCAGTGCTGCCACGCATCAGCAACCACACCGATTTCGATCCGCTGCGCCTGCATCCGCAGGTCAATCTGCAATTCATCGGCCCCGGTCAGCCTGTGCCTCCTGCTGATCTGATCATCCTGCCGGGCTCGAAAAGTGTGCGCAGCGACCTGACTTACCTGCGCGCCAATGGCTGGGACACTGCCATTGATCGGCATCTGCGCTATGGCGGCAAGCTGCTGGGCATTTGCGGCGGCCTGCAGATGCTGGGCCAGCAGTTGCATGATCCGTTGGGCCTTGAGGGCGCGGCAGGTTCCAGCCCCGGTCTGGGCTTGCTGGACATGAGCACGGTGCTGGAAGCCGAGAAGCAGTTGCGTAATGTGCGCGGACGTCTGGTGCTGGAAGACGCCGAAGTCTGTGGCTATGAAATCCACGCAGGTGTCACCAGCGGTGCTGCATTGGAAAACGCAGCCGTACGTCTGGACGACGGCCGCAGTGACGGCGCGCAAAGTGCTGACGGGCAGATTTTCGGGACTTATCTGCATGGCCTGTTCGAGTCGCCTGCCGCGTGTAGCGCACTGCTGCGCTGGGCGGGTTTGCAGGATGTGCAGCAGGTGGATTATCACGGGCTGCGCGAGCGGGATATCGAGCGTCTGGCCGACCTGGTGGAAAAACACCTCGATGGCCGTTTGTTGCGCGAGCTGTGCGGCCTGGAGGCGAATTGAAATGCTGCAATTGATCCTGGGTGGTGCCCGTTCGGGCAAGAGTCGCCTGGCTGAAAAACTGGCGGCGGAATCGGAACTGAGCGTCATTTATATCGCCACCAGCCAGCCGCTGGACGGCGAGATGAGTCAGCGCGTGATCAGTCATCGTCAGCGTCGCCCCGACAGTTGGGGGCTGGTCGAAGAGCCACTGGCTCTGGCCCGTGTCCTGCGCGAAAACGCCGCAACCGGGCACTGCCTGCTGGTGGACTGCCTGACGCTGTGGCTGACCAATCTGCTGATGCTCGATAATCCCGAGCGTCTGGTTCAGGAGCGCGATGCGCTGCTGGAGTGCCTGGGCGAACTGCCGGGCGAAATCATTTTTGTCAGCAACGAAACCGGGCTGGGCGTCGTGCCGCTGGGTGAACTGACCCGCCGCTATGTCGACGAAGCCGGGCTGTTGCATCAGGCCATTGCCGAGCGTTGTCAGCGTGTGGTGCTGACCGTTGCCGGCTTGCCTCTGACTTTGAAAGGAACCGCATTATGAGTAATTCCTGGTGGCTCAAGCCCGCTCAGGCCATCGATGTGCCGATGCGTGAAGCCGCTCTGGCTCGTCAGCAGCAACTGACCAAGCCGGCCGGTTCGCTGGCGCAACTGGAGCGGCTGGCGGTTCAGCTAGCAGGCTTGCAAGGGCGAGTCAAACCCAAGGCCGATCAGGTGTGGATTGCGATTTTTGCCGGTGATCACGGAGTCGTGGCGGAAGGCGTTTCGGCTTATCCGCAGGAAGTGACCGGGCAGATGCTGCATAACTTCGTCAACGGCGGCGCTGCGATCAGCGTGCTGGCCAAGCAGTTGTCGGCGCAACTGGACGTGGTTGATCTGGGCACCGTATCGCCTGTGGATTTCCCCGGTGTGCGGCATTTGCGCATTGGCGCAGGCACCGCCAATTTTGCCCATGGCCCGGCCATGACGGTCGAGCAGGGGCTGGCGGCCATGCAGGCCGGGCGCGACAGTGTGTTGCGGGCCAAGGCCGCGGGTTCCGAGCTGTTCATCGGCGGCGAAATGGGGATCGGCAACACCACAGCGGCCAGTGCTGTCGCCTGTTCGTTGCTGGAGTGCGCGGCGCAATTGCTGGTCGGCCCTGGTACTGGCCTGAACGCCGAGGGCGTGCGGCACAAGAGCGAGGTCATCGAGCGTGCTCTGGTCCTGCATGCCGAGCAGGCGGGCGATCCGTTGCAAAGCCTGTTCTGCCTGGGTGGTTTCGAGATTGCCGCGCTGGCAGGTGCTTATCTGGCCTGTGCGCAGGAAGGCATCGCGGTGCTGGTGGATGGTTTCATTTGCAGCGTTGCGGCGCTGGTCGCTGTGCGTCTGAATCCGTCCTGCCGCGACTGGCTGCTGTTTGGTCATCGTGGCGCGGAACCTGGGCATCGTCATTTGCTGGAGGCTTTGCAGGCTGAGCCTTTACTGGACCTGGGCCTGCGCCTGGGTGAAGGCAGCGGCGCAGCCTTGGCGGTGCCGCTGGTGCGGCTGGCCTGTGAACTGCACAACGGCATGGCGACTTTCGCCGAAGCAGCTGTGGCGGATCGTCCGGCATGACATTGCATCTGGACCTGTTGCGTCACGGTGAAACCGAACTGGGTGGCGGCCTGCGCGGCAGCCTGGACGACGCCCTGACTGCGACGGGCTGGCAGCAGATGCGCGAGGCCGTTGCACAAGCAGGCCCGTGGGATCGGATTTACAGCTCGCCCTTGCAGCGCTGTGCGCGTTTTTCCGAAGAGCTTGCGGACAAACTGGCGTTGCCGCTGCATCTTGAGCCGGGCTTGCAAGAGCTGCATTTCGGCGACTGGGAAGGGCACAGTGCCGCGCAACTGATGGAAACCGACGCCGAAGGGCTGGGGTTGTTCTGGGAAGATCCTTACGCTTTCACACCGCCCAATGGCGAGCGGGTTGTGGACTTCTCGGAGCGGGTGTTGGGCGCGGTTCAGGCTTTGCAGCAGCGCCATGCCGGTGAGCGAGTGTTGCTGGTCAGCCACGGCGGGGTGATGCGCCTTTTGCTGGCTCAGGCGCGGGGCTTGCCTCGCGAGCAGTTGTTGCAGGTCGTGGTCGGTCACGGCGCGCTGCTGTCCATCAAGGTTGCCGCTGGCGGCGTGTTGACGGAGAACTGAGATGCTGCCGTTCTGGATCGCCCTGCAATTTCTCAGCAGCTTGCCGATTCGGCTGCCGGGTATGCCGCAGCCTCAGGAGCTGGGACGCTCGCTGTTGTTCTACCCGCTGGTGGGCGTGCTGTTCGGTGTGCTGTTGATGATGCTGAACGTCGTGCTCGACGGCGCGCCACTGATGCTGCATGCCGCGTTGCTGCTGACGGCTTGGGTGTTGCTAAGTGGTGGCTTGCATCTGGACGGCCTGGCAGACAGCGCCGACGCCTGGCTGGGCGGCTTTGGCGACCGTGAACGAACCCTGAGCATCATGAAAGACCCGCGCAGCGGGCCTGTTGCCGTGGTGACACTGGTGCTGGTCCTGCTGCTCAAGTTCACCGCCATTCTGGCCTTGATCGAAAACCAAAACAGCATCGCCTTGCTGTTGGCTCCGCTGATCGGGCGCAGCGCCATGCTTGGGCTGTTTCTCGGCACTCCTTATGTTCGGGCGGGCGGTCTTGGGCAGGCGCTGGCCGATCATCTGCCAAAGCGCACCGGGCAGTGGGTCTTGCTGATCAGTGCGGGCGCTTGTGTGTTACTGGGTGGCTGGGCCGGATTGATTGCTGTGGTTGTGGCAACTGCGGGTTTCTTCTGGCTGCGCCAGTTGATGCTGCGCCGGCTGGGCGGGACGACCGGTGATACCGCGGGTGCCTTGCTGGAGTTGTTGGAGGTGTTGGTTTTGTTGGCGGTTGTGTTGGTCTTTCGCGAATGAATTCGCTCCTGCCGGTGCCGTGTAGGAGCGAATTCATTCGCGAAAGATGACACCTGTAATCTATTGACACAGCCATCCCGCGAGGCGTAATTTCGCGTTGTGATTATTTGCGGGTATATCCACGTAAATAGTGTCCGTCGAGCCTTGGGGAGCATAAAAACAATGACATCGGTCTGGCGTACCAGCGGTTGGATTCTGTTGGGCAGTGCGTTGATTCTCGCGCTGTCCCTGGGGACCCGGCATGGTTTCGGGTTGTTTCTGGCGCCCATGAGTGCCGAGTTCGGGTGGGGACGGGAAGTCTTTGCCTTTGCCATTGCCCTGCAGAACCTCATGTGGGGACTGGCGCAGCCGTTTGCCGGTGCCTTGGCGGATCGGTTCGGTGCGGCGAAGGTGGTGTTTATCGGCGGCGTGCTTTATGCCTCGGGCCTGATCTGCATGAGCATGGCAGATTCGCCTGCGAGCCTTTCCCTGAGTGCCGGTATCTTGATCGGGATTGGCCTGTCCGGGACGTCTTTCTCGGTCATTCTGGGTGTCGTAGGCCGCGCCTTGCCACCCGAGAAGCGCAGCATGGGGATGGGGATAGCCAGTGCTGCCGGTTCGTTCGGCCAGTTCGCCATGCTGCCGGGGACTTTGGGGCTTCTGAGCTGGCTGGGATGGTCCAGTACCTTGCTGGTGCTGGGTTTGATGGTTGCCTTGATTCTGCCGCTGGTGAGCATGCTCAAGGACAGCCCGGCGGCTTCGGCTGGCAGTGAGTTGACCTTGGGTGAAGCATTGCGCGAGGCCTGTTCCCATTCGGGTTTCTGGTTGCTGGCCCTGGGCTTTTTCGTCTGTGGTTTCCAGGTCGTGTTCATCGGCATTCACTTGCCTGCTTATCTGGTCGATCAACATTTGCCGGCCAAGGTCGGGACCACGGTGCTGGCCTTGATCGGGCTGTTCAATATCTTCGGCACTTACACGGCAGGCTGGCTGGGTGGACGCATGTCCAAACCGCGTTTGCTGACTGCGCTCTATCTGCTGCGCGCAGTGGTGATCGTGCTGTTCCTGTGGGTTCCGCTGAGTGAAACGACGGCCTATCTGTTTGGTATAGCAATGGGCTTGTTGTGGCTGTCGACTGTGCCGCTGACCAACGGTACGGTGGCGACGCTGTTCGGTGTGCGCAATCTGTCGATGCTTGGTGGTATTGTTTTCCTGTTCCACCAGTTGGGCTCCTTCCTGGGTGGCTGGCTGGGCGGGCTCGTGTATGACCATACCGGGAGTTACGATTTGATCTGGCAGGTGTCCATTCTGCTCAGCCTGATGGCGGCGGCCTTGAACTGGCCCGTGCGTGAGCGGCCGGTGGCTCGGTTACAACCTCAGGGTAGCGTGGCGTGAATCTGTCATGGCCTGTGCTGGCTGCGGTGCTGAGCGGCACCGTGGTGTTGGCGTTGCTCTGGTGGGCCTGGCAACAGGTCGGGCTGGCGGCCTTGCAGTTGGGGCTGGGTGCCTGTTGAGTGCAGGCTCTTCAAGGAGTAGCGTGTCTCTCCAGACAATAATGTAGGGATGCCTTGATGAAAATACGCTGGATTTCTGTCCCTGTTCTGCTGTTCGCCATGAGCGGTGCTGCGATGGCTGCCGATTGCCCGCCATTGCTGCAGGGCGAGTTGCCCAAGCTGCGTGCCAAGGAAAACATCGACCTTTGCAAGCGCTTTGCCGGCAAACCTCTGGTGGTGGTCAATACCGCCAGCTTTTGCGGTTTTGCCCCACAGTTCAAGGGGCTTGAGGAGTTGAGTCAGCGCTACAAGGCCCAAGGGCTGGAAGTGCTCGGTGTTCCGTCCAATGACTTCAAACAGGAGTCCAAGGACGGAGAGGAAACCGCCAAGGTCTGCTACGTCAATTACGGCGTGACCTTCACCATGACCGAGCCGCAGCCGGTCAGGGGTGATGATGCAACGCATCTGTTCAAGGTGCTGGCCGAGCAGAGCAGTGCGCCGCGCTGGAACTTCTATAAATATGTGGTGGACCGCCAGGGCAAGGTGGTCGCCAATTTCTCCAGCATGACCAAGCCCGACGACCCGGAGCTGATTGCAGCCATCGAGAAGGCTATCGCTTCAAAGCCATGACCTGATACGAAAAAGCCCGCGACCAGTGATGGTCGCGGGCTTTTTCGTGGCCGGAACAGGCTTTTCAGCCTGCTTCGGTCGGGTGTCATCAGAAGCGATAGGTCAGCGAAGTACCGATACCGTGGGCGCTGTTCTTGTAGTCAGCGTTGTAGGTGCCTTTGGTGGCACTGGAGTTGCGGATCTTGGCTTCGTCTTCCCACAGGTAGGAATAGGCGACATCAATGGTGATCGCGTCGCTCGGGGTCCAGCCAGCGCCGAAGCTGATGATCTGACGATCACCGGTCGGAATGCGTGGAGAGCGGTGCTCGTTGTTGGTAGGCGACTGGTCGACGGAGTAGCCGGTGCGCAAGGTCCACTCTTTATTGACCTTGTACGAAGCGCCGATGGCATGGGCCCAGGTGTCATGCCAGTCCTGTTCTTCGGAAATGCGTCCGATAGGACCGTTGGCACCACCCAGAACTGCTTGAACACCGCTGTTGTTGACGGTGATGTCTTTCAGGCGGCTCCAGCGTGTCCAGGTGCTGCCTGCATAGACGGTCCAGTTTTCATCCAGTTGCTGGGTGATGGAGAAATCCACCGACTCAGGTGTGCTGATATCCAGCGAGGCGTCGTACTTCTGGCCGTTGAAGATACTGAAGCTGCTACCTTCGATCTTGGTCTTGCCTTCGAGCTTGTAGTCGACCTTGGAGTGGTAAGTCAGGCCCAGGCGAGTGGTGTCTGTGGCCTGGACCAGGATGCCGACGTTGAAACCCAGAGCGACATCGTCACCCTTGATCTTGACCTTGCCGTCGTTTGTGCCCTGAGAAGCGGCGTTGACGGTCGAAGAGGTCAGTTCGCCTTCGATGCGGTTGATGGTCGGGCCGAAACCGATGGAAACCCGATCGTTGAAGGCGTAGCTGACAGTCGGCTGGAAGGTGACGACCTGTACGTGGCTCTTGTCGGCCCAGTAGCGGCCCGCGAAACCGTTTTCATAGTCGGTGACCAGGCCAAACGGCACATAGACACCCAGGCCGACGGCCCATTGATCGTCGAGTGGTTTGACGTAGTAACCCATGGGCACGCCAACGACCGGCACCATGTCGCCGTCATTGCTGCCGGTGAAAGTGCTGCGGGCATTGCTGATATCGGTCTTGGCGATGATTGCCGCCGCGCCAACGCTGACTTGTTCGCGCTTGAGACGGGACATGCCGGCCGGGTTGCCGAATACGGTACTGGCGTCCTCTGCGGAGGAGGAGCGTCCGGCAAAACCGGTACCCATGGCACTGATACTTTGTTCGTTGATTGCAAAGCCAGAAGCGAATAGTTGGGAAGATGCCAGGCCAATGGCTAGACCAAGTGTTGTCCTGTGAATTGCTTTTGTCGTTATTCTCATTATTAGAACTCCTTTGTTGATCACGGGGCGGAAATTACCAACATTTTCAAGAACGCGCTAGTGGGCTGAAGAGCCCGATTTAGAGCTATTTTTGTAGGACAATCCGATAATATTGCAGGAATTTTCCAGAACTTTGTTTTTTGGCAATCATGCTTGTTGCGATAAATAAATAGGTGCTACGCAAGAGTGCCAAGCGGTTACAAAGTCTCGTAATCGTCCTTGCGGTTGAAATATCTGTCGCCAGATTCTGGCCATGGCCAATGCATCGTCTTCGGTGGGCAAGGTGACGGTCTGGGCTTCGATCATCATCCAGGCAATGGCGGTGGAGTAGCGCAGGTTGACGGTCAGTTCCAGATGCGGCCCGCTCAGGAAGGCATGCTGGCTGGCAAGGCCGCGCACGCGGCTGGCGAGGTCCGGGTCTTGTGCCAGGTAATTGTCCCAAAGCTGTCGGTGCCGTAGTTCCGGGATGCGGTACAGGCCGTGGCCGCGTCTGCTGTCCAGCGCATCGCCTAGGGATGACTGGCTTGCCGCTATGCCCAGAAGCAGGGATTCGGCGCAGGCGTTCTGGCGATCCAGGTAGATCAGGGTCGGGCGGATTACATGACGGCATAATTCTATGGCTGCAATACCCATAAGACAGTCAGCTCGCAAGGTAATGGCCAACGGACCCTAATGCGTGGCAGCGGTGAATCGGATCGGGCCCGTTGGAAGCAGCCAGAGGCCGCTTGAGTTGAAGTGTAGTCTCATATTTGGAATGTAAAATTATGTTTTACATCGTTTTAGGTTTTACGCCCCGACCCTATAGATCGGTTGGCGATTAGCTTGGTCCGGCAGATATTAAAAAGCCCCGCTTTTGAGGGCGGGGCTTTTGAGGGTAGCCAGAGGCTTCAGGCGGTCAGGGCCTGGCGGGTGCGTTCTATCACAGCCTGCAGCGGCGCGGCGCTGGAGTACTGATCGGGGTAGAGGCGTTCGCTATGGCGGGCAATACCGTGTTCATTGACGATGGTAAAGCTGAAGGAGCCTTTGCGGGCGGCCATGATAAGGCAGTCCATTGGAGCGAAAGCGTGGGTGAGGGTGCGGATGGCATCCTGGGTCTGGATATGAGTAGTCATCATTGAAAGTGTTTCCTGAAACGACACGGAACAATACCGTGCATCAATAAAGGCTCCAGTAAACGCGGGCTGGCTTGAGTGTCGAAGCGGGCCGGGCGAAGAACCTGACTGGAACAAGGCAGTCAGTTGAAGCGCGCTTTATCGTATGGCGCCCTGGCTGACAGGTAGGTACTTAGGAGGGCAGGCAACACAACACGAGCAAAGGTTCGACGCTCGGGTGAAGATCCTGATCAATTGCAGGCTGGTCAGTGCAGGCCATGATTACGCTTTGCCCTTGTGGGCCAATGTTGCGCAGGACATGCCTGGAAACCATCGAGGTGGTCGATCCCTTGTTGTCGACACCGCTTCCATATGGAGTAGCGCTTGTCGGGGGACTTATCGACCGGAATTGATTTTCAGCTTGGTACTAACGGCGCGGATACTAATGCAATATCCAGAGTAATGAAAGGGGTATCTGTAAATATTTTTTCTTGTCGGGTGGTCTGTACGGGTCTCGTGAAAATCCACTTGTACACATTAGCGGCACAAGCTGCCACATCACTGTCACATACGACCCTAAGAGTTTGATTTACTGTGGTGAATTATTAAGTCAATGAAAAACATCGCTTTTTTTACTGGTGAAAAAATCGTCAGTTTGAGCGCAGCCCCCGTTCTATCTACGTTTGCGAGGGTTAAAGGGGGGTTGTCCACTGAGTTATCCACAGCTTCTGTGGATTGTCCCGTCACATGAAGCGGTTATATGCAGGGTTTACCTTGCGCTAAAAGAGAGTAGAGTTATGTCCCCCGATTTGCCCCCGCAATGCCTATCATGCCTGCCTTGAGTCGCAGTCTCTGTCCCGGAGACGTTTCTGAATCTTCTTTTGTTCACAATGCCGAAGGCACTGATCCGGCATGTATGGAGTCGTTATGGCCTTGGACCTGAACAGCCTGTTGCTGGGGCTTGGTGCGGCGGCGCTGCCTTTGTTGGCGTGGGTCTGGCAATTGCAGCGGCGTCTGGCGCGTCAGCAGGCCGATACGGCGTTGCTCGATGAACGCTTGAGCATGGCGCAGATGGCGCAGGACGGCCTTAACGCCCAACTGGACGCTAGCCGCGACGAGATCAGCGACCTGAGCCAGGCAAATTCTGCCCGGCAGGCCGACCTTGCTGCCGTGCGCCGTGAAGTCGAACTGTTGCGCCAGGAGTGCGATAACGGCCGCGATGCCGCTCATGGCTGGAACCTCGAACGGGCCAGCAAGGAAACCGAGCTGCGCCGTCTGGATGCGCAATGTGCCGCTTTGAATGCCGAGTTGCGCGAACAGCAGGAAAGCCATCAGCAGCGCCTGAACGATCTTCAGGGTTCGCGTGATGAGTTGCGCGCCCAGTTTGCCGAGCTGGCGGGCAAGATTTTTGATGAGCGCGAGCAACGCTTCGCTGAAACCAGTCAGCAACAGCTTGGGCAACTGCTCAACCCGCTGAAGGAGCGCATTCAGTCATTCGAGAAGCGCGTCGAGGAAAGCTATCAGAGCGAAGCCCGCGAGCGGTTTTCCCTGGGCAAGGAGCTTGAACGTCTGCAGCAGTTGAACCTGCGTCTGAGCGATGAGGCGACCAACCTTACCCGCGCACTCAAGGGCCAGAAAACCCAGGGCAACTGGGGGGAGCTGATTCTGGAGCGGGTGCTTGAGCATGCCGGTCTGGAGAAAGGCCGCGAGTACCAGACCCAGGTCAGTCTCAAGGGGCCTGATGGTGAACGTTTCCAGCCGGATGTTCTGATCATGCTGCCGGGCGACAAGCAGGTGGTGGTCGATGCTAAGGTCAGCCTGACGGCCTATCAGCAGTATGTGTCGGCGGCTGATGAGGTGATCGGGCAGGCTGCCTTGAAGCAGCATGTGCTGTCCTTGCGTAATCATGTCAAAGGTTTGTCCGGCAAGGATTACAAGCGGCTTGAAGGGCTGCACAGCCTGGATTTCGTTTTGCTGTTCGTGCCCATAGAAGCGGCGTTTTCAGCAGCATTGCAGGCTGAGCCCAACCTTTTCCAGGAAGCGTTCGATCGTAATATCGTGATTGTCAGCCCGACCACGCTGCTTGCCACCTTGCGGGTCATCGACAGCCTGTGGAAGCAGGAGCGCCAGAGCCAGAACGCCAGGGAAATCGCGGAGCGGGCAGGGTGGCTGTACGACAAGTTCGTGTTGTTCATTCAGGATCTGGACGAGGTCGGTAACCGCTTGCAACAACTTGATAAAGCGTATTCCGCTGCCCGCAACAAATTGACGGAGGGCCGCGGTAATCTGGTCAGCCGCAGTGAGCAGCTCAGATTGTTGGGCGCGCGGGCCAGCAAAAACCTGCCGCCAGACCTGCTTGAACGTGCCATGACTGACGAAGATGGCGTGTTGCGTTTACCTGAGTAAGGGCAGGGTGAGCCGCGTAAAACCGTCTGTCGTAAAGACTAGAAGGAAACGCGCAGAGATGTCACATTGATTCCATCGGGAAAAATGTTTTCCGAGACACTCGGCTAAATGAAAACTTGCTTCTATGATCAGTAGTAGCAATGGGCACATGGCCGGTTGCCTGGCTTTTCCCTCAAGGGGGCGTTATGAACAGCAAATTGCAAGAATGGCTCCATGATCTGGGTGTTGCACTGGGTTTGATTGAGCGGCCCAAACTGCAACCTGTACCTGTGCGCGCCGAGGACGAGCGTCGCCGCCCACGTCGATAAGCCTTGGTCGACCGCAATCGCGGTCACCTGTATTGGCGCTCAATCCGAGCGGGACGCAAGGCCGTGTCCCGTTATCTGCTTGCAATTGTCTTTTTTTCCTGGCGCTATATCTGGCGCATCAATACGATCAGATCCACCACCATGGGCAGCGATAGATGCTCGGGCTTGTCGAGGGCGCGCGCCCTTATGAAGGCCGGGAACTTGAAGTCGAACTCTTCTCCCAGGCGCCCGAAAAACTCATCTATATCCTCCTCGTCCAGAACGAGATCCTTGAAGGTCACATCGTCGCGCAGCGCAGATTTGTCCACAAGAATGACTCCCAGAACGTCGAGCACCCTTTGGTTGATGTCCTCGCGGTTCATGGAAGCCCCGGATTTTAATCATGTCAGGATTACGGGAACTTCGGATAAGCCAGCCCTCGGTTTCAGGCTAGCTGAAGTTTGCTGGCGGCCTGTGCTGGGCGACGGGTGTCCGATAGCGGGTTCAGGCCAGTCAGGTGATCGGCTAGACTGCGCGCCTTGTCTGCAACTGAAGAGAAAACCATGTCCCGTGCCCGTTGCGAGTGCTGTCTGCGTCCAGACAACCATTGTCTTTGCGCCTTGATTCCGCAACTGGACAGCCGCACTCGTGTGTTGGTGCTGCAGCATCCCAGTGAAGTCAGCCATGCCTTGAATACTGCACGCCTGGCCACCCTTGGGCTGGTCAATGCCCGATTGGTGGTGGGGGAGGTATTCGAGGATCTGGATGTGTTGTTGAACCAGCCCGGTTATCAGGCCCGCCTGTTGTTTCCGGGCGATGATGCGCAAGTGATGGCACCCTATGCCGATCAGGATCTGCCAACGCTGTTGGTGGTTCCAGATGGCACCTGGCGCAAGGCGCGAAAGCTGTTGCACCTCAACCCGCTGTTGGCCGCGCTGCCCAGAGTGACGCTGGGCTCGGCTCCGGTTTCACGTTATCGCCTGCGCAAGGCGCCCGGGCCGGATGCCTTGTCGACTCTGGAAGCGATCACCCATGCCTTGCAAACCCTTGAGGGCGGGGATTCTTTCTGCGCGCTGCTACAGCCTTTCGATGCCTTGATCGAAGGGCAGATCAAGGCCATGGGCGACGAGACTTATCAGCGTAATCACTCGGAAAAGTGAGCCGCAAAAACACTTGGGGACGTTATGTGTTCCCAGCTGTATCTGTGAGTACCGGCAATCTGTGCCTAGACTGACAACTTTGTTTTGTCTGACATGGAATGACCGATGCACATTTCCTCCGGCCGCTGGGTGTATGGCCTCTGTCTTGCCCTGTTGACCGCTTTTCTCTGGGGCATTCTGCCCGTCAAGCTCAAGCAAGTGCTTCAGGCGATGGATCCAGTGACGGTGACCTGGTTCCGTCTGCTGGTATCCGGCGTCCTGCTCTTTATATGGCTGGCATCAGTCAAGCGGCTGCCGAGCTTCAAGGTGTTGGGGCGCAAGGGCAAGGTTCTGGTGCTGCTGGCTGTGTTGGGGCTGGTGGGCAACTATGTGTTGTATCTGGTGGGGTTGCGGCTGCTGAGCCCGGGTACCACACAACTGATGATTCAGACGGGCCCGATCCTGTTGCTGCTCGGCAGCATCTTTCTGTTCAAGGAGCGATTCACTCTTGGGCAGGGCATTGGCCTGTTTGTGCTGCTGACCGGTTTTGGCCTGTTCTTCAATGAGCGTCTTGTGGAGCTGTTCACCTCGTTGAGTGATTACACCGCCGGGGTCCTGATCGTCTTTCTGGCTGCGGTGGTCTGGACGTTCTATGGCTTGAGCCAGAAGCAATTGCTGACAGTGTGGAACTCGTTGCAGGTCATGATGGTGATCTATCTGTTCTGTGCGCTGTTGATAACGCCCTGGGCGCATCCGATGGAGGCTTTGCAGTTGAGCCCGTTGCAGGGTTGGTTGTTGCTGGCTTGTTGCCTGAACACGCTGGTGGCCTATGGCGCCTTTGCCGAGGCTCTGGCTCATTGGGAGGCATCACGTGTCAGCGCGACCCTGGCCCTGACGCCGCTGGTGACGCTGGCTTCGGTTGCGGTGGCTGCCTGGTTGTGGCCGGACTATGTGCAGGCCGAAGAGATCAATGCGCTGGGGTATGGCGGTGCGGTGCTGGTGGTGCTGGGTTCGGCCTTGACCGCCTTGGGGCCGTCGATGATTGCAGGCTGGAAGGCCAGGAAGCAGCGGCTGGCGGTGTAGCATCCCGCCGCCCGATTCTTTCCTACTCCCGACCCAGTTGCCCGGCCTGCCGAAGCCATTGCTGGCGTTGTTCTTCGGTGGATGTGCGTATCGGTGAGAATTCGTTCAGGCGTTTTGTCTTGATCCCGCAAAAGGCCAGGATCGTCCGGATCATCTGGCGATGGGCCGGGGCGCCGTATATCCATTGGAAATAGCGGGGCGGGGTGTCCATGGTCACCAGCAGTTCAGCAGACTTGCCCTTGAGCAATTCGTTGGACGGATGCCGGCGACCATGGGCCTTGAAGGCAAAACCGGGCATGAAGACCCGGTCGAAGAAACCACTCAGCAAGGCCGGTAGCCCACCCCATGAAACGGGATAGACGAATACCAGATGTTCGGCCCAGTGGATCTGGCGCTGGGCTTCGAGCAGGTCTTGTTCCAGGTTCTGACTCTGCTCGTAGCCGTTGTGCAGGATCGGGTCGAACGTCAGTTCGCTGAGCCTGAGCGCTCTCACCACATGGCCTTTGCTGCGTGCTCCCTGCGAGTAGGCATCACCCAGGGCATGGCAGAAACTGACGGTCTTCGGTGTTCCGTAAATCATCAGGATGCGTTTCCCACTGCCTTCCAAGGGTGTTGCACCACTTTTGGGGTCAGCCATTGCTACCCGCCTCCAGCATTTTTTCCGGTCGCACCCAGGCGTCGAATTGCTCGTCGGTGAGGTAGCCCAGGGCAAGGGCGGCTTCACGCAAGGTCAATCCTTCGCTATAGGCTTTCTTGGCGATCTGCGCCGATTTGTCGTAACCGATATGAGGATTGAGGGCGGTAACCAGCATCAGGCCGCGTTCCAGGTGTTCGGCCATCTTCCCGGCATCGGGCTCAAGGCCCGCGATGCAATGCTCGTTGAAGTTGCGGCAACCATCGGCCAGCAGCCGGATCGATTGCAGCAGGTTGTGGATGATGACCGGTTTGTAGACGTTCAACTGTAGATGGCCCTGACTGGCGGCGAAACCGATGGTCACATCGTTGCCCATGACCTGACAGGCCAGCATCGACAGGGCCTCGCACTGGGTCGGGTTGACCTTGCCAGGCATGATCGAGCTTCCCGGCTCATTTGCAGGCAGTCGCACTTCGGCCAGCCCGGCGCGTGGGCCGGAACCCAGCAGGCGCAGGTCGTTGGCAATTTTCATCAGGGCGACGGCCAGGGTCTTGAGCGCCCCGGACAGGGCTGTCAGGGGTTCGTGGCCTGCCAGTGCCGCGAATTTGTTGGGCGCGGTGACGAACGGAAGTCCTGACAATGCCGCCAGCTCTGCTGCCACGGCTTCGGCGAACCCCTTGGGGGCGTTCAGGCCGGTGCCCACTGCGGTGCCGCCCTGCGCCAGCTCGAAGACGGCGGGCAGGGTTGCACGGATGGCTTTCTGGGCATAATCCAGTTGTGCCACGAAGCCCGACAATTCCTGCCCGAAGGTGATCGGCGTGGCATCCATCATGTGGGTGCGACCGGTTTTCACCAGTTTGATATGCCGTGTCGACTGCTCGGCAAGTCCATTGGACAGTTCGGCGATGGCGGGTAGCAGTTGCTCCTTGATCGCTTGTGCGGCCGCGATATGCATGGCTGTGGGGAAGCAGTCATTGGAGCTTTGTGAGCGATTGACGTGATCGTTGGGGTGGACCGGGCTCTTGCCGCCACGACCCTGACCAGCCAGTTCGTTGGCCCGACCGGCAATCACCTCGTTGACGTTCATGTTGCTTTGCGTGCCGCTGCCGGTCTGCCAGACCACCAGCGGGAATTGCGCGTCATGCTGACCGTCGAGCACTTCGTTGGCAGCCTGCTCGATGAGCCGGGCGATATCGGCGGGGAGGTCGCCATTGCGGTCGTTGACACGGGCGGCGGCTTTCTTGATCAGGGTCAGGGCATGCAGGACGGCAAGGGGCATGGACTGATCGCCAATGGCGAAGTTGATCAGCGACCGTTGGGTCTGTGCACCCCAGTAAGCGTCTTCAGGGACTTCTATCGGGCCAATGCTGTCTGTTTCGGTACGGCTCACTGGTCTTACTCCTTTAAGGTGCGTGAAGGTTAGGTGCCCATAGTCCGGCAGGGTTCCCGCGCTGTCTGTTCAGGGGCGGTTTTTAACCACTCAGTTAAGCGGGGGTTGAGCCAAAAGCGAACATAAGCGCAGAATGGTCGGCCTTGAGGTAATGCCTCGTTTGTCAGATTAAGGAAATTCGATGACCCGTCTTCGTGCCATCTGTACCGCGGTAGCCCTGGTTTGTGCCAGCGGTCAGGTTCTCGCCGACACCGCCAGCCACAACGCCAGTGCCGAAACTTTCCTCAAGCTTGCCAACGCTGACAGGCTGGGTGCTCCGGTCTACGCGCAGGTTCAGCAGATGTTTGCCCAGCGCTTTGCTGAAACCAAGGCGCCTGCATCGAAAAAAGCCCTGCTGGAAACCTATCAGGCCAAGGCCAATACCGCTCTCGACCAGGCTATCGGCTGGAACAAGATCAAGCCGGACATGGTCAAGCTCTACACGACCAACTTCACCGAAAGCGAGTTGAAGGATCTGGTTGCGTTCTACCAGTCGCCACTGGGCAAGAAAGTGATGACCAAAATGCCTGAGCTGGCTCAGCAATCGGCCCAACTGACCCAGAGCAAGCTGGAAAGCGCCGTGCCGGTCGTCAACAAGCTGCTCGCCGACATGACCGCAGAACTGGAGCCTGCCAAAGCCGCAGCCCCGGCTGCGCCCAAGAAACCCTGACAGGCGAGCTTTGTCATGACCATGCAACAACGAATCGAGTCGGCGCTTGCGCTGCTTCAGCCGCAGCACCTGCAAGTGCTCGACGAGAGCCACATGCACAGCCGTGGTCAGCAGACGCATTACAAGGCTGTTCTGGTCTGCGACCAGTTTCAGGGCTTGAACTCGGTCAAGCGGCATCAGAAAGTCTACGGCACGCTGGGCAGCCTCATGGGCGAGTTCCACGCCCTGGCGCTGCATACCTACACGCCTGAGGAATGGGCAAAGGTCGGTGCAGCGCCGGCTTCGCCGACCTGCGCTGGCGGTCACTGATCCAGGCCTCGGGGTTCGGTCCGTAGCAATATCCTGATACCTGCCTGACACCTGTTTTGCTAGAATCCGCACCGCGCCGCATGGCCGGTGCGTTTTTCGTTTGGATTTTTTTTGCCCGGTAGGCCCTTTACGAGGGTCACCACCAGGAGAGATACATGACTCAAGAGCCGATGACTCAGCCGATCGTCGTGGCTGCGCTATACAAATTCGTGACCCTCAGCGATTACGTCGCCCTGCGTGAGCCTCTGTTGCAGGCCATGATTGCCAATGGCATCAAGGGCACTCTGTTGATCGCCGAGGAGGGCATCAACGGTACGGTTTCCGGTAGCCGTGAAGGCATCGACGGCCTGCTGGCCTGGCTGAGAAACGATCCGCGCATGGTCGATATCGATCACAAGGAATCGTTCTGCGACGAGCAGCCGTTCTACCGCACCAAGGTCAAGCTCAAGAAAGAGATCGTCACCCTGGGCGTCGAAGGCGTGGACCCCAACAAGAGCGTCGGCACTTA
This sequence comes from Pseudomonas serbiensis, assembly GCF_030580745.1. Lineage (NCBI taxonomy): Bacteria > Pseudomonadati > Pseudomonadota > Gammaproteobacteria > Pseudomonadales > Pseudomonadaceae > Pseudomonas > Pseudomonas serbiensis. Next base: position 70,322 of record NZ_JAUQOO010000004.1, read on the forward strand.
TGTCGAGCCCAAGGACTGGAACGCCCTGATCACCGATCCTGAAGTGCTGCTGATCGATACCCGTAACGACTACGAAGTGTCCATTGGCACCTTTGAAGGCGCTATCGACCCCAAGACCACATCCTTCCGCGAGTTTCCAGAATACATCAAGGAACACTTCGATCCGGCCGTCCACAAGAAGGTCGCGATGTTCTGCACCGGTGGCATTCGTTGCGAAAAGGCGTCGAGCTACATGTTGGGCGAGGGCTTCGAGGAGGTTTATCACCTCAAGGGCGGGATTCTCAAATACCTCGAAGAAGTGCCCCAGGAAGAAAGCCAGTGGCGTGGCGAATGCTTCGTGTTCGATAACCGTGTCACGGTGCGTCACGACCTGAGCGAAGGCGACTACGATCAATGTCATGCCTGCCGCACACCGATCAGTGCCGAAGACCGCGCCAGCGAGCATTATTCTGCTGGCATCAGTTGCCCGCATTGCTGGGACACCCTGAGCGAGAAGACCCGTCGCAGCGCCATTGATCGGCAAAAGCAGATCGAGCTGGCCAAAGCCCGTAACCAACCGCACCCGATTGGTCATAACTACCGTCTGCAATCCGAGGCCTGAGCCATGTCCTCCCGCCTGATCTATGTAATGGACCCGATGTGCTCGTGGTGCTGGGGGTTCACTCCGGTTGCCGATGCACTGGTACAACAGGCTCGGGCGGTGGGCGTTCCGCTGCATCTGGTCATGGGCGGTTTGCGCTCTGGCACGGCGGCGCTGGACTCGTCGACGCGGCGTTACATTCTTGAACACTGGGAAAGCGTGGGGAAAACCACAGGGCAGCCATTTCGTTTCGAGGGTGCCTTGCCGGACGGTTTCGTCTATGACACCACACCCGCCTGTCGGGCGGTGTGCGCGGCCCGCAGCCTTGACCCGCAAGCAGCGTGGGAGCTGGTCAAGTTGATTCAGCTGGCGTTCTACACCCAGGGGCGTGATGTCACTTATGCCCCGTTGCTGGTCGAGCTGGCCGAGCAGGCGGGGCTTGCCCGTCAGTCGTTTGCGGATGCTTTCGACAGCGCTGAACAGCGAGCGGCCACGGCTGCCGACTTCGCCTGGGTGCAGGGTCTGGGTATTGCCGGTTTCCCGACCCTGCTCGCCGAGCACAACGGTCAATTCGCGTTGCTGACCAATGGTTACCAACCCTTGAACGAGCTGGCGCCATTGCTTGGGCGATGGCTGGAGCGTGCCGCCAGTGCGTGACGAGCCTTCTCCCAAGCAGCCAGAGCCCCGCAGCGACAGCTTGAGTTGGGCCGAGATCCGGCGGCTGGCATTACGTCATAAAAAAGCCCTCTGGATCGCCAACGGCGTGGCTGTGCTGGCGACGCTGTGCAGTGTGCCGATTCCGTTGCTGCTGCCGCTGTTGGTGGATGAAGTGCTGTTGGGGCGTGGCGACGCGGCACTGAGAATCATGGACCATGCCTTGCCCGAAGGCCTGCAGAAGGCGGTGGGCTATATCGGCCTGATGCTGGTGCTGACTCTGGTTCTGCGGGCGGGGGCTTTGCTGTTCAATGTCCTCCAGGCGCGCCTGTTCGCTCGTCTGGCCAAGGATATCGTCTACCGCATTCGCCTGCGCCTGATCGAACGCCTCAAGCGTATTTCCCTGCGCGAGTATGAAAGCCTTGGCAGCGGCATGGTGACGACGCATCTGGTCACCGATCTGGATACGCTGGACAAGTTCGTCGGCGAAACCCTCAGTCGCTTTCTGGTGGCAACCCTGACCCTGGCGGGTACGGCCGGCATTCTGATGTGGATGCACTGGAAGCTCGCGTTGCTGATCATGCTGTTCAACCCACTGGTGATCTTTGCCACGGTGAAGCTGGGCAAGCGGGTCAAGCATCTGAAAAAGCTGGAGAACGACAGCACTTCGCGTTTTACCCAGGCCCTGAGTGAAACCCTTGATGCCATTCAGGAAGTGCGTGCTGGCAATCGGCAGGGCTTTTTCCTGGGGCGCCTTGGGCTGCGCGCTCGGGAAGTGCGCGATTACGCAGTGAATTCGCAATGGAAAAGCGATGCTTCCGGCCGGGCCAGCGGCCTGCTGTTCCAGTTCGGTATCGATATTTTCCGTGCTGCCGCGATGCTGACCGTGCTGTTCTCGGATCTTTCCATTGGCCAGATGCTCGCGGTATTCAGCTATCTGTGGTTCATGATCGCGCCGGTGGAGCAACTGCTGAACCTGCAATACGCCTATTACGCGGCCGGTGGGGCGCTGACCCGGATCAATGAACTGCTGGCCCGTGATGACGAGCCGCAATATCCCGGTGTCGTCGACCCCTTCAAGGGCCGGGAAACCGTGGGCATCGAGGTGCGAGGCCTGAGTTTCGGCTATGGCGAGGATCTGGTGCTGGACCGGCTGGATCTGTCGATTGCGCCCGGAGAGAAGGTGGCGATAGTCGGCGCCAGTGGTGGCGGCAAAAGTACCCTGGTGCAGTTGTTGCTGGGCTTGTACAGCGCGCAGACCGGGACTATCCGTTTTGGCGGCTCCACCCAGCAGGAGATCGGTCTGGAGCGGGTGCGCGAACATGTTGCGGTGGTGCTGCAACATCCGGCGTTGTTCAACGATACCGTACGCGCCAACCTGACCATGGGGCGCGATTGTACGGATGAGGCTTGCTGGGCGGCGCTTGAGGTCGCTCAGCTTGAGTCGGCCATTCGCCTGTTGCCCGAAGGCCTGGACAGCATCGTGGGGCGTTCCGGGGTGCGTTTGTCCGGTGGGCAGCGGCAGCGGCTGGCGATTGCGCGAATGGTTCTGTCCGATCCGAAAGTCGTCATCCTGGACGAGGCGACTTCGGCGCTGGATGCCGCCACCGAATACAACCTGCACAAGGCTTTGGCGCGCTTCCTGCGCAGCCGCACGACCTTGATCATTGCTCACCGCCTGTCAGCGGTTAAACAGGCTGATCGGGTGCTGGTATTCGACGGTGGCCGTATCGCCGAAGATGGCGATCACCAGCAACTGATTGCAGAGGGCGGCCTTTACGCCAAACTATACGGCCACCTGCAGCAGATCTGATCGCTCCAGCGCGAATGACACGCCTGCTTTGTGCGCAATGTTGCACCTTGTATAAAATCCGGGAAAATCACTCGTCCCGATTGATGGATTTGGCCTAGTCTCAGGGCAGGACATTCAATCAGTCATGTGGTGAAGTGAACCCATGAAGCAGCCGCGGTCTCTCTCGAAGCCCCGTCTACTGGGCATTGTATGGCCTTTCGTTGCCGTCGCGCTTTTTCAGGCGCTGCTTGGATGCGTGAGCCTGTACACCTTGTCTGCAGTGCGTAGCTATGTCGTGGGCGAAAGTCTCTGGTCCAAAGGCCAGAAGGATGCCATTCATTATCTGGGGCTTTATGTCGACAGTCATGATGAGCGCGACTATCTGAAGTACCAGCAGGCTATTGCCATCCCGCAAGGCGGTCATGCCCTGCGCGAAGCGCTGAATCAGCCTGAACCCTCATTGGCGGATGCGAGAAAGGCCATTCTTCAGGGCGGTAATCACCCGGATGATGTGGGCGGCATCATCTGGCTGTACCTGAACTTCCACGATTTCAGCTATATGGAAAAGGCCATTCGCTGGTGGACCATGGGCGATGATTATCTTGCCCGACTCGATGACCTGGCCCGCACTATCCGTGGCAGAGTCGCCCAAGGCTCGGCAAGCCCCGAGGACGCCCTGCAATGGCACGCCCGGATCAATGCGATCAATGAGGCGGTCACTCCCGTTGCCAAGGCTTTCAGCGATGCTCTGGGGGAAGGTTCGAGATTCATTCTCTGGTTACTGGTCATCATCAATCTGGTCACCGCGCTGGTGCTGATCCTTCTGGCGCTGCTGCGTGTACACAAACTGCTTGCACAGCGCCATGTCTTTGCCCATGCGCTGCAACTGGAAAAGGACCGGGCGCAGATCACTCTGCAATCGATTGGCGACGGGGTCATTACCACTGACGTCAAAGGCTTCATCGTTTACATGAACCCTGCCGCCGAAGGCCTGACGCACTGGAGAAACAGTCAGGCCATCGGGCTGCCGCTGGCTGCGCTGTTCAATCTGCTCGATGAAAATGATCACAAGGACAGTTCGACGCTGATGGAGCACATCCTCAGCGGCAGGCTCAAGGGCGGCGGGGTGAACTGCAAGCTGATCCAGCGTCTGGATGGCAGCACGGTGCTGGTCGCACTGGTCGGTTCGCCGATCTACAGCGACGGTGAGATCAGTGGAGCGGTTCTGGTATTGCATGACATGACCCAGGAGCGCCAGCACATTGCCAATCTTTCATGGCAGGCTGCGCATGATGCGCTGACCGGGCTGGTCAACCGCAGTGAGTTCGAGTATCGCCTGGAACAGATGCTCAGCCATTCTGAGTCCGAGGGGCAAAGCCACTGCCTGATGTTTCTGGATCTGGATCAGTTCAAACTGGTCAATGACACCAATGGTCATGCCGCAGGGGATGAATTGCTCAGGCACCTTTGTCGCATGCTGCCTCAGGGCATCCGTGACGGTGACACCCTTGCTCGTTTGGGGGGCGATGAGTTTGGCATCCTGCTGCGCAATTGTGCGCCACACACGGCACTGGAAATCTCCGAGAACCTGCGCCTGATGGTGCAGAACATGCACTTCGTCTGGAAAGGGCGGCCATTCGTGACGACTGTCAGTATTGGACTGGTGCATATAGGTGATGCTCCGACCACCCTGGAAGCCTCGCTTCGAGCGGCGGACATGGCGTGCTACATGGCCAAGGAAAAGGGCCGCAACCGGGTTCAGGTCTATCACCCCGACGATTCCGAACTTTCAATGCGCTCCGGCGAAATGGCCTGGATCCAGCGTCTGCACATGGCCCTGGATGAAAACCGTTTTTGCCTGTACACCCAGGAAATTGCCTCGCTCCGCCAGCCTGACGACGGGCTTCGGCATATCGAGATCCTGTTGCGGCTGCGGGACGAGTCGGGGCGAATGGTTTCGCCGGACAGTTTCATCCCGGCTGCCGAGCGGTATGGGCTGATGACCACGCTTGATCGCTGGGTTGTGCAGAATGTATTCAGGGTCATTGCGCAATGCATGAACGACCCAAGGCATCAGATGCCACAGGCGCTCTGTGCCATTAATCTGTCCGGCTCCAGTATTGGCGATGAAGCATTTCTGGATTACCTCAAGCTTCAGTTCAGGACTTACGGTGTTTCGCCGAGCATGATCTGTTTCGAGGTGACCGAAACCAGCGCAATTGCTGATCTGGGAAGTGCCATCCGCTTCATGAATGAACTTAAATCGTTGGGTTGCCTGTTCTCTCTCGATGACTTTTGCGCCGGCATGTCCTCCTTTGCCTATCTGAAACATCTGCCCGTCGATTTTCTGAAGATCGATGGTAGTTTTGTAAAGGATATGCTCGACAATCCGATCAACCGTGCCATGGTCGATGTCATCAATCATATCGGTCATGTAATGGGCAAAAAAACAATTGCCGAGTTTGTTGAAACCCCGCAGATTGAGGCAGCTCTGCAGGAAATAGGTGTGGATTTTGCACAGGGGTATCTGATAGCTCGTCCAGAGCTGTTGACGTGTGAAAGTCTGTACACCCAGCCTGCACGCCCGGCCTCTTCAGTGGCCGATGCGCAGGGGCATCAAGCCAACTCGGTACAACCAACAAAAAAGGGAGCCGCACAGTGATCGACACTTTCAATAGAACCGGTCCGCTCATGGAAGCCAGCAGTTATCCGGCATGGGCGCAACAGTTAATCAAGGATTGCAGTGCTGCCAAGACCCGAGTGGTCGAGCATGAGCTTTATCAGAGAATGCGCGACGGGCGTCTGAGCCCTCAGGTCATGCGTCATTACCTGATTGGCGGATGGCCGGTGGTCGAGCAGTTCGCCGTCTATATGGCCAAGAACCTGACCAAAACCCGTTTCGGCCGTCATCCTGGCGAAGACATGGCGCGTCGCTGGCTGATGCGCAATATCCGCGTCGAACTCAATCATGCCGACTACTGGGTGAACTGGTCTGATGCCCATGGCGTGAGCCTCGACGACCTGCACGCCCAGCGCGTGGCACCCGAGCTGCATGCATTGAGTCACTGGTGCTGGCAGACCAGCTCCTCGGACTCTCTGGCCGTAGCCATGGCCGCGACGAACTATGCAATCGAAGGCGCTACAGGGGAGTGGGCGGCCATCGTCTGCTCCACGGACGTATATGCCGAGGGTTTCCCGGCAGAAACCCGAAAACGCGCCATGAAATGGCTCAAAATGCACGCTCAGTATGATGATGCGCACCCATGGGAGGCGCTGGAGATCATCTGCACCCTGGCGGGCAACAACCCCAGTGTGCAACTCCAGACGGAATTGCGCCAGGCGACCATCAAGAGCTATGACTACATGTACCTGTTTCTTGAGAGCTGCCTGCAGCTAGAAAAGGCCAAGCCAGCGCGGGAACGTGCCACGGCGGTTGAGGCCTGATACCTCTCGGCAGGAGTAATGCCGATCAGTTAAGGCCCAAACAAAACTTGTGGGAGGCAGCTTGCTGGCGAAAAGACCTTGAAAACCGGCAGATATTCTGCGTCTGTACATGAAGTCGCCAGCAAGCTGCCTCCCACAAAGTGATTTATGATTTTTGACTGATTGGCAGTCACTTGCGGGAGGGGCCTTGGCCGCGACAGTTCACATCGGCGGCTTTTCGGCGGTTGGTTTTTGACGTTTTTCACCGCTCCCTTCCAGTCGTCGCTCTTTTTAAAGAAAGACCGGCTTACGCCGATGGGGATCTCATAGGGCATACACACCGGATTGAAAACGGTTGTACAGGGATGTGGCCTGCCATCTATCTGCACACCTTCGCAGATCCGTGTTCTCCAGAGATCATCATCATGTCCAAATCCCTGAGGCTCCAAATTCTTGGCTTGCTCGGCGGCAGCCTTGCGCTGGTGCTGGTCATCGCGCTGGCTTGTTTCAATTTCCTTTCCGATAACGTGCAGTCCTATCGCAGCCTGCTTGAAGGCCCGATCCGTGCTTCACAACTGGTCGACGAAGCCAACCTTCAGTTCAAGGTCCAGGTTCAGGAGTGGAAAAACGTACTGCTGCGTGGCAAGACTCCTGCGGAGCGAGACAAGTTCTGGGCTCAGTTTGAAGAGCAGGAGCGCAAGGTGCAGGGCACGCTGGGCCAGCTCGTTGATATGAAAGGTACGGACGCTGCGCTGAAAAATCAGGTTCAGAGGCTGCAGCAGGAGCATCGAACCCTGGGCGCTTCCTACCGCACGGGGCGTGATGCATTCGTGGCTGCTGGTGGTGATGCTTCGATCGGCGATGCCGCGGTCAAGGGCGTGGATCGCCCGACCAGCGAGCAGATGGCCAGTCTGGTGGATCAACTGCACAAATCCAGTGATGCCCAGTCGGTTGCGATCAGCAAAGAGGCTGACCAGACCATATTGGTTGGTGCTACGGTAATGCTGGCCTCTGCTCTGCTGGTCGGATTGCTGGCGCTGTGGATGGTCAATCGCAACCTGGTCGCGCCGATTCGCATGCTGATCGAGTATGTGGCTCAGTTGAGCGAAGGCAAGTTTGGTGCGCGTGTCGAGGTGGTGCGCCAGGACGAACTGGGTCGTTTGGCTGTGGCCGCCAATACCTTGCGCGATTTTCTGGCCGACACCTTCAATCGCCTGAAGCGCAGCACCACTGAACTGGACGCTGCTGGCGGGGAATTGAATGCCATTGCTGCGCTGATGGCTCAAGGCACTCATGAGCAATTTGAGCGTACCGATCAGGTTGCCACAGCCATGACTGAAATGTCGGCAACGGCTCAGGAAGTCGCCAGGCATGCTGCGGACGCGGCGCGTGCGGCGGATGACGCCGATCACAGCGCGCAGGATGGCGAGAAGGTCATGCAGTCGACCATTGCCACCATAACCCGCATGCGCAATGAAATTTCCTCCACCGCCAATGTCATTCAGCGCCTGGAAACAGACAGCGGTCGAATCGGCAAGGTGCTGGAAGTGATTCGTGGCATCGCCGAGCAGACCAACCTGCTGGCGCTCAATGCGGCCATCGAAGCCGCGCGTGCCGGAGATGCCGGACGTGGTTTTGCGGTGGTGGCCGACGAAGTGCGTACCCTGGCGCAACGTACCGCTGTGTCCACGGCCGAGATCAATCAGATCATCAGTTCGGTGCAGACCGGCGCTACCGATGCGGTGCTGGCCATTCAGGGCGGTCAGGCCCGTAGTGAGGAGAGTGTCGAGCAGGTCACTCATGCCGGTGCAACCTTGCAGCGCATCACTGTGGCAGTGGAAAACATCCGTGACATGAACCGCCAGATCGCCACTGCTGCCGAGGAGCAGACGTCAGTGGCAGAAGATATCTCGCGTAACCTGACTGAAATTACCGCTATCGCCGTAACCAATCAGGACAACGTCAAACGTACTCAAAGTGCCAGTCATGACTTGCGCGGTCTTTCAGCAGGCCTTGATGACGTAATCTCACGTTTGAGTGCATAACCTGTTGCACTTGCCCTTGTGCCCCCTTCGTTTCGAGGGGGCGCTCATGCATCGGCAATCAGCCTGCCATTGTCAGGCGATTACGGCCTTCGCGCTTGGCGACATACAGGGCGTTGTCGGCGCGGCGCAGCAGGCTGTCGGCGGACTCTGCGGGCAGCAAGGTCGAGCAGCCCAGGCTTATGGTGATGTTGAGTGCGGTATTGCACTCGTGGAACTCCAGTTCCAGCACGGCCTGGCGCAGACGCTCACCGACCATTGCCGCACAATCGCGATCGGTGTTGGCAAGCACGATCACAAATTCCTCTCCGCCATACCTGAACACCCGGTCTATGTTGCGCAACTGAGCCTTGAGCGTATGGGCGATGATGCGAAGCACTTCGTCGCCGGTCTTGTGGCCGTAGTTATCGTTGACGTTCTTGAAGTGGTCGATATCCAGCATCAGCAGTGAAAGCGGCTGCTTGTTGCGATGCGACACTTCGGTTTCCCGCAGCAGGTTCTGGTCCATCGCGATCCGGTTGCCGGTGTTGGTCAATGGGTCGCGTAGCGCGCTTTGCATGGCGATACGATAAAGCAGGGCATTTTTCATGGGGTAGAGCAGGCAGGTCATGAGTGATTCAAGTTCGCTCAGTTCCTGTTCGCTGAAGGCGTTGGAGCGCTGGAACACCAGATAGCCCAGGCATTCGTTCTTGTGACGCAGCGTGTAATGAGCCTTGTGCTCTGCGTCTTCGCCCAGTTGCATATGCAGGTCGCTGCGGGGGTGTTCATAGATCAGTGCGGATAGCGGCACAAGACGCTGAACCCCACGGAAGAACATGCCGAGAATTTTTTCCGCTTCCAGGCTGCTTTGTAATTGCAGGCTCAGTTGCTGGGTGAGTCTGGGCAGGTCTACAGGAGGAAGAGAAGCCGCTGGTCGATTGCGAAAGCCCTGCCTTTGCAATTTTGCAGTATCGAAATCAATTGCCTGGGGGCCGGTCGGAGAACTCATGGCTTCACTCCTATCACATCGTTGCTGGCTTGTGAGGGCTAGAGCGAAAGTCGTGCCATGTTGTTGGTATGTTTATAACGTGTTGAATTTTATTGTTTATTTAAGAGCTTGAAGAGGTTTTGAAAAAGAATTGACGATTTTTTGACTTGGCGCCTTCATGAAAAAGCCTGCCGTGACGGATTTCCGCCAAGGCAGGCTTCTTTGGCGCTGGGCTTTATTGCGCGTTGAATGCCTGGCCGTTGATGCCTGTGCTGTCTGGACCCATCAGGTACAGATAGACCGGCATGATTTCCTCGGGTGTCGGGTTGTCCATGGGGTTTTCCCCTGGATAGGCCTGCGCACGCATGCTGGTGCGGGTTGCTCCGGGGTTGATGCTGTTGGCGCGGACCGGCGCGACGGTATCCAGTTCGTCGGCCAGAGTCTGCATCAGGCCTTCGGTGGCGAACTTCGACACACCATAGGCACCCCAATAGGCGCGTCCCTTGCGACCGACGCTGCTGGAGGTGAATACCACCGAAGCATCGCTGGACAGTTTGAGCAGTGGCAGCAAGGTGCTGGTAAGCATGAACATCGCATTGACGTTGATGTGCATGACGCGCATGAAGTTTTCGCCGGACAACTGCTCCACGGGCGTGCGCGGGCCGATGATCGAGGCATTGTGCAGCAGGCCGTCGAGATGGCCGAATTCGGTTTCGATCATCGCCGCCAGTTCATCGTATTGATGGGGCAGGGCGGTTTCCAGATTGAACGGAATGACCACAGGCTGAGGATGGCCTGCTGCTTCTATCTCGTCATACACCTGAGTCAGGTTGGCTTCGGTCTTGCCCAGCAGTAAAACCGTAGCGCCATGGGCTGCATAGGTCTTTGCTGCCGCTGCGCCAATGCCGCGACCCGCGCCGGTGACCAGAATTACCCGGTCCTTGAGCAGTTCAGGGCGAGCGGAGTAATCGAACATGAGAAACCTCTGTAGCTGTAAATAAGGCTCAAGCCGCTGTCAGCAACTGCACAGCGCGTTATCCAGAACCTTGCGCAGGTCCAGTGGATGATCCACAACCACATCGGCGCCCCAGTGATCGGGGTTGTCGTTGGGGTGGATATAGCCGTAACGCACAGCGGCAGTCCGGGTACCGGCATCGCGACCGGACTCGATGTCGCGCAGATCATCGCCCACGAACAGCACGCTGGCCGGGTCCAGATCAAGCTGGCTGCAAGCCAGGATCAGTGGCTCCGGGTGAGGTTTGCTGTAGGTCACATGGTCGGGGCAGATCAGCAGCGCCGAGCGTTGGGCCAGGTCGAGCTGTTCCATGATCGGTTGGGCGAAACGCACGGGCTTGTTGGTTACAACACCCCAGATCAGGCCGGCCTTTTCAATGTCGGCCAGCAGTTCTGCCATGCCGTCGAAGAGTCGGCTGTGGACCGCGCAATCACGTTGGTAGCGCTCCAGAAACTCAAGGCGCAGGGCCTCGAAGGCCGGATCCTGCGGGGACATGGCAAAGGTTGCCGCGACCATGGCCTTGGCGCCGCCCGAGATTTCATCGCGAATCAGCTTGTCCGGGACTGCTGGCAGGCCACGATCGGCCAGCATCGCCTGGGAAATGGCGATGAAGTCCGGTGCGGTGTCGAGCAATGTGCCGTCCATGTCGAATAGAACCGCTCTCAAGCGCATGCCTTATGCCTCCCGCAGTGTCTGGATCATGTAGTTGACGTCTACATCCGAGGCCAGCTTGTAGTGCTTGGTCAGCGGGTTGTAGGTCAGGCCGATGATGTCCTTGACCTGCAGGCCGGCATCGCGGCTCCAGGCACCCAGCTCCGACGGGCGGATGAATTTCTTGAAGTCATGTGTGCCGCGTGGCAGCAGGCCCATGATGTATTCGGCGCCGACAATCGCGAACAGGTAAGCCTTGGGGTTGCGGTTGATGGTGGAGAAGAACACCTGGCCGCCGGGCTTGACCATGCGATAGCAGGCGCGGATCACGGAAGAAGGGTCCGGTACGTGCTCCAGCATTTCCAGGCAGGTCACCACATCGAACTGCTCGGGCATTTCTTCGGCCAGGTCTTCGGCGGTGATCTGGCGGTACTCGACGTTCACGCCGGATTCGAGCTGATGCAACTGGGCCACGGCCAATGGGGCTTCGCCCATGTCGATGCCGGTCACGGTAGCACCGCGCTGGGCCATGGCCTCGCTGAGAATGCCGCCGCCACAACCGACGTCGAGCACTTTCTTGCCCGCCAGATTGACTCGTTCGTCGATCCAGTTGACCCGAAGCGGATTGATATCGTGCAGCGGCTTGAATTCGCTTTCACGATCCCACCAACGATGTGCCAGTGCCTCGAATTTGGCGATTTCTGCGCGGTCGACGTTGCTCATGGGGGTTACCTCTTGAACTTGAAATTCGTTTTCAGAGGCCCGGCGATCAGACAGGCCAGGCCTTCATGTATTCAGTTTGCGCCGCCAATGCGTTTGCTCCAGGCAATCGCGGTCTCGCGTAGCGCCGATTCGTCCATTCGTGTCAGGCGGCGATTGTCGAGCAATTGCTTGCCGGCCACCCAGACATGGCTCACGCAGTCGCGGCCGGTGGCGTATATAAGCTGTGACACTGGATCATAGATCGGTTGCTGCTCCAGCCTGGAAAGATCGAACGCGACGATATCGGCCGCCTTGCCGATTTCCAGCGAGCCCGTCTCGGCCTGGATGCCCAGGGCGCGTGCGCCGTTCAGGGTCGCCATGCGCAATGCCCGATGCGCATCCAGCGCTGTTGCCGAGCCCGCGACAGCCTTGGCCAGCAAGGCCGCAGTGCGTGTTTCGCCGAGCAGGTCCAGGTCATTGTTACTGGCTGCGCCATCGGTCCCCACCGCAACGTTGACGCCGGCTTGCCACAGGCGCTCCACCGGGCAGAAGCCACTGGCCAGTTTCAGGTTGGATTCCGGGCAATGCAGTACGCTGGAGTTGCTTTCTACCAGTAAAGCCAGGTCGTCGTCGCTGATTTGCGTCATGTGTACGGCCTGGAAGCGCGGCCCGAGCATGCCGAGGCGGTTCAGTCGCGCCAGTGGGCGTTCCTGGCGTTGTTCGAGGGATTGCTCGACCTCGAAGGCTGTTTCATGCACATGCATCTGAATCATGGCATCGAGTTCGTCCGCGATGACCCGGACCTTTTCCAGATTTTCGTCGCTGACGGTGTAGGGCGCATGTGGGCCGAAGGCAATCTTGATGCGCGGGTGATGGATCAGGTCGTTGAACAGCTCGACCCCGATGTGCAGGGATTCGTCGGTGGTCCTGGCTCCCGGAATCGGGAAGTCCAGCACCGGCACGGTGATCTGGGCGCGGATACCGCTGCTATGGGCCCGGTCTGCGGCAACCTTGGGGTAGAAGTACATGTCCGAGAAGCAGGTGATGCCGCCCTTGATCTGTTCGGCAATGGCCAGGTCCGTGCCATCGCGTACAAAATCTTCGGTGACCCATTTGCCTTCGGCAGGCCAGATATGGTCCTGCAGCCAGGTCATCAGCGGCATATCATCGGCCAGACCGCGGAAAAGGGTCATTGCCGCGTGGCCGTGGGCATTGATCAGCCCTGGCGTGAGCAGCATGCCGGGCAACTCCTGCACGTGCAGGGCGTTGTGTTTCAATGCCTCGGCTCTGGGGCCTATATAAACGATGCAGCCATCGCGGATGCCGAGTCCATGATCCTTGAGTACCACGCCTGCAGGTTCGACCGGCACCAGCCAGCTGGGCAGGAGCAGGAGGTCGAGCGGTGCTGTCGCGTTCGGCATGTCAGGGCTTCCAGAGCTTATTGCAATAATGGCGAAGTATACCCGAGCACCTTCGCGGTCGGCTCGCTATAATCGTCCCCTTTTGATTCCGGGCTTTGGATTTTCGAGATGGAGTGGGTGGTAATGCGCGATCGGCTATTGGCTGCGGAGAAGGTAAAGGCCATCGATTGGCGAGATGACACTCTGTATCTCCTGGATCAGCGTGTGCTGCCGTTCGAGGAAACCTGGCACGCTTATAACGGTGCTGCGGCAGTGGCCGAAGCGATTCGCTCGATGGTAGTGCGCGGCGCGCCTGCAATCGGTATCGCGGCAGCCTATGGCGTTGTGCTGGGCGCGCGTGCGAGGTTCGCGGCGGGTGGTGACTGGCAGGCAGCGCTGGAGGAAGACTTCTCGCTGCTCGCGGATTCGCGCCCCACGGCCGTCAATCTTTTCTGGGCGCTGAACCGGATGCGCGACCGCCTGCAACGGCTCAAGGAAGGGGATGACCCTCTGGCTGTTCTGGAAGCCGAAGCCGTGGCGATCCATCTGAGCGACCGTGAAGCCAACCTGACCATGGCGCAGTTGGGGGCGGATCTCATTCGCAAGCATCAGGGCAACCTGCAGGCAGTCCTGACCCATTGCAATACGGGCGCCCTGGCGACGGGCGGCTTTGGTACTGCGCTGGGCGTGATCCGTGCCGCGCATCTTGAAGGCATGATCGAGCATGTTTATGCCGACGAAACCCGGCCCTGGCTGCAAGGTTCGCGTCTGACGGCCTGGGAATTGGCGAACGAGGGGATTCCGGTCACCCTCAATGCCGACTCCGCAGCCGCGCATCTGATGCGTACCAAGGGCATTACCTGGGTCATCGTCGGTGCCGACCGCATTACCGCCAATGGCGATGTGGCCAACAAGATCGGCACTTATCAGCTGGCCGTTGCGGCCATGCACCACGGCGTGCGTTTCATGGTCGTGGCGCCAAGCTCTACGATTGATATGGATATGCCCAGCGGCGAAGACATTGTCATTGAAGAGCGTGACGGGCGTGAACTGCTCGAAGTGGGCGGTCATCGCGTGGGGGCTGATGTCGAGGCCTTCAATCCGGTATTCGATGTGACGCCGGCCGATCTGATCGACGCCATCGTGACCGAAAAGGGCATCGTCGAGCGTCCTGATACCGCCAAGATGGCCCAGCTCATGAGCCGCAAGCACTTGCATTGATCGTTTCGCAGTCTGGCCGCTCCCTCGTTCGGGGCGGCTTGTTTTCAGCGCTTTCAAAGGATAGGAGCGTGACAGCGATTGTGGTAATATCCGGCGGTTTCCAACGGCGCTATCAGTAGTCGCCCTTACTGCGCAGATCCATGGCATAACTCGTTGATTTGTCGTAAGTCGTTGCCTGGCAAATGCCGGCGGCGGCGAGCTTCGTCTATCCCGTATGGATGTACGAGGTTTCACCAGAAAAAGGAATCAGGCTTCTCATGGGCGAACTGGCCAAAGAAATCCTCCCGGTCAATATCGAAGACGAGCTGAAACAGTCCTACCTCGACTACGCGATGAGCGTGATCGTCGGGCGAGCACTGCCGGATGCGCGCGATGGCTTGAAGCCCGTGCACCGGCGCGTGCTGTACGCAATGAGCGAGCTGGGTAACGACTGGAACAAACCGTACAAGAAATCCGCTCGTGTGGTTGGTGACGTAATCGGTAAGTACCACCCGCATGGCGATACCGCTGTCTACGACACCATCGTTCGTATGGCGCAGCCATTTTCGCTTCGCTACCTGCTGGTAGACGGTCAGGGCAACTTCGGTTCGGTCGACGGCGACAACGCCGCGGCGATGCGATACACCGAAGTGCGCATGACCAAGCTGGCTCACGAGCTGCTGGCCGACCTGCACAAGGAAACCGTGGACTGGGTGCCGAACTACGACGGCACCGAGCAGATCCCGGCGGTCATGCCGACCCGTATTCCCAACCTGCTGGTCAACGGTTCCAGCGGTATTGCCGTGGGCATGGCGACCAACATCCCGCCGCACAACCTCGGTGAAGTCATCGATGGCTGTCTGGCCCTGATCGACAACCCCGAAGTCACTGTCGATGAGTTGATGCAGTACATTCCCGGCCCGGATTTCCCGACAGCGGGGATCATCAACGGCCGTGCCGGCATCATCGAGGCCTATCGCACCGGTCGTGGCCGCATTTACATGCGTGCCCGTTCGATCGTCGAGGATATCGACAAGGTGGGCGGTCGCCAGCAGATCGTCATCACCGAGCTGCCGTACCAGTTGAACAAGGCCCGCCTGATCGAGAAGATCGCCGAGCTGGTAAAAGAGAAGAAACTCGAAGGTATCACCGAGCTGCGCGACGAGTCCGACAAGGACGGTATGCGCGTGGTCATCGAGCTGCGCCGTGGCGAGGTTCCTGAGGTCATCCTCAACAACCTCTACGCCCAGACCCAGTTGCAAAGCGTGTTCGGTATCAACATCGTTGCGTTGATCGACGGCCGCCCGCGAATCCTCAACCTCAAGGATCTGCTGGAAGCGTTCGTTCGTCACCGTCGTGAAGTGGTTACCCGCCGTACCGTCTTCGAGCTGCGCAAGGCGCGTGAGCGCGGGCATATTCTCGAAGGTCAGGCCGTTGCCTTGTCGAACATCGACCCGGTCATCGCCCTTATCAAGGCCTCGCCGTCTTCGGCTGAAGCCAAGGAAGCACTGGTCAGCACTCCCTGGGAATCCAGCGCAGTGGTTGAAATGGTCGAGCGTGCCGGTGCTGATTCCTGCCGTCCGGAGAACCTCGATCCGCAGTACGGTCTGCGTGATGGCAAGTATTTCCTGTCGCCAGAACAGGCACAGGCGATTCTTGAGTTGCGTCTGCACCGTCTGACCGGCCTGGAACATGAAAAACTGCTCACCGAGTATCAGGAAATCCTCGGCCAGATCGGCGAGCTGATCCGCATCCTCGGCAGCGCCACGCGCCTGATGGAAGTGATCCGCGAAGAGCTGGAGCTGATTCGTTCCGAATATGGCGATGTGCGCCGCACCGAGATTCTCGATGCGCGTCTGGACCTGACTCTGGGTGACCTGATCACCGAAGAAGAGCGGGTTGTCACCATCTCCCACGGCGGCTATGCCAAGACCCAGCCATTGGCGGTCTATCAGGCTCAGCGCCGTGGCGGTAAAGGCAAGTCGGCTACCGGCGTCAAGGATGAGGACTACATCGCTCACCTGCTGGTCGCCAACAGCCATACCACGCTGCTGATGTTCTCCAGCAAGGGCAAGGTCTACTGGCTCAAGACTTACGAAATTCCGGAAGCATCCCGTGCTGCTCGCGGACGTCCTTTGGTCAACCTGCTGCCGCTGGACGAAGGTGAGTACATCACCGCCATGCTGCCGATCGATCTTGAGGCGCTGCAACAGAGTTCGGGTGCCGATGACGAGCTGGAAGATGCCGAAGATGCGGTGATCGAAGGTGAAGTTGTCGAGGCCGAGGAAGTCGACGAAGAAGACGGTGACACTCCTGAGCTGGTTGCCGAGCCGACTGGCGCCTATATCTTCATGGCTACAGCCTTCGGTACGGTCAAGAAGACGCCTCTGGCACAGTTCTCCCGTCCTCGTTCCAGCGGCCTGATCGCCCTGAAACTGAAGGAAGGCGACACCCTGATCGCTGTTGCGATCACCGACGGCGCCAAGGAAGTCATGCTGTTCTCCGACGCGGGCAAGGTTATCCGCTTCGCCGAGAGCGATGTTCGTCAGATGGGTCGTGGTGCTCGCGGTGTGCGCGGGATGAAGATCGGCAAGGGCCGACTGATTTCCATGCTGATCCCCGAGTCGGGCGCACAGATTCTCACGGCCTCCGAGCGTGGTTTCGGCAAGCGCACCTTGCTGAGCAAGTTCCCGCGTCGCGGTCGTGGCGGTCAGGGCGTTATCGCCATGGTCACCAAGGGGCGTAACGGGAAGCTGATCGGCGCTGTGCAGGTTCAGGAAGGCGAGGAAATCATGCTGATTTCCGATCAGGGCACGCTGGTTCGTACCCGTGTCGACGAAGTGTCCCGACTGGATCGCAACACTCAGGGCGTCACCTTGATCAAGCTTGCCAGCGACGAAACCCTGGTGGGTCTGGAGCGTGTCCAGGAGCCATCGGAAGTTGAAGGCGAAGAGATTGACGGTGAAATCGTGGATGGCACCGTTGTCGAGCCGGATGATGCTGACGACCTGCAAGTCGATGCAGCGACTGACGATGACGAATCTCAAGGCTGAGTTGTAACGTAAATCCGGTAAGGGCTGGCTCGTCTGTGAATGCATGTGCATTACAGGTGACTCAGCCCTTGCGACATTCGGTCGTGTGGCCGAATACGTATTCCTGCAGAAGTGGCCAACAGCTGTCCGGCCTGCTTCGACAAAGAAGCGCGTAAGACCCAACGCATTTGACGAGAGTGGATATGAGCAAGCGAGCCTTTAACTTTTGCGCAGGCCCTGCTGCGCTTCCTGAAGCGGTTCTGTTGCGTGCCCAGGCGGAGCTTCTGGACTGGCACGGCAAGGGCCTGTCCGTGATGGAGATGAGCCATCGCAGCGATGAGTTCGTCTCCATCGCCACCAAGGCCGAGCAGGATCTTCGCGACCTGCTGACCATCCCCTCGAACTACAAGGTGCTGTTCCTGCAAGGCGGTGCCAGCCAGCAGTTTGCCCAGATCGCCCTGAACCTGTTGCCGGAAAACGGCAAGGCCGACTACATTGATACCGGCATCTGGTCGCAGAAGGCAATTGAAGAGGCTTCGCGCTACGGTACGGTCAATGTCGCCGCCAGCGCCAAGCCCTACGACTACTTTGCCATTCCTGGCCAGAACGAGTGGAAGCTGTCCAGGGACGCTGCCTACGTTCATTACGCGCCGAACGAAACCATCGGTGGCCTGGAGTTCGACTGGATTCCGGAAACCGGCGACGTTCCGCTGGTCGCGGACATGTCCTCCGACATTCTTTCCCGTCCGGTGGACGTTTCGCGCTTCGGCATGATCTACGCCGGCGCCCAGAAGAACATCGGCCCGAGCGGTATCGTCGTCGTCATCATTCGTGAAGACTTGCTCGGTCGTGCCCGTGCGCTCTGCCCGACCATGCTCGACTACAAGGTCGCAGCCGATAACGGTTCGATGTACAACACGCCGCCGACCCTGGCCTGGTATCTGTCGGGTCTGGTCTTTGAGTGGCTCAAGGAGCAGGGTGGCGTCGAGGCCATCGGCAAGCTCAATGAAGTCAAGAAGCGCACCCTGTATGACTTCATCGATGCCAGCGAGCTGTACAGCAACCCTATCAACAAGCCCGATCGCTCCTGGATGAACGTGCCGTTCCGTCTGGCCGATGATCGCCTGGACAAGCCGTTCCTGGCGGGTGCCGATGCCAATGGCCTGCTCAACCTCAAGGGTCATCGCTCGGTCGGCGGCATGCGTGCTTCCATCTACAATGCTGTCGACATCAATGCAGTCAATGCGCTGGTGACCTACATGAAAGACTTCGAGAAGGAACACGGCTGATGTCCGAGCAAGAACTCAAGGCGCTGCGAGTCCGCATCGACAGCCTGGACGAAAAGGTTCTGGAGTTGATCAGCGAGCGCGCTCGCTGCGCGCAGGAAGTGGCGCGGGTGAAAATGTCCTCGCTGGCGGAAGGCGAAGTGCCTGTGTTCTATCGCCCGGAGCGTGAGGCTCAGGTTCTCAAGCGTGTCATGGATCGCAACCGTGGTCCGCTGAGTAACGAAGAGATGGCGCGTCTGTTCCGCGAAATCATGTCTTCCTGCCTGGCGCTGGAACAGCCGCTGAAGGTCGCTTATCTGGGGCCTGAAGGGACGTTTACCCAGGCCGCGGCCATGAAGCATTTCGGGCATGCCGTCATCAGCCTGCCCATGGCAGCTATTGATGAAGTGTTCCGCGAAGTGGTTGCCGGTGCAGTGAATTTCGGCGTAGTGCCGGTGGAAAACTCCACCGAGGGCGCGGTCAATCACACCCTCGACAGCTTCCTCGAACACGACATGGTCATCTGTGGCGAGGTCGAGTTGCGTATTCACCACCATTTGCTGGTCGGTGAGAGCACCAAGACTCAAAGCATTACCCGCATCTATTCCCATGCCCAGTCGCTGGCGCAATGCCGCAAGTGGCTGGATGCCCATTACCCGAATGTCGAGCGTGTCGCTGTTGCCAGCAACGCCGAAGCGGCCAAGCGGGTCAAGAGCGAGTGGAATTCCGCCGCCATTGCCGGAGACATGGCAGCCAGCCTGTATGGTCTGACACGTCTGGCCGAGAAGATCGAAGATCGTCCCGACAACTCCACGCGGTTCCTGATCATCGGTAATCAGGAAGTGCCGCCGACCGGTGACGACAAGACCTCGATCATTGTGTCAATGAGCAACAAGCCGGGTGCCTTGCATGAGCTGCTGGTGCCGTTCCATGAGAACGGGCTGGACCTGACCCGCATCGAAACCCGTCCTTCGCGCAGTGGCAAGTGGACTTATGTGTTCTTCATCGATTTCGTGGGGCACCACCAGGATCCGCTGGTCAAGGCGGTGCTGGAGAAGATCAGTCATGAAGCCGTTGCACTGAAGGTGCTGGGTTCCTACCCGAAAGCGGTTCTTTGAAGAGACGATACATGAGCAGCGATTTCTTCACTCCGGCGTTGCCGGGTGTGCAAACACGTTCGCCTTGCGCGGGTGTCAGTCACAAGGTTTTTGCGCGTGGTTGATTTCACGTCGGTGCAGTCCGTTCGACCTGTTATTGGTCGGCTTGTGGTCGTCGGTCTGGGTTTGATCGGCGGCTCCTTTGCCAAAGGTGTTCGCGAAAGCGGTCTGTGCCGTGAGGTGGTGGGGGTCGATCTTGACCCGCGCTCACGCAAGCTGGCCGTTGAGTTGGGGGTTGTGGATCGTTGCGAGGATGATCTGGCTGCCGCTTGTCGTGGCGCTGATGTCATTCAGCTTGCAGTTCCTATCCTGGCGATGGAAAAGCTGCTTGCGCTGCTGGCTCCCCTTGATCTTGGCAATGCCATCCTGACGGATGTCGGCAGTGCCAAGGGCAATGTGGTCAGGGCTGCGCGGCTTGCGTTCGGCCATATGCCGACCCGTTTCGTGCCGGGGCACCCGATTGCGGGTTCCGAGCAGAGTGGTGTCGAGGCGTCGAATTCCGAGCTGTTCCGGCGGCATAAGGTGATCCTGACGCCGTTGGCCGAGACCGATCCCGATGCCGTGGCGCTGGTTGATCGCCTCTGGTCGGTACTGGGTGCCGATGTCGAGCACATGCAGGTCGAGCGTCACGATGAGGTGCTGGCTGCGACCAGTCACTTGCCGCATTTGCTGGCATTCGGTCTGGTGGATTCTCTGGCCAAGCGTAACGAGAACCTGGAGATATTCAGGTACGCAGCAGGCGGTTTTCGTGATTTCACCCGCATCGCAGGCAGTGATCCGGTGATGTGGCACGATATCTTTCTGGCCAACCGCGAGGCGGTGCTGCGAACGCTGGATACATTCCGTAGTGACCTCGATGCCTTGCGTGACGCCGTGGATACAGGCGATGGGCATCAGTTGCTGGGCGTGTTTACCCGTGCGCGGGTTGCCCGGGAGCATTTCGGCAAGATTCTCGCCCGTCGCGCCTATGTAGAGCCTACCAGCACGGATGATCTGGTCTTTGTTGCCAGCCCCGGGGGCCGTGTCAGCGGCAATGTTCGAGTGCCGGGTGACAAATCCATCTCCCACCGCTCGATCATGCTGGGTTCTCTGGCTGAAGGCACCACCGAGGTCGAAGGTTTTCTTGAAGGTGAGGACGCTCTGGCGACCTTGCAGGCCTTCCGTGACATGGGCGTGGTGATCGAAGGCCCGCATCATGGTCGCGTGACGATCCATGGTGTCGGCATGCGCGGCCTGAAAGCTGCGCCCGGCCCGATCTATCTGGGGAATTCCGGAACCTCCATGCGTCTGCTGTCGGGGCTGCTGGCCGCGCAGGATTTCGACAGTACCCTGACGGGTGATGCTTCGCTCTCCAGGCGCCCCATGAGTCGTGTGGTCGATCCTTTGCGTGAAATGGGTGCTGTCATCGAAACGGCTGCCGATGGCCGTCCGCCACTGACCATTCATGGTGCAGGAAAACTCTCGGGTCAGGCCTACACTACGCCAATGGCCAGTGCGCAGGTCAAGTCCTGCCTGTTGCTGGCCGGTTTGTATGCGCACGGCGAGACAGTGGTCAGCGAGCCGGCACTTACACGCGATCATACCGAGCGCATGCTGCGTGGCTTCGGTTATCCGCTGTCGGTCGGGGGCAACAAGGTTTCGGTCGAGTCCGGGCATAAACTGGTCGCGACCCGTATAGAAGTGCCGGCGGATATTTCCTCGGCAGCGTTTTTCATGGTGGCGGCCTCGATTACCGAGGGTTCCGAGCTGCTGCTTGAGCATGTGGGCGTCAATCCGACACGTTCAGGTGTTATTGATATTCTTCGCCTGATGGGCGGTGATATCACCCTGGAAAACCCGCGTGAAGTGGGAGGTGAGCCTGTTGCGGACCTGCGCGTGCGCTCTGCTTCCCTGAAAGGTATAGATATCCCGGAAGCGCTGGTGCCGTTGGCCATCGACGAGTTTCCGGTGCTGTTCATTGCAGCGGCCTGTGCCCAGGGGCGCACTGTCCTGTGCGGTGCTCAGGAGTTGCGAGTCAAGGAGTCTGACCGGATTCAGGCCATGGCCGACGGTCTGCTGGCGTTGGGTATCAAGGTTGAGCCGACGCCGGATGGCATTATTATTGAAGGCGGTTCCATGGGCGGTGCCGAGATCGATGCTCATGGCGATCACCGCATTGCAATGGCATTCAGTGTTGCATCATTGCGGGCATCGGCACCGATCCGTATCCACGATTGTGCGAACGTCGCCACATCGTTTCCCAATTTTCTGGCGCTGTGCGCTCAAGTCGGTATGCGTGTCGCGCAAGAGGATCAAAAGTGAAAATCAAAGCACCCGTTATAACCATCGACGGCCCTAGCGGCTCGGGGAAGGGCACTGTTGCCGGTTTGCTTGCCAAGCATCTGGGCTGGTGTCTGCTCGATTCCGGCGCTCTTTACCGTTTGCTGGCCTTTGCTGCACGCAACCACGGTGTCGATCTGACCAATGAAGAGGCGCTGAAGCTGCTGGCGGCACATCTTGATGTGCAGTTCGAGACCACTTCCGGTGGTCAGGGGCAGCGCATCATCCTTGAGGGTGAGGATGTTACCCATGCCATCCGTAACGAGCAGATTGGCAGCGGTGCCTCGCAGGTTGCTTCCTTGCCCGCAGTGCGTGATGCGTTGTTGCAGCGCCAGCGTGCGTTTCAGGAAGAGCCGGGGCTCGTTGCCGATGGCCGCGACATGGGAACGGTGGTGTTTCCCGACGCGCCCCTGAAGATTTTTCTCACTGCCAGTGCCGAGGAGCGTGCACGTCGTCGTTACTTGCAGTTGAAGGCCAAGGGTGATGATGTTAGTCTGTCGAGTCTGCTAGATGAGATATGTGCGCGCGATGAGCGCGACACCCAGCGAGCGGTAGCTCCGCTAAAGCCGGCGCATGACGCCATACAGCTGGATTCCACCGAGTTATCCATCGAGCAGGTGCTGGAACGCATTCTGAGTGAGGTCGCGCTACGCGATATCGCCGGGTGATCAAGGAGCTGCACAGGCGACCAGATTTAGTCCTGCCAGCTTCCTTTTACATGAACGAAACCCACGTTGTCTGGGACGTGGCAGATGGGCGTATTCTTCGCCCTTGATCAACAGGAATTAAAATGAGCGAAAGCTTTGCAGAACTTTTTGAAGAAAGCCTAAAAACCCTGAACCTTCAGCCGGGCGCCATCATTACCGGTATCGTTGTCGACATCGACGGCGACTGGGTAACTGTACACGCTGGCCTGAAGTCCGAAGGCGTCATCCCGCTCGAGCAGTTCTACAACGACGCTGGCGAGCTGACCATCAAGGTCGGTGACGAAGTTCACGTTGCGCTGGACGCGGTAGAAGACGGCTTTGGCGAAACCAAGCTGTCCCGCGAAAAAGCCAAGCGCGCCGAGTGCTGGATTGTTCTGGAAGCGGCTTTCGCAGCTGAAGAAGTGGTCAAGGGCGTTATCAACGGTAAGGTTAAAGGCGGCTTCACTGTCGACGTTAACGGCATCCGTGCGTTCCTGCCAGGTTCTCTGGTTGACGTCCGTCCAGTGCGCGACACCACGCACCTGGAAGGCAAAGAGCTCGAGTTCAAGGTCATCAAGCTGGACCAGAAGCGCAACAACGTTGTCGTTTCCCGTCGCAGCGTCCTGGAAGCCGAGAACAGTGCAGAGCGCGAAGCACTGCTCGAGTCCCTGCAGGAAGGTCAGCAAGTCAAAGGTATCGTCAAGAACCTCACCGATTACGGCGCATTCGTCGATCTGGGTGGCGTCGATGGCCTGCTGCACATCACCGACATGGCCTGGAAGCGTATCAAGCATCCATCGGAAATCGTCAATGTTGGCGATGAGATCGATGTAAAAGTCCTGAAGTACGATCGCGAGCGCAATCGTGTTTCCCTGGGTCTGAAGCAACTGGGCGAAGACCCATGGGTTGCTATCAAGGCTCGTTACCCGGAAAGCACCCGCGTTACCGCGCGTGTAACCAACCTGACCGACTACGGCTGCTTCGCAGAGCTGGAAGAAGGCGTGGAAGGCCTGGTACACGTTTCCGAAATGGACTGGACCAACAAGAACATCCACCCGTCCAAAGTCGTTCAGGTTGGCGACGAAGTGGAAGTCATGGTTCTGGACATCGACGAAGAGCGTCGTCGTATCTCCCTGGGCATCAAGCAGTGCAAATCGAACCCGTGGGAAGATTTCTCTGGCCAGTTCAACAAGGGCGATAAAATCTCCGGCACCATCAAGTCGATCACCGATTTCGGTATCTTCATTGGTCTGGACGGCGGCATCGACGGCCTGGTTCACCTGTCCGACATCTCCTGGAACGAAGTGGGCGAAGAAGCCGTACGTCGCTTCAAGAAGGGCGACGAGCTCGACACCGTAATCCTGTCTGTTGATCCAGAGCGTGAGCGTATCTCCCTGGGTATCAAGCAACTGGAAAGCGATCCGTTCTCCGAGTACGTCACTGTCAATGACAAAGGCGCTATCGTTCGCGGTACCGTTAAAGAAGTTGACGCCAAAGGCGCCATCATCACTCTGGCCGACGACATCGAAGCTACCCTCAAAGCCTCCGAAATCAGCCGTGACCGCGTTGAAGACGCGCGTAACGTTCTGAAAGAAGGCGAAGAGATCGAAGCCAAGATCATCAGCGTTGACCGCAAGAGCCGCGTAATCAGCCTGTCCATCAAGTCGAAAGACGTTGAAGACGAGAAAGAAGCTATCCAGAGCCTGCGTAGCAAGCCTGAAGCTGCTGAAAGCACTGGTCCAACCACTATTGGTGACCTGCTGCGCGCGCAAATGGAAAAACAGAACTAAGTTCTGCTTGACCATGAAAAAGGGCGACTTCGGTCGCCCTTTTTTGTGGGCGCTATTTGGGGGTTATAACGCTGGGTTTCTGTAGCCGCTGTCTGGGTGCTTTAAACGTTTTAAACGCCTCCAGATGCCTTGCAGGCCGCATCCTGCCTCGCGTCACTGTCCTTGTCCTCCATTCCCGCCCTTGCAGTCATGCTCCTGTCATGGATTCATGCCTGGTTGATATGAGTTCACATAAGTCAATACATGGGCTGTTCAAAATCATCCGGTCATGCTAAAACCTTCGGAGCGCTGATCTAGCTGCTTGAAAAAGAAGGGAAAAATATGACGAAGTCGGAGTTGATCGAACGAATTGTCACCCATCAAGGGCTGCTCTCATCCAAGGATGTCGAGTTGGCCATCAAGACCATGCTTGAACAAATGTCTCAGTGCCTGGCAACAGGCGACCGCATCGAAATACGCGGGTTTGGCAGCTTCTCCCTGCATTACCGCGCACCGCGGGTAGGGCGCAATCCTAAAACGGGCCAGTCTGTCAGTCTTGACGGAAAATTCGTTCCTCACTTCAAGCCAGGCAAGGAGTTGCGGGATCGAGTCAACGAGGATGAAGAAGAGGGCCTCTGAGGCCGATAACTAAAGGACCAGCGGATGCACATCTTCAAACGAATCATCTTGATCGTCGTTGTGTTGCTTGTCGTTCTGGCAACGACGGTATTCATGCTTGAGAATCAGCAGCCTGTCACGTTGGTTTTTTTCGGCTGGTCTGCCCCTCGGCTTTCCCAGGCCATCCCTGTCGTTCTGGCGCTCCTGCTGGGGATGTTGGTCGGGCCTGTACTTGCCTGGCTGGTAAGCCTGCGTAAAAAGCGTACGCGCTCGGCTCGTTCAATTTAGAGCAGGCATCCCGGCGCCTGCTGTTGTACGAGAAGCTTACGCGAGCCTGGCTTTTCTGTGTCTTCTCCCGATTCTGGGCATTCCTTGCGTTTTACTTGATGGGGCTGCCAGGCTCGTCTTTTACTTGATAAGTTATGTGCTGATTTTATTTGTAGGAATTTTCTTGTTGTTCTTAGAGAAAGTTAATTCCTGTTCGTAGTCTTTTTTAGACTGTTTTTAGTTTGCCCCGCTCTACGGGCTGTTTAGTGTCGTTTATCCATGTCAGGCGATTTTTCTGTTGTTCTTGTGCTCGCATGTCAAGACTTGAAGATAAGTCTTTGCAGCGCAGAATAGGCCATCTTTCAATCATTCGATGTCACGCCCTGACGTTATTCATAGGGGCCGACTTATAGAACAGGTGGCTGCATGTCTTTCCCTGAAATCATTCATCATGGCGCAACTAATAGTGTCACGGGTTCTTGTCACCAGTTGTTCATGGAATCTGCCAGTAGCCTGCTGATTGATTGTGGGGCGATTCAACATGAAAGTGTGGTGCCGGACACAGGCAAGTTCGGTTTTTCGCCAGCTGACATCAAGGCTTTCATTGTCACTCATGTACACGTCGACCATGTAGGACGAATTCCCGGGTTGCTGGCTGCGGGTTATCAAGGCCCGATACTGTGCAGCGAGCCTTCTGCGCATTTGCTGCCTCTGGTAATGGAAGATCTCCTCAAGATTGAGTTTCACCATGACCGCAAGCAGATTGACCGCTATCTGGCGCTGATTGAAAAGCGCGTGATTGCCTTGCCCTTCGATCACTGGTTTGTTCTGGTCAATACTGATTCGCTGATCTGCAAGGTTCGTTTGCAACGTGCAGGACATATCCTGGGCTCTGCGTATATCGAGTGCGATCTGCACTATCCGCTGCAAAGGCGTACGGAGCGTGTCGTGTTTTCGGGGGATCTGGGCGCTGCTCATGCACCGATGCTTCCTTCCCCGAAGTCACCCGAGCAGGCTGACATTCTGGTGCTGGAGAGCACTTATGGCGATCGCCTTCATGCAGACCGCAGCACGCGGCAATTGCGTCTTGAGCAGGTGATTGACCAGGCTCTGGAGGATCATGGCACGGTCTTGATTCCCGCATTCAGCATTGGTCGCACTCAGGAGTTGCTGTACGAGCTGGAAGATATCCTGCGTCGCAAGACACTGCCGGGCAGGCTGTCCGATCAGGATGTCGGGCCTGCTGACACGTCTGTCTTGCCGATGGACTGGCCGCAGCTCCCGATCATTCTCGACTCCCCTCTGGCCAGCCGCTTCACCGGGGTCTATCAGGCATTTCAGGACTATTGGGATGAGGATGCTCAAGAGCGCTTGAAGAGCGGAAGACGGCCTTTGGGGTTTTCTCAATTGATTACCATCGATAGCCATGCCCGGCATTTGCAGACGGTCAACTATCTGGCCAGTACTGCACGACCCGCTATTGTTATCGCAGGCAATGGCATGTGTGCCGGCGGGCGGATCGTGAACTATCTGAAAGCCATGCTGGGAGACAGGCGGCATAACGTGGTTTTTGTCGGTTATCAGGCCAAGGGCACGCCAGGGGCTGCGATCCAGAAGCATGGCCCTGTGGGCGGGTATGTCGAGCTTGATCGAGAACGCTTCGAGATTCGTGCCGGTATCTCTACCGTGGCGGGCTATTCCGCGCATGCGGATCAGGAGGAACTGGTCAGATTTGTAACGGACATGGCCGAGTGGCCAGCGCAGATAAGGCTGGTACATGGCGAGGCGAGTGCCAAGAAGGCGCTGGGCAATGTTTTAAATCGAAAGTACTCACTGGCAAACCGGCGTCTGGAGTTGGTCATACCTTGAGCCCGTACGCTGAAAGTCATTCTGGTTTTCAGGGCGCGTAATACAGGGCAAGGCATGTTTTTCACAAAAGCTTTGTGATTCTTTGCAGGTCGATATTTCCAAAACCTGTACGATGTTCAAGTGGGCATCACTGCTGGGGGTGAATGACACGATGGAAGAAACAGTACGGTCTTTTCTGGAACGCAAAAAATGGTTGAGTGGTTTTCGGTAGTCGCTGTAGCGGTTTTATCTTTAGGGTTGACGGCAGTGCTTCGCAGGTACGCCCTGTCCAGAAGCCTGATGGATATCCCAAATGCTCGTAGCTCACACAAGATTCCCACACCGCGAGGCGGCGGGGTTTCCATTGTTGTAGCCTTTTTGCTTGCCATTCTGCTGTTGGGGCTTGGAGACCGGATTCCGTTTTCGGCTCTGATGGCCATCCTTGGTGCGGGCGGACTGGTCGCCGTGATCGGTTTCATGGACGATCATGGGCACATCGCCGCACGCTGGCGTTTGCTGGGGCATTTCAGTGCGGCGGCATGGGCGCTTGCCTGGCTGGGAGGATTGGCGCCACTCGATTTCTTTGGTTTCACCCTCGACCTCGGGATTGTCGGCCATGTTCTTGCCGCTTTTTACCTGGTCTGGATGCTGAACCTCTATAACTTCATGGACGGCATCGATGGCATCGCGAGCATCGAGGCGGTAACGGTCTGTGGCGGTGTCAGCCTCATTTATGTACTGGGCGGCTTTGGCGAGTTGCTGTGGGGGCCTGTACTGCTGGCTGCTGCGGTGATGGGGTTTCTCTACTGGAATTTTCCTCCTGCACGGATATTCATGGGCGATGCAGGCAGCGGGTTTCTGGGCATCGCGCTGGGCGTGCTTTCCCTGCAGGCTGCATGGGCTTCACCTCAGTTGTTCTGGGCCTGGCTGATTTTGCTGGGGGTATTTATCGTCGATGCCACTGTGACGCTTGCCCGCCGTCTGTTGCGTGGAGACAAGGTATACGAAGCCCATCGAAGCCATGCGTATCAGTTCGCCTCGCGTCGTTATGGCAGGCACCTTCCGGTGACCCTGGCTGTCGGCTTTATCAATGTCTTCTGGCTTCTGCCTGTGGCGTTGTGGGTTTCGCTATTCGATGGCGACGGTTCGACGGGCTTGCTGATTGCCTATGTGCCGCTCGTCATATTGGCCCTTAAATTCGATGCGGGCCGCCTGGAATCCAATTGAGTTTAAGTATTAGCGCTTTTTCATCTAAATTGAGACATTGCATGTCTGCATTTGCTTCGGATATCGGGTGTAACGTTTTGTAGAGGATCGAGAGGTCGTGGAGGCATGAACAGATTACGAGCTTTGCTGCTGGCCTTGCCGCGGCGGAGAAAGCGAATAGTTCAAGTCGTTGCTGACCTCTTTCTGGTCTGGTTTGCTCTGTGGATGGCATTTGTCGTTCGTCTGGGCGTTGAGGACCTGATCAACCCTCTTGAAAAACACACCTGGCTTTTCGTCAGTGCGCCGATCATTGCCATCCCGCTGTTTATCCGGTTCGGGATGTATCGCGCGGTCATGCGTTATTTCGGTAACGATGCTCTGATAGCGATTATCAAGGCCGTAACGCTGTCTGCGCTCGTCCTTGGGTGCGTGGTCTATCTGTACAGCAACCACCAGCATGTGGTTCCCCGTTCGATCATGTTCAACTACTGGTGGCTGAGCATGATCATGATCGGCGGCCTGCGCCTGGCCATGCGGCAGTATTTTCTCGGCGACTGGTTCGTGGCCGCACAACACATGCCTTTCGCCAATCGCGACGATGGCCTGCCAAAGGTCGCCATCTATGGCGCTGGTGCCGCAGGCAATCAACTGGTGGCAGCCTTGCGAATGGGCAGGCTCATGCGCCCCGTTGCTTTCATCGATGATGACAGGTCGATCTCCAACCGCGTGATTTCCGGGTTGCACGTTTACAGGCCCAAACATATCCAGCGCATGATCGAAGTCACGGGTGCGCAGGAAATTCTGTTGGCGATTCCGTCTTCCTCACGTGGGCGCCGTCGAGAGATTCTCGGGTTTCTGGAGGGCTTTCCTCTGCACGTGCGAAGTGTTCCAGGGTTCATGGATCTGGCTTCGGGGCGCGTCAAGGTCGATGACCTTCAAGAGGTCGACATCGCGGACCTTCTGGGGCGTGACCCTGTGCCCGCCAGGGAAAACCTGCTTGAGCATTGCATCAAGGGGCAGACGGTCCTGGTGACGGGGGCGGGCGGTTCCATTGGTTCGGAGTTATGTCGGCAGATACTGGAGCTGGGGCCTACGAAGCTGCTGTTGCTCGACCATGGCGAGTTCAATCTTTACTCCATCTTGTCGGAGCTTGAGCAGCGTGTGGCGCGTGAATCCTTGCGGGTCAAGTTGCTGCCTATTCTGGCGTCTGTACGTAACCCTCCAAAGCTGCTGGACATCATGAGGACCTGGAAGGTCGATACGGTCTATCACGCCGCCGCCTACAAGCATGTGCCGATGGTCGAGCACAACATTGCAGAGGGGGTTGCCAATAACGTCATGGGCACCCTTCATACGGCTCAGGCGGCTTTGCAGGCCGGAGTTTCCAACTTCGTCCTGATCTCTACCGACAAGGCTGTCAGGCCGACCAACATCATGGGCAGTACCAAACGGCTTGCCGAGCTGATCCTGCAGGCATTGAGCCGTGAAACCGCACCGGTGATCTTTGGTGACGTGGCCAATGTCCATCAGGTCAACAAGACCCGTTTCATCATGGTTCGCTTTGGCAATGTGCTGGGTTCTTCGGGGTCGGTGATTCCGCTGTTCCACAAGCAGATCCAGTCTGGCGGGCCGGTAACAGTCACTCATCCGAAGATCACCCGTTACTTCATGACCATTCCCGAAGCGGCGCAACTGGTCATTCAGGCGGGCTCGATGGGGCAGGGAGGTGATGTCTTTGTTCTGGACATGGGTGAGCCCGTCAGGATCACCGAACTGGCCGAAAAGATGATTCATCTGTCAGGCCTGAGCATTCGCTCGGAGAAGAACCCCCAAGGCGATATCTCCATCGAGTTCACAGGCTTGCGCCCTGGGGAAAAGCTTTACGAGGAATTGCTCATTGGTGAAAACGTCGTGGCCACCGAGCACCCGATGATCATGAGCGCCAACGAAGATCATCTGCAATGGGATGTGTTGAAAGGGCAACTGACGGCGTTACTTGAAGCCGTTGATCAAGATGATTACAACAGTGTTCGCCAATTGCTGCGCGAAACGGTCAGTGGCTATAGCCCTGAAGGGGAAATTGTTGACTGGATATATCAGGAGCGTCGCCGGGGAGCTGACTTGAAGTAAGCAGGTGCGCATTAATATCTTGAATATATATTCATGCAATTAAAATGTTTCACTGTTTTAAACTGAAAGTGGAAACAAGTAGACACTTTCCGTTCCTTTGATACTGATAACGAGTGGTCTAGATTATGAGGGCGGCATTTGGAGTGCTGCCTTTGAATCCTATGGAGCGTTATCTATGCGAACTGATTTTTTGTCCTCGTTGTTATTTGCCTTGCTTGCCAGCTTCTCGGTTGCCGTTACGGCGGCACCTGCTGGCCAGATGATGACTGATACCGTTGCCCCTCATTCTGTTGCCCAGCAACAGCAAACCGGAACTGTCAATATCAATAAGGCCGATGCCGACACACTTCAAAAGGAACTTGTGGGTATCGGTAAAAATAAAGCCAGTGCGATAGTTGCTTATCGGGAAGCCAACGGTGAGTTTGCATCCGTCGAAGAACTGATTGAAGTAAAGGGCATTGGCAAGGCTCTTCTGGACAAGAATCGCGACAAGTTGGCGGTTGAATGATAGCGCCTTGAAAGTCCGGTCAATCGCCGAGCTTTCATCCTCTGCACGGGAATGACGCTCGTGCAGCTCCAGCCTCGCGGGTTGGACGCTCAACGAACCTCTTTTATTTCCTGTTTGAGCCTGTCGCGTGTGTTGTTCAGAATCTGCTCCGACAGTTTGGCGTCCTGAGTACTGCGCGACAGTACCAGGGCTCCAACCAGTGTCGACAGGATGCTGATGCTTCTTTCCTCGGTGTTTTCCCCTGGCAATACCTTGGCAAATGACGATTGCAGATGAAGGATGATTTCATCGGTGGTTATGCTGGGTTTGCCTGTCTGCCCCAGTTCTGCACAAATGTTTGGCAGCGGACAGCCTGATTCGGGAGAGTCGCGGTGCTCGGTCGAGAGGTACAGGTCGATGAGGCCAGACAGCGGGTCTTCCATGGCGAAGAACTTGCCGATGGTTTCCTCCGCTTCTTTCGCGGCGCTACGCAGGGCCTGCTCTACCAGGTCATCCTTGGATTTGAAGTGGGCATAAAAGCCGCCATGGGTCAGGCCCAGCGCTTTCATCAATGGCTGCAGGCCTGTGGCACCAATACCGTCACGGCGAAAGCGTGCCGACGCTTCCTTGATGATGCGCTCATGGGTTTGGGCTTTGTGATCCAGGGCATAACGCATGTGGTGAGCCTCCCGACTATGGCTCTTAAATTGTTACTGCGTATTTTCACATGGATAGGTTAATCGATGCAGCGATGATTTCTTAAATCGCATTTACAGCATCCGGGTGTTAGACACATTTGGCAATGCAAGTTCAAGATGGGCTCATGTTACGTGTTTTTACGCAAGGCAGAACCTGCCGATCGGCATACTACGAAAGGATGATACCGCTCGTCAGAGGGGGATCAGGGGGACGGGGACGACGCATCCTGGCGCGAAACCTTGCGGCAATGGACCAGCGCATCGCGAATCATGAAGTTGACCAGCGTCGGTGACACCCCCAGTTCCCGGGCGATCTCTTTTTGCGGCACACCATGCAGGCGGTACATCTCGAAGGCGTATCGAGTGCGGCTGGGCAACTCAGCCAATGCGTCGGCAATGTGCTCCAGCGTTGCAAAGTTGATGTGTGAGGTTTCGGGGGATGCACCATGCACGACCACGTTCAGCCCCTCTTCTTCGCTGCCGGAGTACTTCTGCTCAAGCGCCTGCTTGCGATAGTGGTCAATGGCCAGATTGCGCACGATTTGAAACAGGTAGCTGAGCTGGGCCTTGATCGACGAGGTGATTTCAGGGGCCGATTGCAGACGGAAGAAAGCATCTTGCACGACATCTTCTCCACGGGACGTGCAGCCGGTGATACGGGTTGCGACCTTGACCAGGATCGTACGGTTTTCGACGAAAGCCTGTAGCAGAGGAGTATCACACGTACTTGTGGTTAGTCGTTCCGGCATGGAAATCACCTGACAGCAATGGCAGCAGAGGTTTGCAGGGAGGCCCCGACATATCGCGCAACAAATTAGTGTGGATGATAATCATTGTCAATTGTAGTTAGTAACTAATTTCAGATATCCGGGGCTCTTTCCTCACGGATGGGGCATCTGATCCTGGCTTGACTGATATCAAAGGCATGAAGCCGACACGGGCCCAGAATGGCCGGGACCGTAGTGCCCGTTTTTGCGGGCGTGAATTTCGATGGAATGGGATACAGGAATCAGCATGAACGCCTCTGTAGATACGCCTGAAGCACCGCCGGACAAGGTAAGGATTCCGGTCGGTCTGGTGATCGGTGTACTGGCCATGATCGGGGTGTTGTTCTTGCCCATGCCCGCAGGCTTGCCAGTTGCCGGTCAGCGGATGCTGGCGATTCTGGCTTTTGCCGTAGTGGTATGGATTACCGAGGCCGTTTCCTACGAAGCCAGCGCAATCATGATCACCTCGCTCATGGCGTTCCTGGTCGGCTCGGCTCCTACCTTGCAAGACCCGTCAGTGGTTTATGGATCGTCCGCAGCGATCACCATGGCCCTGAGCGGATTTTCCAATTCGGCACTGGCGCTGGTGACAGGTGCGCTCTTTCTTGCCGCCGCCATGACCCATACCGGGCTGGATCGGCGTATCGCGCTGGTGACCTTGTCGCGAATCGGCACCAGCACCCGCAGGATCATGATCGGCGCGATTGCCGTGACGATCCTGCTCAGTCTTGTGGTGCCCAGCGCAACGGCGCGCAGTGCCTGTGTCGTGCCCATCATGATGGGGGTGATTGCGGCATTTGGTGTCGACAAACGCTCGAATATCGCGGTGGCGATCATGATTATCGTGGCCCAGGGCACCAGCGTCTGGAACATCGGTATCCAGACGGCAGCCGCGCAGAATCTGCTGACGGCAGGTTTCATGGACAAGATGCTTGGGCAGCGGGTTTCCTGGATCGACTGGCTGATCGCCGGCGCACCCTGGGCCTTGATCATGTCGGGTGTACTGATTCTGCTGGTCCTCAAGCTCTTGCCGCCGGAAAGCGACAGCATTCCCGGCGGCAAGGAAGCGGTTGCGCAATCGCTGGCTGATATCGGCCCGATGACCGGCGCGCAGAAACGTTTATTGAGTGTCTCTGTACTGTTGCTGCTGTTCTGGTCGACCGAGGGCAAGTTGCACAGTTTCGATACGACCTCCACGACTTATGCAGGCTTGGTGATTCTGCTTCTGCCGCGCTGGGGTGTCATGACCTGGAAGGATGTGCAGTCACGTATTCCCTGGGGCACAGTGATCGTGTTCGGTGTCGGTATCAGTCTGGGGACGGCTTTGCTGACGACCCAGGCCGGTCAATGGCTGGGAGGCCAGGTGGTCGGCAGAACCGGGCTCGATCAGGTCGGGCCGCTGGGGATCTTCGCCATTCTGGGCGCGTTTCTGATCTTGATTCATCTGGGGTTTGCCAGCGCCACGGCCTTGACCTCGGCGTTATTGCCGATCCTGATTGCAGTGCTGCAAACCTTGCCAGGGGATTTCAACCGGCTGGGTATGACCATGTTGCTGGGGTTTGCGGTCAGCTACGGTTTTATCCTGCCGATCAATGCGCCGCAGAATATGGTCTGCCTGGGGACGGAAACCTTCAATGCCCGTCAGTTCGCCAGGGTCGGTATTCCCATGACCATCATTGGTTATGTACTGATGCTGGTATTCGGCATGACGTACTGGAAGTGGCTTGGCTGGATGTAATCCGCAATCGTCAGGTCGGGTAGGGAATGTTCTGTCTTTACCCGGCCTGTAACAGATATCCGGGACAAGCCAGGATGCCTTCGCACATCCCCGTTCATTTCCTCCTCACGATCGGGCTTTCGGTCTGATAACTCTTTGATTTCTGTCCGTGATCCCTGACAATCGCGGCCCCCTGTTTTGGGTGGGACCTTTAACTGCCAAGTTTCGATATGTCCCACCCGATTTGAATAACCGGCCACGGAGACTAGACCGGATGAATGATCAGGCCAATGGCGTCGTAGAACGCCTGGATGCAGAACCCGCGAGCATAGCCGCGTGGAGTCGTCACGATACAACCTGGATGCTGGGACTGTTCGGTACCGCTATCGGTGCCGGCACCCTGTTTCTGCCGATCAACGCAGGTATCGGTGGTTTCTGGCCGTTGCTGGCGCTGGCGTTGCTGGCTTTTCCCATGACGTTTTATGCACACCGCGGTCTGACTCGCTTCGTTCTTTCCGGACGTGACGGGGCCGACATCACCGAAGTGGTCGAGCAACATTTCGGCAAGAGCGCCGGTGCAATGATCACGCTGCTGTACTTCTTTGCGATCTTCCCGATCCTGCTGATCTATAGCGTGGCGCTGACCAACACGGTCACCAGTTTTCTCGAACACCAGCTGCACGTACAGGCTCCGCCGCGGGCGTTGCTTGCCTTCCTGCTGATTCTTGGCCTGCTGTCTGTCGTGCGTTGTGGCGAGAGACTGATCGTCAAGGCCATGAGCCTGATGGTGTATCCGTTCATCGTGGCGCTTGTGTTTCTGTCGGTGTACCTGATTCCGCACTGGACCGGCGGCATTCTGAGCACCGCGACCACCTTGCCTGAGCCATCGGCGTTCCTGCCGGCGCTGTGGCTGGCGATTCCGGTGATGGTGTTCTCCTTCAACCACACGCCGATCATTTCAGCCTTTGCCGTGGATCAGAAGCGCCTGTACGGCAAGAACGCAGATGTGCGCAGTTCGCAGATTCTGGCCCGTGCCCACGGTTTGATGGTGGTGATGGTGCTGTTCTTCGTGTTCAGTTGCGTGCTGACCCTGTCGCCCGCACAACTGGCCGAAGCCAAGGCGCAGAACATTTCGATCCTCTCGTATCTGGCCAACCACTTCAGCAACCCGACCATCGCTTTTGTCGCACCGCTGATTGCGTTCGTGGCCATCGCCAAGTCCTTCCTGGGTCACTACATCGGTGCCAGCGAAGGCTTGAAAGGTCTGATCGTGAAAACCGGTCGTCGTCCTGCGCCTCGTACCCTGGACCGAGTGACTGCCGGTTTCATGCTGCTGGTGTGCTGGCTGGTCGCGACACTCAACCCGAGCATCCTGGGCATGATTGAAACCCTGGGTGGTCCGATTATCTCGGCGTTGCTGTTCCTGATGCCGATGTATGCCATCCACAAGGTTCCTGCCATGCGTCAATACGCTGGCAAGCTCTCCAACATCTTCGTGGTAACGGCTGGCATCGTGGCGATTACCGCGCTGGTTTATTCGCTGTTGCAGTAAGCCATTGATCTTCCACAGAGTCTGCTCTGACTCTGTGGAAGGTTTACCTGGTTTCAGATTCCCTTCCTGCCAGATCCTTGCGCTACGCCCAACTTACCGGTTCATGTCCAGAATCATGCAGGTCGTGCTGGCGGTGGCGTACAAACGATCATCCACGTCATACAGACGGCCTTCGGCCAGCGCCGTCGAACGTCCAAGATGAATGACTTTGCCTTCGGCCCTTACCGGTCCGACCTTGTCGCTCAGTGCTCGAACATAGCTGATCCGCAAATCGAGGGTTGTGTAGCCCTGGCCTTTCTTGAGTTGGGTATGGATAGCGCATCCCATGCATGAGTCCAGCAATGTTGCGGCATATCCACCATGCACGCTTCCAAGCGGGTTGTAGTGACGCTTGTCGGGTGTGCCTTGGAAAATGAACAGGCCAGGCAGCCACTGCAACGGGATGAAGTCCATCAGATCGCCAATCGGAGGGGAGGGGAATTCACCCCGGCCGATGCCTTCCAGAAAATCGACAGGTTCCAGTGCGGCCACTTCAGCAAGGCTGGTAGTACCCACCGGCCCCAGACGCGCCCGCATGTATCTTTCTTCCTCATGCCATAAAGCAAGTTTTTCATCGCGCGAAAGGTTTTGCATGGCGCCTTACTCCTGAGCGGAACAGGGATTGTCAGAAAAATTATGCTCATAATATTTATTTGATTGTTGCAGCAATGTAAAGCGCAAAAAAGGATGGCGTGCCGCCGTTCGAGCGCAGCAGGTACGCGAAGGCAGTGGCGAGGGAGGAGGGCTGTTTATAAAGCGCGGGTACAGGAATGCATCATTGGGGCGTGAATGCCCCAAGTTGCGGATTGCCGTACTGCCCGTTCAGTCAGGCAGTGCTATGGATGAGCTAGTGTTTTAATCCACCGGCTCCGGGTACAGAGGTTTTGACAGGTGCATGATGCTCGCATAGTCATACACATACTGGCGTCCTGCATGGCTGGTCGAACGCAGTTGATCGATCAGCAGCCGCTCTTTCTTGTTCAAGTATCTTAACGCCGGTTCTTCGCTGGACTTCAGGCGATCACGTTCATGGGCGTCAGGAAAGGCGATGACGTTCGTCATGAAATATCTCCTTGATTTAGTCCTTGCTTGCTGCGGTGTAGCCCCTGTTTAACAGCGGTTTACATTACCCACAAAAACTCTGTGCGGGAACCCTGAAAATGACGGGCGTGTCACAGAGCTTGAGTGACTTCAAAGGATTGGCGGTTGCCATTGATGGTGATTTCTACAGTATCACCTTCAGATTTGCCCAGCAGATTCTGGCCCAGAGGGGCGCGTGCGGTGATGACAGTAATCGGCTGATTGTCTGAATTGATCTTCAGCCCGGCCGCATCCGGGCCAATGAACAGGTATTGCGGTTGATCGCTGCTGGCCTCAAGGGCGACCAGATCACCTGTCTGAATACCGCGTGCGTCATCGAATGGCTTGAGGGTCCAGCCCTGGTAAAGC
The DNA here is from genome assembly GCF_030580745.1 of Pseudomonas serbiensis. Taxonomy (NCBI): domain Bacteria; kingdom Pseudomonadati; phylum Pseudomonadota; class Gammaproteobacteria; order Pseudomonadales; family Pseudomonadaceae; genus Pseudomonas; species Pseudomonas serbiensis. The sequence continues at coordinate 107,754 of NZ_JAUQOO010000004.1, forward strand.
GCCAGCGACTGACGAATTTCTTCTACACGGCGAGCCTGACCCGCTGCCAGGTAGGAAGCTTCCAGCCCTAGCGTGTCATATTTGTTCTCGGCGATGTTTTCTTCGTGGGTCGCGGTTTCATAAGCGGTCTGCGCTGCACGCAGAGCGATATCCAGATCGATTTTCAGCCTGTCGATAATCTGTTGTAGAACGTCTGCCTTGTTCATGGTCTATCCGCAGTATTGATTGATGCCCGCCCGGCTTTTATCGCTGGGGGCCGTGCGGTCCTGCTGCATCCAGAAGTCGCATTTCGAGCGACTGAAGTTTTTCTGCTGTTGCTCCTGGGCCTGCTCACGCGCCTGACGGGCTTCGCTTTCCCGAAGGCTCTGCTCGTATTTCTGGAACATGGTGTTTTCCGGCTCGACCGGCGGCGCAGCAGGTGCCCGCAGTTGAGCGGCGGCTTTTTCCAGCGCCTGTATCTGGGCCGGGGGCAGATTCTTGTAATACAGCATGCCCGTCAGCGCGACCGCCATTGCTCCCAGCCAGATGCCTAGTGCTATACAGAGGATCAGCTTCAGGGAGACATACAGTTCGCGACGGTTTGGGTAGGACGGCATGGCTGGACTCCAGACGTGGGCGACAGTGGCAATTGTGCCATGCCTTACGCTGGTGGAAACCTGTTGTTCTGAAGGACAATCAGCGTTTTTATCAATCCAGCCTCAGGGAGCCGGGATGAAAGCCTCTTGGGACATTTTTTGCAGCGTCGTCGATAACTATGGCGACGTCGGCGTGACCTGGCGTCTGGCCCGCCAGTTGGTGGCCGAGCATGGGATAAGCGTACGCCTGTGGATCGACGATCTGTCGGCGTTTGTGCGCCTGTATCCTCAGGCCAGTGCCGAGGCGGCGCAGCAGTGGCAGGAGGGCGTGAGCGTCTGTCACTGGCCCGAGTCCTGGGTGGATACGCAGGTGCCGGATGTCGTGATCGAGGCTTTTGCCTGCCGCCTGCCACCCGTGTACACCGACGCGATGTTGCAGCGTTCGCCCAGGCCTTTGTGGCTGAACCTGGATTATCTGAGCGCTGAAGAATGGGTCACCGGCTGCCATGGTCTGCCTTCGTTGCAGTCGAGCGGCTTGAAGAAGTTCTTTTTCTTTCCCGGCTTTCGCGAGACGACCGGCGGTCTGTTGCGTGAGCAGGGGCTCATTGCGCAGCGTCAGGCTTTTCAGCATGACAAGTCGGCACAGCAAGATTTCCTGCAGCAGTTGGGTGTCGAGCCGTGTGCCGGTGCTCGCCTGATTTCGGTGTTTGCCTACGAAAACCCCGGCATTGGCAGTTGGCTGGATCTGCTGGCCAATGATGAACGCCCCACCCATTTGCTGGTGCCCGAAGGTCGTGTGCTGGGTGATGTGCAGCGCTGGCTGGGGACCGATGCCTTGCAGGCCGGAGCTTTGCAGCAACGTGGCGCCCTCTGCATTCAGGTGTTGCCATTCGTCCGACAGCAAGACTATGACCGGCTTCTCTGGTGCTGTGATTTCAATGTCGTGCGGGGTGAGGACTCTTTCGTGCGTGCCCAATGGGCGGGGCGTCCGATGCTGTGGCATATCTATCAGCAGGAAGGCGATGCCCATTTGCCCAAGCTAGATGCCTTTCTGGAGCTTTACCTCTCCGGGCTTTCGCCTGCTGCCGGGCAAGCGCTGAATGAGTTGTGGCAGGCCTGGAGTGCGGGCCGGGATCTTGGGGCAAGCTGGCTGGCGCTGGGCGTTCACTGGGCCGAACTCGAAAAACATGCCGAGCGCTGGTGTCTGGAACAGGCCTCGCAAACCGATCTTGCTGCGGCGCTAGTACAGTTTTGTCGAAATTCGCTATGATACGCGGCCTTGATATCAGGCTCTGTACGAAAAGTGCCTGCGCAGGCTATTTCTCGTACAGAGCCTTTGGCTATTTCAATCCAAATTCGGATATATGCAATGAAAACTGGTAAAGAGCTGAAACCCGGCACCGTGATTCGTATCGACAACGATCCTTGGCTGGTCCAGAAGGCCGAGTTCACCAAGTCCGGTCGTAACAGCGCGATCATGAAGACCAAGCTGAAGAACCTGCTGACCGGTTACAAGACTGAAACCGTATACAGCGCTGACGACAAGCTGGACGACGTGATCCTGGATCGTAAAGAAGCCACCCTGTCTTTCATCAGCGGTGACTCATACACGTTCATGGACACCACTGACTACACCATGTACGAGCTGAACGCTGAAGACATCGAAGCCGTTCTGCCATTCGTCGAAGAAGGCATGACCGACGTTTGCGAAGCTGTGTTCTTCGAAGAGCGTCTGGTTTCCGTAGAGCTGCCGACCACCATCGTGCGTCAGATCGACTACACCGAAGGTTCCGCTCGTGGCGACACTTCGGGCAAGGTCATGAAGCCTGCCAAACTGAAAAACGGTACCGAGCTGAGCGTTGCTGACTTCATCGAAATCGGCGACATGATCGAGATCGACACCCGTGACGGCGGTTCCTACAAAGGCCGTGCCAAATAAGCATGGTCTTGTAACCCCGATACGCAAAAAACCCGCAGCGATGCGGGTTTTTTGTTTCTGCCGGTTTTACTTCAGATGTACTTTCAGCTCTTGCGAAGCTTGCAGCATCGCGGAACGAACAGCGGGCACCTGACTGACCACGTTGAGCAAGCCGTAGTCGTGGATCATGCCGTTGTAGCGTACGGCCGTGACAGCCACTCCAGCCTGATCCAGCTTGCGGGCATAGGCTTCACCCTCGTCGCGAAGGACGTCTGCACTGGCTGTCTGTACCAGCGCAGGTGGCAGACCTTTCAACTGATCGATGGAGGCGCGCAGTGGCGAGGCATAGATCTCGTTACGTTGCGCCGCGTCAGTGGTGTAGTTGTCCCAGAACCACTTCATCATGTTGCGAGTCAGGAAGTGCCCTTCGGCATACTGGTCATAGGAACCGGTATTGAAGTTGGCATCCGTGACAGGCCATAGCAGCACCTGATATCTGAGCGCCGGAGTGCCCTTGTCCTTGGCCATCAGGGCGACCACTGCCGCCATGTTGCCGCCGACACTGTTACCCGCTACGGCCAGGCGCTTGCCATCGACATTGATTTCCTTGCCATGCTCGGCGACCCACTTGGTCGCGGCATAGGCCTGGTTGATTGCCGTCGGGTAATGCGCCTCCGGTGATGGTGTGTAGTTGACGAAGACCGCCACTGCCCCGGAACCCTCCACCAGGTCACGAACCAGACGTTCGTGAGTCGGGAAGTCCCCCAGAACCCAGCCGCCGCCGTGGAAGAACATGAATACCGGCAAGGTCCCCTTCACACCGGCAGGTCGCACGATGTTCAGGCTGATGGACTGACCGTCCACCTTGATGGTTTTCTCGCTGACCTCGGCCTTGGGCAGCGTCAGCTTGACCCCGGCTTGAGCGCCGACCAATACCGCACGGGCATCCTTGGGCGACAACTGCTCGATGGGCTTTCCGGTACCTGAGTTCAAGGCATCCAGAAAGGCCTGAGTGTTGTGCTCGATGTCTGTGCTGCCGGCTGCAAAGGCGCTGCCAACGGACAGGGCCAGAAGAGTACAGGTCAAGACTTTGCTGAAGGTTTTCATGTTCGACTCCTGTGCCTGGGCGGGTTTAGACGGTTACATGCAAACGTACGTCGACATTGCCGCGGGTAGCGTTGGAGTAAGGGCAGACCTGGTGAGCGGCATCGACCAGTTGCTGGGCATCGGCTTGTTCAAGGCCCGGCAGGCTGATGTGCAGATCAATGTCCAGACCGAAGCCGCCTGGAATCTGACCAATGCCAACGTGAGCAGTGATCGAAGCGTCTGCCGGAATGCTGCGCTTGCTCTGGCCAGCGACGAATTTCAGGGCGCCGATGAAGCAGGCCGAATAGCCGGCAGCAAACAGTTGCTCCGGGTTGGTGGCTTCACCGCCTGCGCCACCAAGTTCTTTAGGGGTCGACAGTTTGACGTCGAGGATCTTGTCGCTGGAAACAGCACGGCCGTCACGGCCACCGGTAGCAGTTGCAACAGCGGTATAGAGAGTGTTCATGGCATTACCTCGCAGGTTGGTTTGATTGTTCGCAAAAATATTGTGCGCTAACTAAGTGGCTGTAAATTTATAGCGCAAATATTTAGCGCGCAAGTTAATTTTTGAAAATCAGGGCTGCCTACGCATCCGCAAGGATGGAATCGTCATCCGGACATGGATTTAAATCTATTTAAAACAAAGGCTTATGATTTTTTTGCCGTTCGTCGGCATGGCGCCGCAAGGCACGGGATGGCTTGCGCTTCGCTTAAAGGCTGTCATGCAGTTGGGTACGCAGCTCCAGCAGCTCGCTCTGCAGCACGCGCAATTTATCCAGAGTCAGTCCGCTGGACGAGAGGATACAGCCGGGAACGTCTCTGGCCTTTTGCTGAAGAGCGCGTCCCTGTTCTGTCAGATGCAGCAAGACCACTCGCTCGTCTTCCTTGCTGCGGGTGCGGCTGATGAAGCCTTCGGTTTCGAGACGCTTGAGCAGTGGCGTCAATGAGCCGGGATCGGTCAGCAGGCGCGTGCTGACATCACCGACGGTCAAGCCGTCTTTTTCCCACAGCACCATCATCGCCAGATACTGCGGATAGGTCAGCCCCAGTGCCTGGAGCAAGGGTTTGTAGACCTTGGTCATCATCAGCGAAGTGGAGTAGAGGGCGAAACACAGTTGGTTATCGAGCAGCAACGAGTCGCAATCGGCAGAAGTATCGGGGTCAAGACGGTCTTCGGCATTCATGGCCAATCCTCGTAAGCGGTGAAAATGTATCTAATTTAGTGCTGCGATCTTTAATGCGCCAGATAAATCAGGACGATCGTGGGTGCTGGATGCGAATCGTAGCCGGCCCAGGCACAGGATCCCGATGGATTCTCATGCATTGATCGTATGCCTGCGGGCCAAGACTGCGTAGCATTCACACCCGTGGGCTGACTGGGGGCGTGGTGTGATTGAAGTTGTGATGTTCGTATTGATGGGGGCCGCGATGGGCACCCTGGGTGGGCTCTTCGGAATTGGTGGTGGACTGGTCGCAATTCCGGCGCTGGGAGTATTGTTCGGGCTTGATCAGCAATTGGCGCAAGGCACGGCATTGCTGATGGTGTTGCCCAACGTTTTGCTGGCCTTGTGGCGTTATAACCAGCGCAATCGTGTGCTGTTACGCAATGCGTTGATGCTTGTCATTCCCAGTTTCTTCCTGGCCTGGTTGACCTCCCTGCTGGCGGTCAGGGTCGATGCGCAACACATGCGTATCGGATTCGTGGTTTTCCTGATCCTGTTGACGATTTTCAACCTTGCCCAGATGTTCTCGCGCAAGGGGCAGGCCAGTACGCAGTTGCGTCACGTCAACTGGCTGTGGCTTCTGGGAGTCGGCTCTGGCGTCACCGGTGGGTTGTTCGGGGTTGGCGGCGGGGTGGTTGCCACGCCGATTCTCACCAGCGTATTCGGTGCGACTCAGGTTGTTGCGCAGGGGCTTGCCTTGACGCTGGCGGTGCCGAGCACGGCGATTACCTTGTTCACCTATGCGCTGCATGACCATGTCAATTGGTCCATGGGCATTCCTTTGGCAATTGGTGGCCTGGCCAGTGTCAGTTGGGGCGTGAAGCTGGCGCACTCGATGCCAGAGCGGCTGCTGCGCTACCTGTTCTGCCTGTTTCTGGTGTTCTGTGCCGTGATCCTGATGTTCAAGCTCTGAGGTCTTTCTACGCTTAAAGCCCTGACAGAGCGTCGCATAATCGGCTAGCGTTGCAGGCTAAGTCGGGAGTCTTGAATGTCTGTAGAGCTATCCCTCAAGCAAGCACGTCGCCTGGCACTGGCTGCTCAGGGTTTCAGTGGGCGCCAGCCGCCAGCCACCATCAAGGCCAGCCACGTCGCGCAGTTGATCCGGCGACTCGGTGTGGTGCAGATCGACTCGGTCAATGCGCTGGTTCGTTCACACTACCTGCCGTTGTATTCACGATTGGGCAACTATTCGCAGACGTTGCTGGATCAGGCTGCCTGGAGTCAGGGGCGGCATCGCACGTTGTTCGAGTATTGGGGGCACGAGGCATCGCTGCTCCCCGTCGAGCTTTATCCGCTGATGCGCTGGCGGATGAAGCGTGCAGGCCAGGGCAAAGGCATTTATCAGCAACTGGCCCGCTTTGGTCGTGAGCAGCAGCCGGTTATCGAGAGAGTCTTGCAGGCTGTTCATGAGCGGGGTGCGCTGGGGGCTGGCAGCCTCAGTTCCCGACAGGAGCGCGCAGGCCCCTGGTGGGACTGGAGTGCCGAGAAGCTTGCGCTGGAATGGTTGTTTGCTGCGGGTGAAGTCACGGTGGCCGGGCGTCGAGGTTTCGAGCGTCTGTATGACCTGCCGGAGCGAGTGTTGCCGGCTACCATCCTCGATCAGCCGGAAATCAACGAGGCCCAGGCCCAGCGTGGTCTGTTGCTGCATGCGGCAAAGGCCTTGGGCGTCGGTACGGAAAAGGACCTGCGGGATTATTTTCGACAGGATCCGCTCCCCAGCCGTCTGGCTCTTGCCGAGCTGGTCGAAACGGGCGAGTTGCAAAGGGTTCGGGTCGAAGGCTGGAAACAGCCTGCTTTCTGTCTGCCGGATATCCCGGAGCCTCGAAAAGTGTCGGCCAGCGCCTTGCTGTCGCCGTTCGACTCACTGATCTGGGAGCGTGCGCGCACCGAGCGGCTGTTCGATTTCCGCTATCGACTGGAGATCTACACGCCACAGCACAAGCGGGTTTACGGCTATTACGTCTTGCCGTTCCTGCACAACGAGCGTATCGCCGCGCGGGTCGACCTTCGTTCCGAACGGGCGGCAGGCTGTCTGGCGGTGCATGCCGTGCATGAAGAGGCGCGCGGGTTGGGCGAGGAGGGCAGAGAGGCGTTGACCCGCAACCTGCGCCAGTTGGCCGACTGGCTGGGGCTGCCAGATATACGAATCGTACAGACCGTGTGAAAACTACTGTGCTCGGCCATGCTGCGTTGAAAACAGGCTCGTGCGCGAGTCCGGGCTGGGCGCCCCCATCGCAATGCTCATTTACAACACGTAAAGTCGAGCGCGACTCCGACCGTTCCTCGCCTGTTTTCGCCTTGTCTGACCTTCGCTCGCTACGTTTTCACACGGTCTGCGCAGGAGCGACTTCAGTCGCGAATATCGGCCTTCGCGAATGAAGTCGCCCCCACGGTTTTTCAGCGTTTCACTTGCTTCAATGTCTCTGCAATCAAAAACGCCAGTTCCAGCGACTGATCGGCATTCATCCGTGGGTCGCAATGGGTGTGGTAACGATCCGACAATCCATCTTCGGTAATCGGGCGTGCGCCGCCGATGCATTCTGTGACGTTCTGGCCGGTCATTTCTATGTGGATACCGCCTGCGTAAGTGCCTTCGGCCTGATGCACCTGGAAGAACTGTTTCACTTCCCCGAGGATCTGCGCGAAGTCACGGGTCTTGTAGCCGCTGCTGGCTTTGATGGTGTTGCCATGCATCGGATCCGAACTCCACAGCACCTTGCGGCCTTCACGTTCCACGGCGCGAATCAGTTGCGGCAAGTGATCGCCGACCTTGTTGGCGCCCATGCGGGCGATCAGGTTCAGGCGGCCCGGATCGTTGTCGGGGTTGAGGGTGTCGATCAGGCGAATGAGGTCGTCGGTGTTCATGCTCGGGCCGACCTTGACCCCGATCGGGTTATGGACGCCGCGCAAGAACTCCACGTGGGCACCGTCCAGTTGTCGGGTGCGGTCGCCGATCCACAGCATGTGCGCCGAGCAATCGTAAAAGTCGTTGGTCAGGCTGTCGCGTCGCACGAAGGCTTCTTCATAGTTCAGCAGCAAGGCTTCGTGAGCGGTGAAGAAACTGGTTTCGCGCAATTGTGGCGAACTGTCCAGGCCGCAGGCGCGCATGAATGCCAGGGTTTCGTCGATGCGGTCAGCCAGTTGGCTGTACTTCTGCGCCAGTGCCGAATTGGCAATGAAGTCCAGGTTCCACTGATGGACCTGATGCAGATCGGCAAAACCGCCCTGAGCGAAGGCCCGCAGCAGGTTCAGGGTGGCCGTGGACTGGTGATACGCCTGCAGAAGGCGCTCCGGGTCCGGGACGCGGCTCTTCTCGTCGAAACCGATAGCGTTGATGATGTCGCCGCGATAGGCCGGGAGCGTCACGCCGTCGATGGTTTCGTCGTTGGCCGAGCGAGGCTTGGCAAATTGCCCGGCCATGCGCCCGACCTTGACCACAGGGCAGCCGGCGGCAAAGGTCATGACCACGGCCATTTGCAGCAACACTTTGAACGTGTCGCGAATCTTCGCTGCCGAAAACTCCATGAAGCTTTCAGCACAGTCTCCGCCTTGCAGCAGAAATGCGCGGCCCTGAGAAACTTCGGCAAACTGGCGGCGCAGGTCTCGGGCCTCTCCGGCGAACACCAGTGGAGGATAGCTGGCCAGGCGTTGTTCGACTTCTGACAGGTGCGCGGCGTCAGGGTATTGAGGTTGTTGCTGAACAGGTAATGCCCGCCAGCTGTCGGGGCTCCAGGGTTGGCTCATTATTGGCTCTTGTGGGATATGCAATCGAATCGGCATGTTAACAGTTCAGGGTCGGGCTGCCAGCGCGCGCAGGACGAGCAGGCTCGATAGTTGTGACAAATGCTCTCGCTTGGCTGACAATTCGCCCTTTGCGCTCGGCGCGATTGCCAACCGGGAGAGGTGATGACTGAAGAGCGTGAGCGCGAAGAACGAATCCTGGCCGAAGTACATGATGATTTCGGCATGATTCGCGTGCTGGAGGTGGATGAGTATCGCTTCCTTGAATTTGGCGATGCCATTGAACAGAGTTGTACCTTCACTGCCGACCCTAGCTGGCTTGAGTATGACTACACCCGCGCCATGCTGATCGGTGCCTTGTGCCATGAAGCCCCCGAGAGCGCGTTGTTTCTCGGGCTGGGCGCCGGCACCCTCACTCAAGCCTGCATGAAGTTTCTGCCGCTGGACGATGTGGAAGTCATCGAGCTGCGCCCGGATGTTCCGCGCCTGGCAATCGAGTACATGGGGCTGGATGATGATCCGCGCCTGTATATCCGTATTGGCGATGCACTTGAGCTGCTCGACAGTGCGGAAACTGCCGACCTGATCTTTGTCGACCTCTATACCGATGTCGGCCCGGGAGCCGGGCATCTGGCGTGGAATTTTCTCCAGAGTTGCCAGCAGCGCCTCAATCCGGGCGGGTGGCTGATCATCAACCAGTGGGCTACCGATGACGGCAAGCCTTTGGGGGCGGCGTTGCTGCGCGGGCTTTATCACCGCCACTACTGGGAACTGCCGGTGAAGGAGGGCAATGTCATCCTCATCGTGCCGGCCGATCTGGAGCAGACCCTGAACGTCGAGTCGCTGACCCGCCGCGCCGAGGTGCTTGCGCCGCAGTTGGGCTACTCGTTGCTCCCCTTGATCAAGGACATTCGTTCGGCAACCTGACAGGGAATCAAGCGGTTCGGCGAGAAGCTGGAGTGAGACATTTCGCCGCATGTCGCGATGCGCAATCCCATTCATATGCATGAATGGGTGAAACGTTTAATTGATTGTGCCCGTAATCGCTGGCTCTCAAGGGATTCAGGTTTATTTGTCCAGTTGCGCGATGCCTGCAAGCAGCGCTCCAGCCGCCAATATTTTGTAAAAAAAGCCTCACTTTCAAACGCAATTCCGGTATAGTGCGCGCCGGCCTTAAGAGGCCCTCGTCAGGTATTGCAGTTTTCCGAAGCCTGCTTCGGTAGCTTGTCCGTTTAGGACTATTCTTGACGATCCATTCATCAAACGTTTTCGCAAATCCCCGCCGACAAAGCAGCCAGGGTGACCTCAAGGTCGTACACGGCACGCGCAGCTTTGAAGCATGGGTCTTTGCGGATGCACCAGAGGCAGACCCATGACCCAGGAAATCGGCGGCTTCGCCGCTCTCGACCTTCATCCGAGTATTGTTGCAGCCGTCATCGCGACCGGCTACGAAGAGCCTTCGGCCATTCAGCAGCAATCCATCCCGATTATTCTTGCCGGCCACGACATGATCGGCCAGGCGCAGACCGGTACCGGTAAAACCGCCGCGTTCGCCCTGCCTATCCTGCATCGTATCGATCCGAGCAAGCGTGAGCCGCAAGCCCTGATCCTTGCTCCGACCCGCGAGCTGGCACTGCAAGTCGCCACCGCGTTTGAAACCTACGCCAAGCAGATGCCGGGCGTGACTGTTGTTGCCGTATACGGCGGTGCGCCAATGGGCCCGCAGCTCAAGGCTATCCGCAATGGCGCGCAGATCGTTGTCGCCACTCCAGGTCGCCTGTGCGATCACCTGCGTCGTGACGAGAAAGTCCTCGCTACCGTGAACCATCTGGTTCTCGACGAAGCGGACGAAATGCTGAAGCTGGGCTTCATGGACGACCTGGAAGTCATCTTCAAGGCCATGCCGGAAAGCCGCCAGACCGTTCTGTTCTCGGCTACCCTGCCGCAGTCGATCCGTGCCATCGCCGAACGCCATCTGCGCGATCCGAAGCACGTCAAGATCCAGACCAAGACCCAGACCGTTACCGCGATCGAGCAGGCTCACCTGCTGGTTCACGCTGACCAGAAGACCTCTGCCGTACTGAGCCTGCTGGAAGTCGAGGACTTCGACGCCCTGATCATGTTCGTCCGCACCAAGCAGGCGACCCTGGATCTGGCCAGCGCTCTGGAAGCCAAAGGCTACAAGGCCGCTGCGCTGAACGGCGACATCGCCCAGAACCAGCGTGAGCGCGTTATCGATTCCCTCAAGGATGGCCGTCTGGACATCGTTGTGGCGACCGACGTTGCTGCCCGTGGTCTCGACGTTCCGCGTATCACTCACGTGTTCAACGTGGACATGCCTTACGATCCTGAGTCCTACGTTCACCGTATCGGCCGTACCGGCCGTGCCGGTCGCGAAGGTCGTGCGCTGCTGCTGGTGACTCCACGTGAGCGCCGCATGCTGCAAGTGATCGAGCGTGTGACTGGCCAGAAAGTCGTGGAAGTCCGCCTGCCGGATTCCCAGGCAGTTCTGGATGCCCGCATCAAGAAACTGACCAACAGCCTGTCGCCGTTGGTGGCTGATGCAGAAGCCAGCCACGGTGACCTGCTGGATCGCCTGACTGCCGACATCGGCTGCACGCCACGTGCTCTGGCTGCTGCCCTGCTGCGCAAGGCTACCAACGGTCAGGCTCTGACGCTGTCCGCCATCGAGCGTGAGCGTCCACTGGTGCCGAACAACGCGCCGCGTGCTGATCGTGGTGAGCGTAGCGACCGTGGTGATCGTCCTGAGCGCGAGCGTCGTGCTCCGTTGCCTCTTGCCGAAGGCCGTGCTCGTTGCCGTACCGCGCTGGGCGCGCGTGATGGTATCGCTGCCAAGAACCTGCTGGGTGCAATCCTCAACGAAGGCGGCCTGGCCCGCGAAGCGATCGGCCGTATCCAGGTTCGTGACAGCTTCAGCCTGGTCGAGCTGCCGGAAGATGGCCTTGAGCGTCTGCTGACCAAGCTCAAGGACACCCGCGTTGCTGGCAAGCAGTTGAAGCTGCGTCGCTATCGCGAAGACTGATCGACACCTGAGTTGATCGTCAGATGAAAAAATCCCCGACTGGTTCGGGGATTTTTTTTGCCCTGGATTCAGTCAGTCAAACCGGTAGATATCCATACCCAGTGCTCCCATGGTGAAGCCCTTATAGGCAATGCTGAATCTGCCGCCAGCCCCGCGTGCGAAATACAGCGGTAACAGGTGCTCATCGCTCGGATGGTTGCGTACTGCATGTGGCGCGAGTGTGCGGTAGTTGTGCAGTGCCGGCTCGTCGTTGCTTTCCAGTCGTTCGGTCATCCAGTCACGAAACTCTTTTGCCCAGGGCTCGATGCTTTCCGGGCCGGCATTCCAGTCCAGCTCGCGCAGGTTATGGGTAATGCTGCCGGAGCCTATGATCAGCACGCCTTGTTCGCGCAAGCTGGCGATCGCCTGGCCGATACGGGTCTGCAAGGCGGGGCCTTGGCGGCTTGGCAGAGATATCTGCACTATCGGGATATCGGCTTGCGGATACATCAACGACAGCGGAACCCACACACCATGGTCAAAGGGGCGTCGGCTGTCTGTACGAGCGGGCAGGCCGTTTGCAGCCAGCAGTTCGACCAGCTCGGCGGTCAGTGTCGGCAAACCTTTGGCCGGGTACTGAACTGCAAACAGAGCGGCCGGGAAGCCACCGAAGTCATGCCAGGTTTCCGGTTGCGGATTGCCGTTGACGATCAGCTCGTTGCTTTCCCAGTGCGCGGAAACAATCACGATGGCCTTGGGTCTGGGCATTTCGCTCGCCAGACGAGCCAGCGCCGGACCGCTCTCGCCGGGTTCAAGCGCCAGCATGGGAGAACCGTGGGAGATAAACAGGCTGGGGAACATGATGAAGTCCTGAGTCTTTGAGATGCGCCTATCTTGGGGCAGAGCATTGATCGGAATCCAATATAAGTTCTTAGGCGTTCTGATCGAAATTTCTGAAGTGTTGGCGGTGCGGCAATTAGAGGCCTGCAAGACAGGCACAAAAAAGGGCGACTCGCGTCGCCCTTTCTGGATTTTGCAGCTCTGGATCAACCGCGACGACGCAGCGCCTCGATACGTTCTTCCAGTGGCGGGTGGCTCATGAACAGGCCAGCCAGACCGTGTTTCAGGCCGCCATTGATACCGAAAGCGCTCATGGTGCTAGGCATGTTGACCGGTACGCCCTGTTCGGAGCGCAGGCGTTGCAGCGCGCCAATCATTGCGCTGGTGCCAGCCAGTCGGGCACCGGCTTCGTCAGCCCGGTATTCGCGCTTGCGCGAGAACCACATCACGATGGCGCTGGCCAGGAAGCCCAGTACCAGTTCGGCAAAGATCGTGGTGATGTAGTAGGCGATACCCTGGCCGTTTTCAGTCTTGAAGATCACCTTGTCGACGAAGTTGCCGATGATCCTCGCAAAGAACATCACGAAGGTGTTCACAACGCCCTGCACCAGCGCCAGCGTCACCATGTCGCCATTGGCTACGTGACCGATTTCGTGGGCCAGCACGGCTTTTACTTCATCGGGCGAAAAACGCTCCAGCAAACCCTGGCTGACCGCAACCAGCGCGTCGTTCTTGTTCCAGCCCGTGGCGAAGGCATTGGCTTCGTAGGCAGGGAAAATACCGACTTCCGGCATTTTGATGCCCGCTTCCCTGGACAGTTGTTCAACGGTCTGCAGCAACCATTGCTCATGGCGAGTGCGAGGCTGGGTAATGATCTGCGTGCCGGTGCTCATTTTTGCCGACCATTTGGAGATGAGCAGCGAGAACAGAGAGCCGGCGAAACCGAACACGGCGCAGAAGACCAGCAGCTGATTGAGGTTGAGATCAACCCCGTTGGCCGCCATGAACCCATTGAAGCCAAAAAGGCTCAAGGTGATGCTGGCAATCAGCACGACCGCAAGGTTAGTGGCCAAAAACAGCAAAATGCGCATCATGGTCGAAACGTTCTCCTCGGGAATAAATGCAACGTGATGCCGGGTATATAAGGTGATGCCCGCTGCTATTCAACAGGGGGACTATTTCAAACTGTGTCGTTTTGTCGTATTCGATGTTAATCCTCCCAACCTGAATGGCACCTGAGCCAATGCTGCGGGCGTTTTGCTGGAGGATTGAGGGGCGGCGGGGGCGGGGAGATATTGCAGGAACTGCCCCGAATCGGGTTCGGGGCAGGAGGTCAGGTGGCTTACTGCTTGTAGCCCTTGACGAAGTTACCGATGCGTCCGATGGCCTGTTCAAGGTCGTCGACACGTGGCAGCGTCACCACGCGGAAGTGGTCAGGCCATGGCCAGTTGAATGCGGTGCCCTGTACCACCAGCAGCTTTTCCGACAGCAGCAGGTCGAGGACGAATTTTTCGTCGTTGTGGATCGGGCAGACCTTCGGGTCGATACGCGGGAAGGCGTACAGCGCGCCCATGGGTTTGACGCAGCTTACGCCGGGAATGTCGTTGAGCAGCTCCCAGGTGCGGTTGCGTTGTTCCAGCAGGCGTCCTTGCGGCAGAACCAGGTCGTTGATGCTCTGGTAGCCGCCCAGTGCCGTTTGAATGGCGTGCTGGCTCGGTACGTTGGCGCACAGGCGCATGTTGGCCAGGATGTCGATGCCTTCGATGTAGCTCTGGGCATTGTGCTTGGGGCCGGAAATAGCGACCCAGCCGGAACGGAAGCCCGCAACGCGGTAAGACTTGGACAGGCCGTTGAAGGTCAGGCACAGCAGGTCCGGTGCCAGCGATGCGGTGCTGATGTGTACAGCTTCGTCGTAGAGGATCTTGTCGTAGATCTCGTCCGAGAACACCACCAGATTGTGCTGGCGAGCCAGCTCCAGCATCCCCAGGAGTACTTCCTTGGAATACACGGCGCCGGTCGGGTTGTTCGGGTTGATGATGACCATGGCCTTGGTGTTCGGCGTGATCTTGGCCTTGATGTCTTGCAGGTCAGGCCACCAGTTGGCCTGCTCATCGCACAGGTAATGCACCGGGTTGCCGCCTGCCAGGCTGACGGCAGCGGTCCACAGTGGGTAATCCGGGGCCGGGATCAGGACTTCGTCGCCATTGTTGAGCAGCGCCTGCATCGACATCACGATCAGTTCGGAGACGCCGTTGCCCAGGTAGATGTCCTCGATGCCGATGCCGTCGACCTGTTTCTGCTGGTAATACTGCATCACGGCCTTGCGAGCGCTGAACAGGCCCTTGGAGTCACTGTAGCCCTGGGCTGTCGGCAGATTGCGGATCACGTCCTGGAGGATTTCGTCCGGCGCCTCGAAACCAAACGGTGCCGGGTTGCCGATATTCAGCTTGAGGATGCGATGACCTTCCTCTTCCAGGCGTTTGGCGTGCTTGAGCACTGGCCCGCGAATGTCATAGCAGACGTTTGCGAGCTTGTTCGATTTGCTGAACTGCATGTGATTGATCCCGAAAATGGACGAGTTGTTGCTTGCTTGCAACGAAGGTCGCTGGACATGACCCGATGAAAATGGGTTTGTATGCGACAAACGCGGGTGACAGACTGACATCTGATGAGGCGCAATCATACGTGCCACCCGATCAGTGGAAAAGACACAGATCGGGCTTTTTCGGATTCGGAGGTGTACCTGTGGACAAGTTGCACAAGACGCTTGAAGAGTGGAAGCAAATGCTCGATCCAGAGCAGTACAACGTCTGTCGCCTGAAAGCGACCGAACGACCTTTTACGGGCAAGTACAACGGCACGAAGACCCCGGGCGTCTACCATTGTGTGTGTTGTGACGAGGCGTTGTTCGATTCTGCCACCAAGTTCGATTCCGGCTGTGGCTGGCCGAGTTTCCATGCGCCGATAGAAGGCAGTGCGGTGGTAGAAGTACGCGATATCAGCCACGGGATGATTCGTACCGAGGTGGTGTGCGCGAAATGCGATGCCCATCTGGGGCATGTATTCCCCGATGGCCCGCCACCGACGGGCCTGCGTTATTGCATCAATTCGGTGTGCCTGGATCTGGTGCCACGGGCGTAGCCCTGTCATGTTCGTTGTCTGGCTTATCGACCTCTATCAACAGGGGAAATTGAATGCGCGCGTCATTCGATTGCAGGCTAACGTCATCATTCATTTTTGTGAGGCATCGTCATGAGCGAAAACCTGTTGAGCATTCCTTGCACCACGATCAAGGGTGAGCAGAAGACCCTGGCCGATTTCGCGGGTAAAGCGGTGCTGGTGGTCAATACGGCAAGCAAGTGTGGTTTCACCCCGCAATACAAGGGGCTTGAGGAACTCTGGCAGCAGTATCGCGACCGCGGGCTGGTGGTGTTGGGTTTTCCCTGCAACCAGTTTGGCAAGCAGGAACCGGGCAATGAAGGGGCTATCTCCGAATTCTGCGAGCTGAATTACGGTGTCAGCTTCCCGTTGTTCAAAAAGATCGACGTCAACGGCAGTCAGGCTCATCCGCTGTTCGTGCAGTTGAAGAAGAAAGCGCCGGGCCTTCTGGGTTCGGAGCGTATCAAGTGGAACTTCACCAAGTTCCTGGTCGACAGGGAGGGGAAACTGGTCAAGCGCTTTGCCCCGCTGACCAAGCCCGAAGAGTTGACCGGCGAGATCGAAGCCCTGCTCAAATAGCCCGGTTGTCCTGCACGAGCGGAATCCACTGGTCCAGCATGCTGACCAGTTCCGCTCGGCGAAACGGTTTGGCCATATAGTCGTTCATGCCCGCTGCCCTGCAACGTTCACGCTCTTCGGGCATGGCGTTGGCGGTCAGGGCGACAATAGGCAGGTCGGGCCAGCGCCCGCTGCTGCGGATCTGGCGGCTGGCCTCGTAACCGTCCATGACTGGCATGTTGCAGTCCATCAGGACCAGATCGAAGTAACTGTGCTCCAGTTGCTCGATGGCCTCTGCTCCATGGGCACTGACAATCACTTCGCAGCCCAGTTTGCTGAGCATGCCCTTGGCGACCAGTTGATTGACCGGGTTGTCTTCCACCAACAGGATTCGTGCCGGGCGCTGGGTCGCCAGTTCTTCGGGAGATGTATCGTTTACCCCCGATTCCTCCATATGCAGGGCGCGTCGCAAGGTGTTGTAGAGCGCATTGCGGGCCAGCGGTCGAGCCTGCTGCTGCAAGGGCGCCAGGGCGCTGACCTGCTCGACGGGCATGAAGTTGCCATAGGCGGTGACCAGCAGAATGGGCACCTGTGTGGCCGGACGTATCGCGAACAGGCATTCCGGGCAATCGGTAATCACCAGGTCGGTATGCGGGTCGAGTTCCAGCTCGCAGGTTTGATCGTCGATGCCCCGGCGGGTGAAGTCGACTCCCCAGGTGGGCAGCAGGGTGCCAAGCAGTTCCACCAGGCCGCTGCCCGCCATGCTGATCACCGTCACGCGCCCCTTGAGCGCTGGCGGCATGACGGCTGTCAGGTGGACCGGCAACGGTAGCTCGGCACAGAACAGGCTACCGAAGCCTGACTGCGACTGGATACTCAGCTTGCCGTTCATGGCCTCGCACAAGTTGTAAGTCAGGGCCAGCCCAAGCCCGGTGCCGCCAAATTGCCGGGTGATTGCGGTTTCGGCCTGGGTGAAAGGCTGGAAGATCCGTTCCTGAGCTTCCTTGGCGATACCAATTCCCGTGTCGCGTACTTCGATCCGCACCCGGTTTTCACGAGTTTCAGGGTCCGGTGCGCAGGAAAGACGCACATCCACACGCCCGAAACGGGTGAACTTGAGGGCGTTGGAGAGCAGGTTGCTGACGATCTGCCTGACCCGTGTAGGGTCGCCGATCACCAGCGGGGGGAAGTCCGGGGCGATCAGGCAGGTCAGTTCCACGCTGGGCGCAGCGTTCTGCGAGAGCAGGTTGGCGGTGTCTTCGACCAGCGTGCCCAGATCGAAAGGGATGTGCTCGATTTCCAGGTGCCCGGCGTTGAACTTGGACATGTCGAGAATATCGTTGAGCAGTTCGACCAGCACCTTGCCCGAGTCGTGGGCAATCATCAGTTGCTGGCGTTGCTCGGCGCTGAGCGGGCCATCCAGTGACAGGGCCAGCATTCCCAGCAAGCCATTGAGCGGTGTGCGGATTTCATGGCTCATGTGCGCCAGGAAGGCCGAACGGGCGTGGGCCATGTCCAGTGCGGTGCTGCGGGCGATCTGCAATTCTTCGTTGGACTGGCTGAGGCGAATGTTGCTGGCCTTGAGTTCGTTGGTGCGTGCCGAAACGATGTTTTCCAGTTCGTTCAAGTGATTGGTGAGTCGATCCTCGGCCTCTCGGCGTCTGGCAAACTCGGTGCTCATGGTTTCGATATGCAGGTTGAAGGTCTTGACCAGCACGCCGATTTCATCGTTTTCATGGCTGGGCGGGCAGGCCATTTTCTTCTGGATCGGGCTGCGCGGATCGTGACGGCTCAAGTCGCGGATCAGATTGACCAGCGGCTTGGTCAGGGTCGCGTAGAACAGCATGGTCAGAATTCCCGCCAGCACGAGGCTGCGGACGAAGCCGTTGAGCAGGGTGATCTCTGCCCGTTGCAGGAAGTGGCTGCCGAAGGCAAAGGTATCGACGGTCAGGCTCAGGGTCCCGATCACCTCGCTGGGCATATGGTCCAGGTGCAGGACTTCCTCGAAATGCCGGCTTTCTCCGAACAGCCAGTCACTGAGCATCCGGTAGCGCCCGCTCGCCATGGGGCGTTCGACGCTGGAGAGCACCATATTGTTGTTATCGGTCAGCCGGGCGCTGACCACGGCCGGGGAGTGCAGCAGGCCGAGAGTCAGCTCCTGGGCCAGTTCGGCGTCGATGTTGTACGCCATGCGTGAAGCCGGGTTGTGGCTGATTTCCATCAAAGAGCCAATTTCACGATCGATGGAGGCATCTTCGCTGGCATAATCGAGGGCAATCTGGAACAGGCTGAGCAAGGTTCCAAGAATGAAACCGATCAATACGGCCATCCGGGCCTGCTTGAACGACAGCCTGTTAGTGAACGATATATCCATGGAGTTCAGTCGCTTCTGGTACCCGGTGCGGGGCTAGCATAGCCGATCATGCATTGTCGTTAATCAGTTAAATATAAGGAGGTTTCGTGGATTCTCGGTTGATGGCTTTTCTGGAGCGCGCCGATGCCGTGCTGGCTCGTCTTGAGCCCTTGTTGCCTGCCGTTCGCGAGCCTGTCGACTGGTCCGCGACCCTGGCGGCGCGTTGGGTGCGCGAGGGGCGCAGCGGTTATCTGTTGCCGCTTGAAGTCAGCCTGACCATGCGCCTGTCCGATCTGATCGGGGTCGATCTGCAACGTGATCAACTGGGGCGCAATACTCGCCAGTTCATCGATGGCCTGCCTGCCAACCATGCGCTGCTGTGGGGGTCGCGTGGCACTGGCAAGTCTTCGTTGATTCGCGCCTTGCTGGCCGAGTATGCCGGGGCAGGCTTGCGTCTGATCGAAATCGAGCGCGATCATCTGGGTGACCTGCCGCGTCTGGTCGAGCACTTGCAGAAACTGCCGCAGCGTTTCGTGCTGTTTTGCGATGACCTCTCTTTCGAGTCGGGCGAGGGTGATTATCGCGTACTCAAGAGCGTGCTCGATGGCTCGCTGGAGCAGGCGCCGGACAACGTGCTTCTGTATGCAACCTCCAATCGCCGCCATCTGGTGCCCGAGAAGGAGAGCGATAACGAAAACTGGAAGCATGTGGATGGCGAACTGCATCCCAGCGAGGCGGTCGAGGACAAGATCGCGTTATCGGATCGCTTTGGCCTGTGGCTGTCTTTTTATCCGTTCACTCAGGAGCACTTCCTGAATGTGGTGGAGCACTGGATTAGCCAGTTGGCACAGAGTGCCGGTCTGACCTGGCAGCGTGATGAAGAGCTGGACAAGGCTGCTGTCCGTTGGGCGACAGGGCGGGGTAATCGTAATGGTCGTTGTGCCTATCAGTTTGCGCGTTACTGGGTAGGCCTGAAATTGTTGGAGCAACAGGCATGATCGATTTGCAGGATGTGGGTGCAGGCCAGGAAGGTTATGACCTGCTCGCCGCACAGTTACAGGCATTGTTGGCCGATGAGCGTGATTTCATTGCCAATGCCGCGCAGTTTTCTGCGTTTCTCCATACCCAGATAACGGATCTGAACTGGGCCGGCTTTTATCTGAATCGCAACGAAGAGCTGGTGCTCGGGCCGTTCCAGGGCAAGGTTGCCTGCGTGCGGATTCCATTCGGGCGTGGTGTGTGCGGTGCTGCGGCACAAAGTCGGCAAACCCAGCGGGTTGAAGATGTTCATGCATTTGCCGGGCACATCGCTTGCGACAGTGCCTCGAACAGTGAACTGGTCATCCCGTTGATAAAGGAAGGGCGCCTGATAGGTGTGCTGGATCTGGATAGCCCGAAGCTGGGGCGATTCAAGGAGGAGGATCAGAAGGGGATCGAGCGTATGGCGGCTATCTTTCTGGCGTCCACCGACTGTTGAGTCGGGAGCCTTTCCGCCGTTGCGCAGTGCAGCGCAACGGCGGTGCGGTTATCAATCGTAGATAACCTTCTTCTTCCATTCCGATTCGACTTCGTCGGCCTTCAGGCCTTCAGTCAGGGCGTTGTCATCGTCATCGGTAGGAGCAGTATTGGTCAGCACCATCGAGTTGGCGCGGGCCAGTTGTTTTTCCATGGCCTGCAATTGTTGTTGATAGGTCACAGGGTCCGGCTGGTTGCGCAGGTATTGCACGCCGCGCTCGAATGCCAGGCGAGCCTGACCCGGCTGCTCTTGAGAGAGTGCAAGCTGGCCCAGGTTATTGAAGAACTCGATATGCAGGTTCACCAGGATGACGCGGATTTCACGAATCCAGTGTTTGGCTTCGCTGGTCGGCAGAAAGCCGTCATGGGCGGCGCGAGTGACCTGGCCGTGAAGCGCTTCCAATAGAAAGCGAATGTCCTTGGCCTTGGCTTCGGTCTGGATCGGGCTGACCTGATTGGTAACCTGAATGCGGTCGCCTTGGGCTACCAGTTCTTCCAGTTCGGTGACGCGGGTCTTGAGCTGCGTGTTGCTTTTTTCCAGCGCAAGCATGCGCTGCACGACATTGAGCTCAAGACGGGTCAGCAACAACTTGAGGGCTGGCGACATTAGCTGGCCAGGGAAGGTTTCGCTGATTTCACTGCAACGCCGCAGTCGGTCGCTGAGTTCTACCTTTGCGCGAGCCTTGTCCAGTTTGCTGTTTTCAGCGACATGGTTCAGGTAGCCAATCGCGATAAGCAGCGCGATACCAGCTACTACCATCAGCGTGATCATGAGTGGTGTCACTGCGCAAACCTCATTTTTTCCGTAAATATTGTGCGAGTGTAGTGGCTAAGCACTATTGCGCATAGATGCCTCCGTCGGACATTGCAACTAAATGTTCTCTTTAGACAAGGGTTTTCCGGCCAACGGTCTTCACCTTAAAGAGGGGCGAAGTCGTTGATTTAAATAAATTTTCAGAATGGGGTTGACGACCTGCCAAACCATCCATAGAATGCGCGCCACTTACAGCGTAAAGCACACAGCGAAGCGCAATAAGTAGTGAATGTTGCACGTGTGTCCCCTTCGTCTAGTGGCCTAGGACACCGCCCTTTCACGGCGGTAACAGGGGTTCGAGTCCCCTAGGGGACGCCATATTGCGGGAATAGCTCAGTTGGTAGAGCACGACCTTGCCAAGGTCGGGGTCGCGAGTTCGAGTCTCGTTTCCCGCTCCAGTTTTATACAATCTTGCTTTAGGGCGAGGTTGAGTGAAACCAGAACCAAGTCTTCGGATGCGGATCTGGACACTGGAACACACACCATGTGTTCCGGGTAGCGTGTCCCCTTCGTCTAGTGGCCTAGGACACCGCCCTTTCACGGCGGTAACAGGGGTTCGAGTCCCCTAGGGGACGCCATTGCGGGAATAGCTCAGTTGGTAGAGCACGACCTTGCCAAGGTCGGGGTCGCGAGTTCGAGTCTCGTTTCCCGCTCCATATTCAAACAAAAACGCCGCTCATTGAGCGGCGTTTTTGTTTCTGCATTTTCCCTTTGTGTGCCCCCCAGTCATCAGGGGGCACGTTTTTTTCCTTCTATATATAGAAAGCCTTCAAGGCATCTGTGGCCGCTCGTTCGGGCGCAGGTCGAAAATCAGCACTTCTGAATCTACGCCTTCACTCAACTGAATCAGTTGTTCGTTGCGCAGACGCACACCATCTCCTTCTCCAAGCCGTTCGCCATTGAGCACAACACTGCCGCGGGCTACATGCACGTAGGCATGACGGTCGGCTGCAAGCTTGAGGCTGGCCGTTTCATCTCCATCGAACAGACCGGCATAGACCCTGGCATCCTGACGAACTTTCAACGAGCCGTCGTTCCCTTCGGGGGAAATGATCAACTGCAAGCGGCCGCGTTTCTGTTCAGGGCTGAAATGCTCTTGCTGATAGCTCGGTTGAGCACCTGCCACATTCGGCACAATCCAGATCTGCAGGAAATGCACCTGCTCGGTTGGCGAGTGGTTGAACTCGCTGTGTGCGACGCCGCTGCCAGCACTCATCAATTGCACATCGCCAGGGCGGATGACCGAACCGGTTCCCAGTGTGTCCTTGTGTTCCAGAGCACCTTCGAGCACATAGGAGAAAATCTCCATGTCGCGGTGGGGGTGTTGGCCGAAGCCTTTGCCTGCTGCAACACGGTCATCGTTGATCACCAACAGATCGGAAAACCCTTGTTCCAGCGGGTTGTAGTAGTTGGCAAACGAGAAGGTATGAAACGATTTCAGCCAGCCATGGTTGGCTGCGCCACGTTCGGAAGCTTTGCGAAGAGTCAGCATGATTCTTTCTCCATCCAGATGTCGACGCTGCACATTCAGGTATCGACCAAGTGAGATAGAGGTTACTGGTTATCGAAGTGCGTAATAAGTAGCTGAAAAACGAATGACTGTCCTGTTCTGGTTGACAGTCAAGGGCGTGCAGCAGAGCCGGCTCATCTTCGTCATAATGCGCAGTCTGTCTTCCCACCTTATTCAAGTGATGCATAACTTATGAAAACCGTGGCGATGGTTCTATTCCCGGACTTTCTCTTGCTCGACATGGCTGGGCCTATCGAGGTTTTTTCCATTGCCAATCGCTACCTGCATCCCGATAAGCACTATCAGATATCGACCATAGGGACCGAGCAGGGCGCTCTTCGTGCGTCCAGCGGCGTGAACATCGTGGCCGACCGGCATATGGATCAGGCCATCGAGGATTACGACCTTCTGTTGATACCCGGAGGGCCGGGTGCTTACAACGAAAGGCACCAGCCTTTATTGAACTGGTTGAATGAGGTTGCGCCCCGGTCTTCTTGCTATGGCTCTATCTGTACCGGTGCCTTCATTCTGGGAGATGCCGGGCTGCTCGACGGGCATCGCGTCACTACCCACTGGCATTACACGGACCGGCTCATCAAGCGTTTCCCCAAGGCGCAGGTGGAAACCGATCAGATCTACATCCGGGACCGCAACCTCATGACGTCGGGTGGCGTCACTGCCGGTATCGACCTCGCTCTCGCGGTTGTGGCTCAGGACCATGGCAAGAAGGTCGCTCAGGATGTGTCCAAAGTGCTGCTGGTATTAATGAAGCGCCAAGGCGGCCAGGCACAGTTCAGCCCCTTGATGACTGCCGTCGCCCTTCAGGAAACCGCCATCACTCGTGTGCAGAACTATGTGCTGGAGCATCTGGACGAGGCCTTCAGCATCGAGCGCATGGCAGGATTGGCCAACATGAGTGCCCGGCACTTTGCCCGCACCTTTGCTCGTGAAGTCGGGATGACGCCCATGGACTTCCTGCAAAGCGCCCGCATCGATCACGCGAGGAACCTGCTGGAAACCACGGACCTGCCGCTCAAGACCGTGGCGTATAAGAGCGGTTTCGGCAGCGTGCGGCACATGCGGTTCTTATTCAGCGGCAAGATCGGGCTGACGCCAGCCCAGTATCGTGAGCAGTTCAGCTAGGACTGTGCGGGGCTGCATAGCCCCGGCTCCCTCCGAGCCCAACGAGCGCTTCAACGGCTGATTCCACTCCCCATTGTCCGTATTGCGCACCGCAATGACCGTATCACGTCTCCCGTGCCGGTTGTCCCGACGCTCCTGCCTGCCAAGATAAACGCCAATCCTTTACAAAGGTCGTGCGGTGGTCCGGAGAGCCGGGTTTATCGGCGCATGAATGGATATGGACAGCCTCAAGAACATTCACAACGATTCGGTGCTGGGCTTCGGTCCCTATGTGTTTCATGTGCGTCAACGCCTTGTGATGAAGGGCGATACGGCGTTGCGTGTGGGGGGCAGGGCGCTCGATATTCTTCAGGTGCTGATCGCGCACGCGGGTAGCATCGTCAGCCAAAAGAGCCTGATGGCCCAGGTCTGGCCCAATTCTATCGTCGAAGACATCAACCTGCGTGTACAGGTTGCAGCCCTTCGGCGTGCCTTGGGGGATGGGCGTAACGGTCAGCTCTACATCCAGACGGTTCCCCAGCGAGGTTATTGCTTCGTGGCCAGCGTTCAGCATGTCGAACCGTGCAGCGAGCCCCCTGCGTCACGGCATAATCTGCCAGCACGTCTGACGCCGGTCATTGGCCGTGACGAGGTCGTGGGCAAGATCGTGCGTCAGTTGCCAGGCCGGCGTTTCATGACGCTGGTCGGGCCTGGAGGTATCGGCAAGACAACCGTGGCCTGCCGGGTCGCCGAATCACTCCTCAGGCATTATCCGGACGGTGTCTGGATGATCGATTTTTCTGCGCTGGATGGCCCGCAGCAGGTGGCCGATCAATTGGTGACGGCGCTGGGGCTTGCCCGGCAGTTGTCTCTGGATGGTCTGGTCGATACCTTGGCCGGACGTCGTGCGTTGTTGATATTCGATGGTTGTGAACATCAGCCCGAAAGCGGCCGACGTTGGGCCGAGTCCTTGTTGCCGGCCTGTACCCATCTGTCGATTCTGGTGACCAGTCGCCAACCGCTGCATGCCGAAGGCGAGTCAGTGTTGCGCTTGCCTGGGCTGGCCCTTGCGCCAGCCGGTACACATGACGCCATGGCCTATTCCGCCATGCAGCTATTTGTTCGTCGAGCCCAGGCGTGTCAGCAAGGTTTTGTCTTGCGCGAGCAGGATGTCGCGGTGGTGGGCGATATCTGTCGACGGCTCGATGGCATTCCCTTGGCAATCGAACTGGCGGCTGCGCGAGTCGACGTCTTCGGGCTATCGGGTTTGCAGGCGCAACTGGACAATTTCTTTCAGTTGCTGACCTTTGGCCGACGCTCCGCCGTCACCCGGCATCAGACCTTCAAGGCCTCGCTGGACTGGAGTTTCGAGCGCCTGAGTCTTCATGAGCAAGTCGTGTTTCAGCGCCTTGCGGTCTTTACGTCGGCATTCACGCTGGCGGCCGCCATTGAGGTGATCGCCTGTACCTCGTTGAGTGCCGATTGCGTGTGCAAGGCTGTGGAGCAATTGGTAGACAAATCGCTGCTGTCGGTAACCCAAAACACCGGCACGTTACGGTATGGCTTCCTGCATACCACTCGCTTCTATGCTCTGGAAAAACTGCAACACAGCGGCCATGGGCGAGTATATGAAGCACGTTTTGCGAGACATCTCGCTCATGGGCGTGTCTGTGAGACGTACACTCCGTCACTGCAACTGGTCGAGTAGTCGCCGGGCAGCGATCAGGTCCGGTGTTGCAAAACCTTCGGTGAACCGCGCATGGACAGCCTCCAGCACGTCGTACGCCTGCCGTTCATGTCCCTGACGCTGCTTGAGCCGCGCCAGTGATGTTGCGCTGCGCAGTTCCCAGGCGAGTGCTCCCTGTTTTTTCGCTACCTTCAACGCTTTATGCAGTATGGCTTCGGCCTCGTCTGCCTCTTGAGGCGGCAGGCTGTCGGCCCTGGCCCGCAGGATTTCCGAGGTACACCAGCCGGCAGCTCCGCTTTGCGCCCGCTCGAACAAGGCATCATCAATCTGCCCCTGGCGCAGGGTGAGCATGATGTCCCTGATAATCCCGTCACTGTCCGCAAAGTTGATATCGGTGTCTGGAGATGCCATCAACTGAGCATAGTGTTGCCCCCAGTCATAGAACAGCAGCGCCGAGTGCCGTTGTGACTGTTCGCGCAGCAGTTTCAATAATTCGCTGGCTGTCTCGGTATTGCCGTTGTAGAGCGCGATGGCGCAACCGGCGAGGGAGAGGGTGTGGCAGATCGAGGTTCCGTGGTTGATCTGCAAGGCAATCTCCAGCGCCTGCCGGGCTGTCTGCCAGGCCAGTTCGGGGCGACCTTGCAGCCAGAGAATACGCGCCTGTATGGTCAGGGCCGCAACGCTCTGGTCGTACTGCACGCCGAAACCATAGGTGAATCGATTGAGATGCCCGCTTTGTGCCAGGCGCTGAATGACCCGGTCGGCATTCTGTCGCGCCAGAGTCTGATCGCCTGAAAAATGCAGCGCCAATACCCGTAAACGATGGGTGCTCAGGCAGGTGATGAGGTCGGTGCGCATGCCCAGTCGATTGAACTGCCGGTTTTTTTCAAGGGCTTCCTTGTACTGACCCTGACACAGATTGACGGTCATTTGCCCGGAGATTGCCCGCAACTGACCTGCCACATCATGAGTCTGTTCGGCCAGTGCCTGGGCTGTCACGAAGGCATCCATCGTTTCGGATATGTTGCTGTGCGTGTGATAGGAAACGCTCCCCAGTGCCAGCTTGAGAGAGATCAGCAGTTTCGGTGATGGAAATGGATCTGCTTCCAGCAGCTTCAAAGCCTTGCGTACATAAAAGCCATGTTCCTTGAGCAGCGAAAGCTCCTGCCAGAGCGGTGTGCAGTATGCGATCAGTTCGATGACCAGCTTCTGCGCATGCCAGTTATCGAGCCCCCAATCCAGCGCAGCCCTGATGTCTTCCAGGCTGTGGATATAGCGCTCGATCCATTTATGAGTGGGGATTTGCTCCCAGTCACTATGAGCCTGCTGCATGATGGCCAGGCAGCGTTGGGCATGGCGTTCGCGTATGGCCGGCAGTTGTTCGCTGTGGCGCAGTTTCTCCAGGGCATAACTGCGAGTGGTGTCGAGCAGGTAATAGAGCACGTCTTCGTCCACGAACTCGACATTGAGCAAGGACTTGGTGACCAGTTGGGGCAGGGTGGCAAAGACTTCAGGCGCTGTAATCTCTGGATCGGTCACCACTGCCATGGCTGACTCCAGGCTGAAGCGGCCCTTGAACAGGCTCAGGCGTTGCAGGCAGATCTGCTCGCTGGTGCTCAACATCTGGAAGCTCCAGTCCAGTGTGGCGCGCAAGGTCTGATGGCGAGCCAATGCACCCTGATGGTTTTGGCCATGCAGGAGGAAGCTGGCTTGCAGATGTTCAAGCAGATTACTGAAGCCCAGGTTGCCCACCTGAGCGGCTGCCAGCTCGATAGCCAACGGAATGCCATCGAGCCGCTGGCATATTTCAATGGCCAACTGCAGGTTGGCTTCAGTCAGTTCAAAGTGTTCCTGGTTGGCCGTCGCGCGCTCGACGAACAATTGCAGGGCAGCAAAACGCATGGCTTCGGCAAGGCTTTTTCCCGCAGCGGGCGGGCAGTCCAGAGGCTCCAGGCGCTCCACGAACTCGCCATCGATCTGCAGGCTCTCGCGGCTGGTGATCAGAATATGCACATCGGGCGCATTGCGCAGAATGCCTTCGCTCAGCAAGGCAATGGCATCGACCATATGTTCGCAATTGTCGATCACCAGCAGCATCTGTCGGTCTCGCAGGAACGCGCCGATACGGTTCATCGGCTCGTCATCGTGCGCTGCGATATCGAGCAGCATGGCCAGATGAGTCGTGATCATTGCCGGGTCGGTAATGGGGGCCAGATCCATCAGGCGAATGCCATCGCGGTAATGGCCTATCAATTGTTCCGCGACCCGCAATGCGACCGTGGTCTTGCCGATGCCACCGGGGCCGGTCAGTGAAATGAAACGGTGTTGTTGCAGTTGGCTCGCCAGCCTGTTGACCAATGCATCACGTCCCAGAATACGCGATTGACGAGTGGGCAGATTATGGCTGGTCGAGGTATTCATATTGGCGTTTGGCCTGTGTTCGACCCGTTGCAGGGTGATGGGAGCGACAAAGCTGTAACCACGTTGCGCAACTGTAACAATATAGCGCTGCCCGGACTGACCATCGCCCAGCGCTTTGCGCAGGGCAGCCATGTGTACGCGCAGGTTGCCGTCCTCAACAACGCTTCTTGGCCAGACATGAGCCATGAGCTGTTGCTTGCTGACCATATCCCCGGCGTTCTCGATCAGGATCAACAGAATATCCATGGCGCGGCTACCCAGCCGCACGGGACGGTCGGCGTCCAGCACCAGACGTTGTTGAGGGTAGATCCGATAAGGGCCGAAATGCACAGCCAGTTCGGTGAGAAGGGTCAAGGGTTCATTCCTGTTATGTCGCCTCCGGCTGCTGTTTTTCGGGCAGATAAATGCGCCCCCGAGCTTGCTCGTGATGCGACTTTCAATCTAGCTCTTATTTCAGAATTCAGATGCGACAAAATGCTCGGTGTGATGTGTTTTCTTTAGCGCATGGCCACGCCATGTAAAGGGATTGATGCCCTCGGCGCGGGAAAATATATGCGAGAAGTGCGACTGGTCACAGAATCCGCACTCCTGGCTTATCTGCGTCAGGGTCATTTCAGTGTGCTGGATCAGGCATTTGGCGCGGGCGATGCGCTGGCAGCGGATCCATCCCTGAGGGGACAGGCCGGTGCTGCATTTGAATGCCCGGGAGAAGTAGCTCCTGGACAAGGCACAGGCGCGAGCCAGTTCGGCGACTTCGATATTTTCGCCCAGCCTCTCAAGGATCAACTGTTTGGCCAGGCGCTCGCGCCAGGGAGTAAGGCCACCGCTGACTGCTGTCTGCTTCTCGATGCCTTCCATGCGTTTGCATGTCGGGCAGGGGTATTGCGGAGCGTGGGTCATGGCAATGTCCATTATCGCGGTAGGGTGCGGATGGGTTGGCTGTGTTGTCAGCACCTTTCGATGGGCAAAAGTCTGCGCAGAGAGCGCCATTCTTGAGTGCAGGAACAGGGCTGACGAGTTAATCGTTGTTAATTTCGCAGGCGACGATCAGTCGCCATTTGCTTTTTCGCAGTGCTCTGGCCTGCGGTTTTCAGTGTTTTCTCAGCGAGTTTTCAGCCAGCCGAGAAAGCCGCCTTTCTTGATCTGGGCCGGCCTTGCCAGTAGCGCCGAATGGCTGTTCTTCTGCCGGACCGCCTGCAATTTGTGCAGCGCGTTATTGACCTGGCCGGATTGCTCCATGCAGGCCCGTGCGACGTTCTTGTCGATGCGATAAATGATGCTGGAGGTCATGGCCGTGAAGCAGGCTTCGGAAGGCGTATCGGCGAGAATGCTTTGCTCGCCCATGACTTCGCTCGGCCCCATGCGGCCTGCTTCGATCCGTTCGTTGCCGTCGGGGACCGAGGCACTGACCACTCCCGTGGCGATGACGAACAGGCAATCGGCAACCTCATTGAGATCCAGCACCACCTGACCGGCCGAGTACTGCTGCGCCGTCATGTTCTGTGCCAGTCGGTCCCGCTCCGATCCACTCAAGGAACGGAAGACTTTCACCTCTTCGAGCAGGGTCCGGGCACGGGAAGTCGGTTCGCTGCTGCCGTCTGGCTGGCGAGCGATGCCTGCGGCTTCCAGGTGGCGATGCGCAAGGTCGAAGAGTTGATTGCGCACTTCGCCTTTCTTGCCCAGGTCCGCGATAAAGCCGCTGGCCACATACTCGGACATGTTTTCGCCGGCTTCCTTGAGCACAGCTTTCGGGGCTGGCGAAAGCAACAGGCTGCTGCTGCCCTGCAAGGTGCGATCCAGTGCGTCAAGCACACGGCGTGGGCGGATATGGTTGGGGACCTGAATGCTGATCGAGACACCGTGCATGTGAGTCGGCCTGCTCAGGTTGACGATCTTGGCCTTGGCCGCTACGGAGTTGGGCACGACGGCAGTGCTGCCGGCGCCGGTCAGCAGGTGTGTGGCGCGCCAGTCGATATCGGTCACCTTGCCTTCGATACCGTCGATCGCGACCCAGTCATCGACCTGATAGGGTTTGGTGGTGTTGAGCACGATCCCGGAAAACACATCGCTCAAGGTGCTTTGCAGTGCCAGACCGACAATGATTGCCACGGCGCCCGAGGTTGCCAGAAGCCCTTTGACGGGGAGTTCCAGCACATAACCGGCCGCCGCAACCACTGCAATCAGAAACACCAGCGCGCCTATCACGTCCTGAAGAAGGCGTCCGCTATGACCGATGCGGTGCATCAAGGCCAGGCCGATCAGCACGGTCAAGACACGGGCGGCATACACCCACCAGAGAATGGCCAGTGCCGTGGCACCCAGTTGCAGCACGCTGTCATCCGGCCAGGACGGGGCCAGCAACGGGCTGATACCGGCATTGATGATGAGCGTACTGAAGGCCAGGAACAGACCCAGGCGAATGCCGACCCGAATCACTCGTAGCTGGATGGGCGACAGATGCCAGATCGACACATCGGCCAGCAGCAACAGGGCACTCCACAGCAAGGGATGGCTCAGCAGAACAGACATGATGCGACTCCGGGCATGACAGGCTGGAACCTGCCCGGTCGGGCAGGTTGTGGCGGGTGGCTGATCAGTTGCCGAGGTGGGCTTTCAGCTCGTTAGCTGCCTGGCGCATCGCGGCGCGGACTTCAGGCACCTGGTTCAGCGGGTTGAGCAGGCCGAAGTCATGGATCATCCCGTTGTAGCGCACTGCCGTAACCGGCACGCCTGCCGCATCCAGCTTGCGGGCATAGGCTTCGCCTTCGTCACGCAGCACGTCGAACTCGGCGGTCTGCACCAGTGCCGCAGGCAGGCCACGCAATTGTTCGCTGCTGGCTTGCAGGGGCGAGGCATGGATCCGGGCACGCTGGCCAGCATCGGTGGTGTAGTTGTCCCAGAACCACTTCATCATGCCTTTGGTCAGGAAATGACCTTCGGCAAATTGCTGGTAGGAGCCGTTATCGAAGTTTGCATCGGTCACCGGCCACAGCAGCAACTGGAAGCGCAGCGCCGGGGTTTGCTGTTCCTTGGCCATCAGCGCAACGACGGCTGCCATGTTGCCGCCGACACTATTGCCCGCCACCGCCAGACGGCTGCCATCGACACCGATCTGCTTGCCATGCTCGGCCACCCAGCGGGTTGCGGCATAGGCCTGGTTGATTGCCGTCGGGTATTGCGCCTCAGGTGACGGCGTGTAATCCACATACACGGCTACCGCACCGGAGCCCACCACCAGATCGCGGATCAGTCGCTGGTGAGTCGGGAAGTCGCCCAATACCCAGCCGCCGCCGTGGAAGAACATGAACACCGGCAGGTCACCCTTGAGCTTGGCAGGGCGGACGATCTTGAGGGTGATCTTCTGACCGTTGGCATCAATGGAACGCTCGCTGACCTCCACGCCCGACAGATCCACCTTGACCGAGGCCTGCGCGCCGGTCAGCACTGCACGGGCGTCCTTGGGGCTCAGTTGCTCAAGTGGCTTGCCACCGCCAGCGGCCAGTGCTTCGAGAAAGGCCTGAGTGTTGTGCTCTACGCCTGGGCTGCCAGCGGCAAAGGCGTTGTTGACGGACAGGGCGAGCAGGGTGGTGGTCAGGGCTTTTTGCAGAGTGTTCATGGGGTCAGTCCTTTTGAGAAAACGAAAGTGGTTAGCGGGTGAGGGCAGTCCTGGCTTCGGGCCTCGGCTGCACCATGGACACAGATTAATAGGGTGCCGAAAGGCGAAAAAGCGGCTATAAAGCGTTTAACTGTCAACCAGGTTGTGACAATGAACCCCTTTGAAGATATGCGTATTTTTTGCCAGGTCATGGAGTCGGGCAGTTTCACGGCGGCCTCCGACAAACTGGGCCTGTCCAAACAGTTCGTCAGCCGCCGCTTGATGCAGCTGGAGGAGCGGCTGGGCGTGCGCTTGCTCAATCGCTCGACCCGGCGTCTGGATGTCACCCCGCTGGGGCAGAGTTATTACGAGTCAGCCTTGCGCCTGCTGAGTGAAGTGGAGCAGGTCGAGCAGGGTATTTCTGGGCAGAACAGCGAACCGCGTGGCACCTTGCGTCTGAGTGCGCCACTGTCGTTTGCCGTGGCGCATCTGGGTTGTCTGCTGCCGTTGTTCTTGCAGCGCTATCGGGATGTGGCGGTGGAAGTAGACCTGAGTGATCGCCCGGTGGATCTGCTCAGCGAGGGCTATGACCTGGTGCTGCGCATTGGCGTGCTGGAAGACTCCAGCCTGATTGCCCGGCGTATCGCCACGATCGACAGGGTTTACTGCGCAAGCCCTGTTTACCTGGCCGAGCGAGGCCGTCCCGAAAGGCCGGAAGACCTGCACACCCATGATTGTTTGCCCTACGGCCATAACCGTCAGGTGCAGTGGCGTTTCCAGAGCAGTGGCAAACCCGTGAGCCTGAATGTCAGCGGGCGCATGCGCACCAATAACGGCGAGTTGCTGCGCGATGCAGCGATTGCCGGGTTGGGCATCACCTACTTGCCGACCTTCATTGTGGGGGCCGCGCTGAGCAGCGGAAGTCTGGTCAGGGTGCTGGACGATCTGCGTCCCGAGCCTCTGACGCTGTCGGCGGTTTATCCGCAGCATCGTCAGGCTTCAAGGCCGGTTCAGGCCCTGATCGAGTTCCTGCGCGAACGGCTGGAACTCAATGACATGCTTTGAACCGAGAGGGCGGTAACTGAGTCGTTTGCATATTAGGCTAGATCGAAAATGAATTTAGATAATGATTTTCAGAGTGATAAGGTTCTAAAAATACCTTTCAAACGTTGAAATCGTTATCAAAAAGTCGGTGACCGTGCATGCGGACCCAGGCTTCATTCTGATCCAGTGGAGATTGCACGTGCCCGACAACACCCTCGCCCGATGGAAGAAAAGCGTTCTGTCCGGTCTGTTCATGACGCTTGCGGCTGCCTTGACTGCCGTCCATGCCGCCGATCTGGTGGTCGGCGACCAGAGTTACAGCGCCCGTACCGTGATGGAGGCCGCGGGTGTACTCGATGATCTGCCTTATGAGCTGGAGTGGAAGCAATTCACCGCTGGTTCGCCCGTGGCCGAAGCCCTGAACGTCGGCAGCCTGGATGTCGGTTTGCTGGGCGATTCGCCCGCCTTGTTCATGGGCGCTCTGGGCGCGCCGATCAAGGTCATCGGTGTTTCGCGGCAGAATCTGGATGGCGTGGCCATCGTGGTGCGCAAGGACTCCTCCATCAAGAGCGTTGCGGATCTGGCGGGCAAGAAAGTGGCGATCTGGAAAGGCTCGTTCAGCCAGCAATTGATGCTTACTGCGCTGGACAAGGCGGGCGTGCCCCGTGATGCCGTGGAGTATCGTTACCTCAGTGCGCTGGACTCCTCCCATGCCCTGGACGGTGGTTCGGTGGATGCCATCGCGACCTGGGAGCCCTATGTCACCCAGCAGGAACGTCAGGGTGCCAGGATCATCATCACGGCCAAGGGGCTGATTCCCGCGCAGAGTTTCATTGTTGCCAACGACAAGGCTATCAAGAACAAGCGCGCCCAGATCAACGATTTCCTTCAGCGTCTGCAAGCGGCCCGCGACTGGTCGGTGCGTGATCCGAAGAACAGCGAAACCTACGCCAACGCCTGGTCGAGCCTGACCCGGGCCGATGCGGAGGTGGCTCGGCGCTGGTTCTCCCGTTCACAGATAGTTGTGGTGCCGATTACACCCGAAGTGGTGGCTGGCGCGCAGCAGACCATCGATTTTTTCAACAGCGCCGGGCTGACCAAAAGCTATCCTGCGGCCAGCGTGTTCGATGAGTCGTTCAATTCGGCGCTTAAATTGCAGGAGCAGGTTTCACGTTGATTCATCTGCTTCTTTTCGCGAATGAATTCGCTCCTGCACCCAAGGAGCGAATTCATTCGCGAAAGCTCCACGCCAAAACCCCACCCCCCCTCAGGAGCCCTTCACCATGACTTTCACTTCATTGCACTGGGGCGTCTACCGTCCACAGGTTGTGGACGGAAAGCTTGAGGCGCTGGTGCCCGCAGAGTGGGACAAGGACCCTTCGCCCATAGGGGATTCGGTAGCAGGTGCCATCGCATCGCCGACCCGTATCAAGCGTCCCGCCGTGCGCCGCAGTTTTCTTCACGAGCAAGGCGGTCGGCCCGACCTGCGAGGGCAGGAGCCTTTTGTTGAAGTGTCCTGGGACGTTGCACTGGATCTGGTCGCCCGAGAGCTGAAGCGCATCAGGGGCGAGCATGGCAATCAGGCAATCTTCGGTGGCAGTTACGGCTGGGGCAGCGCGGGGCGTTTTCATCATGCCCAGAGTCAGTTGCATCGCTTCCTCAACTGCCTGGGCGGTTATGTATTCAGCACCGACAGTTACAGCCTTGGTGCAGGACGAGTGTTGATGCCGCATATCGTCGGCAATATGGACTGGCTGCTGGCGGCGCACACCTCCTGGAAAAACCTGGCCGAGCACTGCGAGTTGTTCGTGGCCTTCGGTGGCCTGCCTGCCAAGAACGCCCAGACAAGCCCCGGTGGCGCCAGCGATCACTTGCTGAGTGAGGCTTTGCAGTCGATGTCGAAAGCGGGTGTGGAGTTCGTCAATGTCAGCCCGTTGCGCGATGACTTGGTCGGCCCTGAAAGGAATGAATGGCTGGCGATTCGTCCCGGCAGCGATACGGCGTTGATGATGGCGTTGTCCTGGATCCTGATCACCCAAGGGCTGCATGATGAAGCCTTTGTGCAGCGTTATACCGTCGGCTATGAGCGCTTTCGTGACTATCTGCTGGGCCATGTCGACGGACAGCCAAAGGACCCGCAATGGGCCGAGCAACTGACTGGAATCCCGGCCCGCCAGCTCATCGAGCTGGCACAACGCATGGCCAGCAAGCGGACCATGATCAATGTCGCCTATTCCTTGCAGCGTTCGATCCATGGCGAACAACCGTTCTGGATGACCGTGACCCTGGCCGCACTGCTGGGACAGATCGGTTTGCCGGGTGGCGGTTTTGGGCTGGGTTATGGCTGCATGAACAATACGGGCAGCGGCCGCAAGGCATTTTCCGGGCCGCGTTTCGAGCAGGGCAGCAACCCGGTCAAGGATTTCATCCCGGTGGCACGTGTCGCCGACATGCTGCTCAATCCCGGTGCGCCTTTCGATTACAACGGCCAGCAACGGCACTATCCCGACATTCGGCTGGTGTACTGGGCCGGCGGCAATATCTTTCATCATCACCAGGACCTCAACCGTCTGCTGGATGCCTGGCAGCGCCCGGAAACCATCATTGTTCACGAGCAGTACTGGACCGCCCAGGCCAGGTACGCCGATATCGTCCTGCCTGCGACTACGGCGCTGGAGCGCAATGACATCGGCAGTTCGGCTTCCGACCGTTTCATGATCGCCATGCAGCAAGCCATCGAGCCGGTGGGTGACGCCCGCGACGACTATTCGATCTTCGCCGACCTGGCACAGCGTCTGGGCTTTGCCGATACCTTCACTGAGGGGCGTGATGCGTCTGCCTGGCTGCGTTATATCTATGAACAGTCTCGCGAGCGGGCCGAAACCTTCGGCGTGCAGTTGCCGGACTATGATCGGTTCTGGCGCGAGGGCCTGTTCGAGGTGCAGTACCCCGAAACCGACATGATCCTGCTCAAGCCCTTCCGCGACGACCCGCAGGCCAACCCTTTGCCCACGCCTTCAGGGCGTATCGAAATCTTCTCCGAGCGCATTGCCGGGTTCGGTTACGCGGACTGTCCGGGGCATCCGGTCTGGCTGAACAAGCCAGCGGCCACGTTTCCCTTGCACCTGCTCTCCAACCAGCCGCGAACCCGTTTGCACAGTCAGTACGACCACGGTGCCTATAGCCGCGCTTCAAAGATCCACGAGCGTGAGCCCTTGACCCTCAATCGTATCGACGCGCAGGCCCGAGGCATTGTCGATGGCGATGTGGTCAAGGTTTTCAACGAGCGAGGGGCTTTTCTGGCCGGGGTGATTGTCTCGGATGACATTCGCCCCGGTGTCGTGCAGATCGCCACCGGAGCCTGGTTCGATCCACTGGCCCATGGCCAGAAGGGCAGCCTTGAGAAACATGGCAACCCGAACGTGATTACCCTCGATGTGGGTGCTTCACGCTTGTCTCAGGGTTGCTCGGCACAAACAGCGTCGGTGGAGGTCGTCAGGTGGGATCAGGCGTTGCCGCAAGTGACGGCCTTTGAGCCGCCACTGCTGACGTGAGGCTAATCGTTGACCTGAATGATCCCCTCACGCACGGCAAACAACACCAGGCTGGCGATATCGTGAATCCCCAGACGATGCATGACCTGAGAGCGATGGGCCTCGACTGTCTTGACGCTCAGGCCCAGGCCCAGTGCGATGGAACGAGTCGATTCGCCACGGGCGATCAGGCGCAGGATTTCCAGTTGGCGTTCAGTCAGTGAAAAGTTTCCGGATCTGCTGCCCGAAGGCTGCGTAAGGCTTTTCTTGACGGCCTGGCTGACCACCAGCGGCACGACTTCCGAAGACAGATATTGATCGCCATGCTGCAACGCCTGTAAGGCCAGTTCCAGCTCCAGAAAGCTGGCGCTCTTGAGCAGATAGCCCTGGGCACCCAGTTGCAGGCATTTCATGACGAAGCTTGAGTCGGTATGTGTCGATAGCATGAGCACCTTGCTGCAGGGCGCATGGACTGACAACTCCTCCAGTGTATGGACGCTGCATGATCGCTCCATGGACATGTCGAGCAGGATGATGTCCGGCGACAACAGGCAAGCAAGCTGGACGATGCTATCCCCATCGCCAGCCTCCCCGACGATTTCGTATTCGTGTTGTTTTTCCAGTAGTGCTCGTATACCAGCCCGAAACAACGGGTAGTCATCGGCGAGCAGAATTCGGCAAGGCATATGTACGGCCTGTGTCGCATGGGAAGTGAATAGCGGCCAACGAGTGACAGCTACGATTACTATTCTCCCGTGGGGGTTGATGATAGCCCGCTGATGGCTAGCTGCATCCATTTGCAAGACGCCCACGGGGAGGACGTCCCTATCCCGAATATCGGCGATGGCATTCCGTTAGCCATGCCGTGCGCTGTCACCAAACTGTTGGATCAGTATCGGTACTCTGGACAGCGGTTCTATCGCTTGTGCCGCGCCCATGCGAATCGCTTCCTTGGGCATGCCGAACACAACGCAACTGGCCTCATCCTGGGCGACGGTGTGGGCTCCGCTTTCGCGCATGGCCAGCAGGCCGCGCGCTCCGTCGTCTCCCATGCCGGTCATGATCACGCCCAGCGTATTGGCGCCTGCATGTCTGGCCATAGAGCGAAACAGCACGTCTACCGATGGCTTGTGCCGGTTGACCGGTGGGCCATCGAGAACCTCGACTTGATAGTGTGCCCCGTTGCGTTTGAGCTGCATGTGCAGACCACCGGGAGCGATCAGTGCCAGACCGCTGTGAACGCGATCCAGATGCCTGGCTTCACGTACTTCTATCTGGCAGAGACTATCGAGACGTCTTGCGAAATCTGCCGTGAATTTTTCCGGCATGTGTTGAACGATCACAATGCCCGGGCAGTCACGTGGCAGTTGGCGAAGAATGAATTCCAGTGCCTGGGTGCCTCCGGTCGAGCAGCCCAGTGCGACCACCCGGTCGGTGGTCCTGAACAATGGATTTACTGCGGGCGGTGCTTCCTGGACCTGCGCGCGGGCAGGTGGCCGGAAAGCGCCTGGGCGTGTGCGGGCGGCCTCTTCGATCTTGCGGATCAGATCCCCCGACAGTTGCTCCAGGCTTTGTTTCAGACCCAGCCGGGCCTTGGTGAAAACCCCCACTGCACCGGCTGCCAGTGCCTCGACGGAAACGCTGGCACCTTCCTCGGTCAGCGTCGAACAGATCAGGGTCGGAGTAGGGCGTTCGCTCATGATCTGACGCAGAAAGGTAAGACCATCCATGCGCGGCATTTCGACATCCAGAATCACCACGTCAGGCCAGTCGCGGCGCATCTTGTCGATGGCGTAAAGCGGGTCACTGGCCTGGCCGATCACTTCGATGCCGGGATGGTTTGCCAGGCAATTGGTAAGCACCTGGCGAACCAGGGCCGAGTCGTCAACGATGAATACGCGGATCACAGAATATGCCCACCTGTCCTTGAGTTCGGCATGACGGGCGGCGTGACTTCATTGCGCTGACAGTCGATCCTGCCACTCAGGCCATCTATCTGAAGGCGGCGGTAGTGCTCGCCATTGAGGTCGTGCAAGTCCACCGCCCAGTTGCGCAGGCTGAACTGTTTGCGGGCGAAGTCGCTGTTGGTGTGGCCGATCTTGCGCAGCGAGTTACCCTCGAAACGCGACAGGCAGCCACCGCCGAAAATCCCTTTGCGGTACTCGCTCGGGTTGGTGCCGTGACGCACCATGTCGGCGTGCATGCGCTGGAACACGGCATCGCCGTAGCGCGTGTCCTGATCGTTGAGCGGTGCCTTGTTGTAGCTGGCCGTCGGGTCACGGGGCAGGACGTAATGGGATACGCCCAGCAAGCGCCAGCGTGGATGCCAGAGAATGATCGATACGCAACTGCCCAGCAGGGTCGTGACAGGACCGTCGTGGCGCCCAAAGAAGTAATCGCCGGGGCGCAGGAAAATGGGTTGATTCACAGACATTCGTACACCGAGGGCCGTACCAGTCGTACGGGTAGCTCAAAACCATGAATGCTTTCGGCGTGGCCTATGAATAGCAGGCCGCCGGGACGCAACTGACAGACAAGGCGCTGCACAATACGTTTCTTTTCTTCGTTGTCGAAGTAGATCAATACGTTGCGCAGAAAGATCACATCGAACATGCCCACGTCTTCTGCCAGCGGCTGGACGAGATTCACCTCGCGCAGCGTGACCCGGTCGCGCAGGGCCGCCTGCACCCGGAAGCGTCCGCTCATGTCGCCTACGCCGCTCAGGCAGTAGCGCTGCATCCAGCCTTGGGGAAAGTACTTGGCCTGGGCGATGTCATAGATGCCTTCGTGGGCCTTGTGCAGCATGCTCAGGCTCAGGTCGCTGGCCATGATGGACCAGTCCTGTGTGGTGGCGTGTTCGCTGAGCACCATCGCCAGGCTGTAGGGCTCTTCACCCGATGAGCAGGCGGCACTCCAGATCCGCAGTGAGCCCCGGCGTCTGGCCAGCCACTGGCCGAGAAACTCGAAGTGTGGATGTTCGCGGAAGAAGTACGTTTCGTTGGTGGTCAGCAGATCCACCACCAGACGGCGTTCCTGCTTGTACATGGGCTGTTCGAGCATGTGCAGGTATTCGGTGTAACTGTCGAGCCGGTAATAACGAAGGCGTTTCATCAGGCGACCGGCAACCAGCGGACGCTTGTTCTGCGCCAGCTGGATGCCTGAAGCATCGGCCATGAGTTTTTGCAGATGGAGGAACTCGGTATCACCGAGTGTCGGCATCTTCAGTGCTTCTGACATCTCAGGTTCCCTTGAGCACAGCAAGACTGAGCTGGCGAATGTCGTCCAGTGACAACACTTGTGCAATGTTCAGAATGATGGTGAAAGTCTGGTCGCGACGAGCCATGCCGGCGATGAAGTCTGTGCGGATACCGGCCCCGAAAGGTGGGGCGGGCACCACCTGTTGCGGATCGATATCGAGCACGGCGTCCACGGCGTCCACCACCAGACCGATGCGCTGGTAGAGGTCTTCCAGCGTCAGCTCGATGATCACGATGCAGGTGCGCTTGCCGGGCTGCGTCAGCTCGAAGCCGAAGCGCGCCGCCAGATCGAGCACCGGCACCACGTTACCGCGCAGGTTGATCACGCCATGGATAAAGGCCGGCATCATCGGTACGGAAGTGACTTCGTCGTACTCGATGATTTCGCGCACCAGATCGATGGGTAACGCATATGCGGCATCGCGTACCCGAAACGACAGATGCTGGATGCTCATCGTGTCGGCGTCGGATAACAGCTCTACAGTTTGCGGAAGGCTCATGGGTCACGTCCCCCCTTAATTGAAACTGACGAACTGGCCTTCATCGACCTGCGACTTGCCTCTGGACCATGGCGGCGGCGTGCTGCTGTAGTTGTCCGAGGCGCGTGGCTGAGGTCTGGATGAAGACTGTGCTTCAAAGCGGAAGAAGCCGATCAGTTCCTGCAACTGGCCGGCCTGGGCATTCATTTCTTCTGCCGTGGCCGCCAGCTCTTCGGAGGCCGAAGCGTTCTGTTGGGTGATCTGGTTCATCTGGCCCATGGCGATATTGATCTGCCCGGCCGCGCCGCTCTGTTCCTGGGACGCCGCAGTGATTTCCTGCACCAGGTCGGAGGTCTTCTGGATATTGGGCACGATCTCGTTGAGCAGGCGTCCAGCCTGCTCGGCCAGTTGTACGCTGCTGGAGGCGACCTGACCGATTTCCTGGGCCGCCACCTGGCTGCGTTCGGCCAGCTTGCGCACTTCGGCGGCGACCACTGCGAAGCCTTTGCCGTGATCGCCCGCTCGTGCGGCTTCGATTGCTGCGTTCAGGGCCAGCAGGTTGGTCTGGTAAGCGATGTCGTCGATGATGCTGATCTTGTCGGCAATCTGCTTCATGGCCAGGACGGTGTCGCCGACAGCGCCACCGCCTTGAACGGCGTCATTGGCAGCCTTGCCTGCGATGCCGTCAGTGATCTTGGCGCTTTCAGTGTTCTGGGCAATCGAAGCGGACATCTGTTCGACCGAGGCGCTGGTCTGTTCGACGCTGGCGGCCTGTTCGTTGGCCGCCTGGCTCAGGGACTGCGAGGTCGAACTGACCTGCTCCGAGGCTGAAGACAGCGAGTCTGCGGCACTGCGTACATCACCCAGAATACTGCGCAGACGCAGGGCCATGTTCTGCATGGAAGCCAGCAACTGACCGGTTTCGTCCTTGCTGTTGACTTCAAGGTCCTTGCTCAGGTCGCCGGCCGCCATGCGGTTGGCGGCTTCCACCGCGCCATTGAGCGGCTTGGTGATGCTGCGGGTGACCAGTACGCCGATCAGCATGCCCAGCAGAGTGGCGACGGCCACCAGCACAATCATTTGCACGCGGGAGCTTTCGGAGATCGTGGTGATTTCCTGATTCGACTGTCCGGCCCGTTCTTTCTTGTAATCGACCACTTCACCCAGCATGCGGTCGACTATCTCGGACGTCGATATGGCCTTTGGCAACAGATTGGTTACCTCACTGGCTTCCTGGAGCTGGCCGCTTTGTTGATGGGCGAGCAAGAGTTGCTTGGCTACGTTTTCGTATTCGGTCAGTGGTGCCAGCAAGCCATCGACTCTGGCCTGGCCTTCTTTGGTGATGAAGCTCTCGCGGGATTTGACGATCAGAGCGCGAGTGGTTTCCAGTGTGCTGCGAGTCAGGTTGGCCGCACTTTCCCGCTCTTCCTGAGTGGTGGAGAGCAGGCTCTGGCGCATGGCGCGACCTGCGGTGATCAACTGGATATTGGCTTCCTGCAACTGGCTCATGCCCTCGACGTCGATGTCGTACATTCGATCCGAAAGCCGATTCACCTCGTCCAGGTTGCGGATGCCAAGCAAGCCAATGGTCGCGGTCAAGGCCACGACGATCAGAAAACCGAGTGTCAGCCTGACCCCTATCTTCATATTTCGGATGAACTGCATGTTTACATCTCCTGAAGGCTGAAAAAGTTAGTTGGTGCTGGCGACACTGGTCTGGTTGGCGCTTTCGACCAGGGCTTGTAAATGGCGAAACAGGCTGGGTATATCCAGAATCAGTGCGACCTGACCGGAGCCCAGAATGGTGGAGCCGCTGATACCGCGAAGGTGCTGGAACATCTTGCCCAGAGGCTTGATGACGGTTTGCAATTCGCCATGCAACTGATCGACGATCAGCCCGGCCTGCTGGCGTCCCTGGCTGACCACGACAATATTGCGGCGGCGTGAAGGCTCGGCCTTGATACCGAAATGACTGTCCAGTGCGATGCAGGGCAGGGGTCTGCCACGCAGGTTCAGATAGCCATAGCCGTTTTCCAGAGGCGGCTCGCTGGCCTCCATGCATTCGGTGACCATGTCCAGCGGAATGACGAAACTGTCCTGGCCTACGCTGACCAGAAAACCGTCGATGATGGCCAGGGTCAGCGGCAGGCGAATGCGGAATGTGCAGCCTTCACCGGCAACCGAATCGATCTCGATCAGGCCGCGCAGTTGATCGATGGCGCTACGCACGACATCCATTCCCACACCGCGTCCCGACAGGTTGGAAACCTGCTCGGCGGTGGAGAACCCGGCCTCGAAAATCAGCAAGTGAATATCGCTGTCGCTCAGTTGTGCGTCAGGTTCGACCATGCCTTTGGCGATGGCTTTTTCCAGAATGCGTGCGGTGTTCAGGCCGCGCCCGTCATCGCTGATTTCCAGCACGATCATCCCTGAGTCGTGATAGGCATTGAGGCTCAGATTGCCCTCGGCGGGTTTGCCGACGGCCAGGCGGTCGGCCGCGGACTCGATGCCGTGGTCGATGGCGTTGCGCACCAGATGCGTCAACGGGTCGGCCACCTTGTCGATCACCGACTTGTCCAGCTCGGTTTCGCCCCCGCGAATGGTCAACTGGATCTTCTTGTCCAGTTCCTGGCTGACGTCACGCACTACGCGGTGGAAGCGGTTGAAGGTTTCACCCACTTCGACCATGCGCAGCTTCAGCGCGCTTTCGCGGATCTGCTCAACATGCTGGAGCACCGCCTGAGTGCTTTCGATACAGGCGTTGTGGCCACTGAGACGAGCCTGCATTTGCGCGCCGGCTGTACTGATGACCAGCTCGCCGACCAGATTGATCAGCTCATCAAGCTTGTTTGCTGCGACCTTGACCAGCGTGGTTTCCACGGGCCGACGGTCACGGTTGGGGGCCGCGGAGGGTCTTTCAGGCGCGGCTACGGGGACCTGAGCCACGGCCTGCGCTTGCATGACCGGAGCCTGTTCGACGACTGGGTAATGCTCGATAACGGTTTGGCCAGCATCGGGTTCAGGAGTCAGTTGCTCGATATGCAGTGTGCAGAAATCCTGAATGAACTCGAAAACGTCTTCGATCTCGCTGGCCTGAGCGCTGCTGCGCAGGGTCAGTTTCAGCTCCAGGTAGCAGTCTTCAGGGTCGAGTTTCCCCAGCTCGGGCAAGGAGGGCGTCAGCGTCTGCAAGTGCGTGATGGTGCCGAGCTTCTTGAGGTAACGCACGAAGGCCGCAGGGTCAAAACCGTTCTGGAACAGTTCCTTGGCAAACGCGATGCAAACCTGCCAGTCGCGTTCGTCGGCACTCACGGCCGTTTCACTGCTGCTCGACGCGGTATCTTCGGTCTCGACGGCATCATGTCCCTGAGCCTTGGCCAATGCCGCGAGCAGTGGGGCCTGGCGGCTTTCGTTGGCTTCCATCAGGCCGTTGTCGGGGTCTACGCTTTCGAGCATCGTGCTCAGTTCATCCATGCATTTGAGCATTAGCGAAGTCAGGTCCGAGGTCAGCACTCGCTGGCCGTCGCGTACCGACATCAACAGACTTTCCAGGTGATGGGTGAGGGTGACCAGCGGCGTCAGCGAAAAAATGCCGGCTGACCCTTTGAGGGTGTGTACAGCCCGGAAAAGGCCATTGACGGCGTCGTGATCGTCAGGCGAGGTTTCAAGACGCAGCAGGCTGTCTTCGGCATCCTTGAGCAGGTCACGGCCTTCATCCAGAAAGCCCTGGAGTAATTGATTCCACTGTTCGCCACTGAGCATCGGTCAATCCTCGGCCTTGGCCACAGGTTGGAGAACATCCAGAGCCAGCAGCTCGGCCATTTCAATCACGCTGGGCGAGGCTGCACTGACGGTGGCTGGTGTCCCGGTCAATGACAGCTCGCGCTGCAATGCCAGCAACAGTTGGGCGCCAGCGCTGTCGAGTTCATCGATGCCGCTGAGGTCCATTTGCCATGAATGGGCCTGGGTGGACATCAAGGGGATGAGCAACTCACGCGCCTGTCTGACTTCATAGATGGTCAGGTCGCCCTTCACATGCATCAGCGTCGGGGCGTCTTGCGTACCGCCTGTTATCGAGAACATGGGCTTACCCCAGCAGTTTCTCGACCGCAGCGAGCAATTGCTGAGGCTGAAAAGGTTTGACGATCCAGGCTTTGGCACCCGCGGCCTGGCCTTCGGCTTTCTTGGATTGTTCGCTTTCGGTGGTGAGCATGATGATGGGCGTGAAGCGGTATTCAGGGCGTGCCTTGACTTCCTTGACCAGGCCTATGCCGTCGAGGTTGGGCATGTTCACGTCGCTGATGATCAGGTTGACCTTCTGCCCGGTCAGCTTGTTGAGGGCATCGCGCCCGTCTACAGCCTCGATCACTTGATGCCCGGCGCTGCTCAGGCTCATTCTCACCAACTGGCGCATCGATGAAGAGTCATCGACGATCATTACGGTCTTGGCCATGTTCGGAACTCTCGTATAGGGAAAAAGCAGGAATCAGAAAAAAGTGATTTCGCTGGCAGCGGCCTGTGGTCGCCCGTTGCGCTCTTCTTCCGTGGTGAAGCGCTGACGCAGGCGATCCAGCCATGCGTGCGGATCATCGAGGCTCTGGTCT
Source organism: Pseudomonas serbiensis (assembly GCF_030580745.1). Taxonomy (NCBI): domain Bacteria; kingdom Pseudomonadati; phylum Pseudomonadota; class Gammaproteobacteria; order Pseudomonadales; family Pseudomonadaceae; genus Pseudomonas; species Pseudomonas serbiensis. The sequence continues at coordinate 151,807 of NZ_JAUQOO010000004.1, forward strand.
TGACTGTGCAGGGCATCGAGCAGTTGTTGCTGATCGGCCTGGACGTGATCGAGCATCTGGTCGGCGCGGTCCTGGAACTGCAGGTTGACCATGATCGAGTGGATATCGCGCTGGGTATCCCTGGCATCGCGTTGCAGCGCCTGGGAGGAATCTGAAAGTTCGTTGAGGTTCTCTCCCAGGCGGGCCATGACTTGAGTGACCGAGTCGTTGAGAAAGTCCAGGTTGTTGCGCTCGCTTGCGCCCAGTTCGGCGGCCGCGGTGATGGTGAACTGGATGGCCTGGTTGATTTCTTCGACCTTGGTGTCCATGCCCTGGCCTGTCTCGGCGGACAGCGAAGAGAGCTTGCGCACTTCGTCGGCGACTACCGAGAAGCCACGGCCATGTTCGCCGGCACGAGCGGCTTCGATAGCGGCATTGAGGGCCAGCAGGTTGGTCTGGCTGGCGATTTCCTGCACGCGCTTGGCCATGAATTGCAACTGACCGGCATAGCTGTCGAGTTTGCCGATCGTGGTCGTCAATTCCTGCTGTCGCTGACTGCTGGCGTTGAAGGAGTGGGTCACTTCCTTGAGCCGTTCGTTGGCTTCAAGCAGGCTGGCTCCGACGCCACCGTTTCCGAGAATGTTCTCGGAGTTCTGCAGGCTGCCTTCCAGGCGGGTCGCAATATTACTGAAGCTGTTGAACAGTTCACTGATATTGGTTTGCAGCAGGTCACGGCTCTGATTGATGCTTTCGCTCCAGCTTGGAACGACGGTATGCAACAGCGCCGGTACGTCGGGCTGGCTCAGGGATTGAGACGGGTCTGAGTCGGAGTGTTCTGTGGCAAGTGGCGTTGTAGACGCTCTGGCACGTAAATGCAGGGCAATAGTAGCGATAGCAATAATAACCAGGCCACTGGCTGAAACTATGTTTTGTCCCAGTGCGATCCCGGTAGCGCTTACAGCGAGGCCAAGCCAAAAACCAATGTAAATAGCCATCCTCGCATCCATTCGATTGCCTTAAAGATAATCGGATGATAGCGATGGTAAATTGACGTCAATATCGGGATAACCCCTAATCCTTGCAGTGGGCGGCGTAGGCTCTACGACACAGGTATTTGGATTTTTAGCTGACTGGAGTGTCAGGTAAAAGTCATTGTATTCAATGTTTTTGGATCCAGAACGGACTGTCGCAGGTGTGCGCGACAGGTGTGTGGTCCTAGGTAAATGGCTTAAGGGTGTGAGCTTGAAAGCGGTTTGAAAGGGCGAACTAATATGAGTTTTAGATGGATTTACTATCGATGTACGATAACTAACTAGGGTGATATTTCAGGGGGGATGAATGAGGGGGGACAAATAAAAAAGCGGTTTGCTAAAGGGTTGAAAAAATAGGCTTTTAATATTGAATATGACATTTTTATTTTGATGTTCGTCTTCACGAAGTTATTCGTGAAGACGCCTGTTAAATAGATTCATTATCATCGGAAAAAACGATCTGATGAAGTCCTTACAGGGATGTACTGCGAGCCGCGAAAACAGCCTTGCCCACCCCCTGAAGGACCGCGTCGTTTTGCGGCGTATGAACCCGGCCACACAGCACATTACGGTAATGGCGTTGCAGCGGATTGCTGCGTGACAGGCCGGGATTGCCGGTCGCTTCGATGGCCAGCTCTACAGCGCGAAGGGCGTTGCCGGTCACCAGGTATTTGATCTGCGCAGCGTTTTTCGTCGGCACCAGCCCCCTGGCGGCCGACTCCAGCAGGTTCTGATTGGCGAACAGCAAGGTGTCGATATGGCCGACCACCTCCTGAAAGCGTGGCAGGGTCGACAGTGCAGCTCCGAGGTTGGACGGCTTGCGCTGCTCCAGCCACTGAACCAGCCAGTCCCTTGCCGAGTGGGCGATACCGTCATAGACCGACGACAGCAGCACCGACATCCAGAGCAGGCCCGAAGCGTCGAGCTCCGGCTGTGGAGCGCTCCAGCGGCTGACACTGACGGCATGTTCCAGCGGTACCAGCACGTCCTCGAAGATCACTTCATGACTGCTGGTGGCACGCATCCCCAAATGGTCCCAATCTTCGACTATACGGATGCCGGGCGTGTCCTTGTGTACCAGCCAGGCTCCGACCAGTGGGTCTTCATCATCACTGCGAGCCCAGACGCTGAACCAGGTCAGGCCATGGCTGCCGGTGGAGTAGATCTTGCTGCCGCTGATCCGCCAGCCTTCCGCTGTGCGGCGGGCAGTGGTGGCAGGCAGGCCGCCGCGAGCTGGAGTGCCGAGGTCTGGCTCCACTCGCAGTGCATTGATCAGTGCGCCATCCTGAACGGCTTGTTTCGCGACCAGTACACGCAAATCCCTGGGCCAGCTTTTGCTTTCCTGCAAACGGGAATGCTGGATGTACTGCATGACCAGAATCAGCGCAGTGGAAGGTTCGCCCTTGGCAACGGCACTGACCGTTTGCAGTGCCTGAATCAGATCGGCACCGCCGCCGCCCAGGTCGGTGGGGACGGTAAGGCCCAGCAGTCCGTGTTCATGCAGCAGACGGAAGTTGTCGTGGGGGAACTCGCCGCTGACGTCGTAATGCTCGGCTGTTTCGGCCAGTTGTGCGGTGATCTGGGCCAGCCGGGCCGCGAAAGCCTCGGCTGATTCTGGATTGTCCTGAGGACGAAGCAGGGAAAGGCTCATGCCACGGCTTCCTCTCTGGAACCCAGGGTCTGGGCGCCTTGTGCATGGCGATTGACCGGTACGGACAAACCAAAGTGCTCACGCAGGGTTGCGCCCGTGTATTCGCTGCGGAACAGACCGCGTTGCTGCAACAGCGGCACGACCAGCTCGGTGAAATACTGCAAGCCGTCCGGCAGCAGCGAATTGATGATGAAGCCATCCGCCGCGCCTTGTTCAAACCAGGTCTGGACAGCGTCGGCAACCTGCTCGGGTGTGCCGACGAAATCGCGGCGAGGGCGCGAGAAGTACAAGGCGACTTCACGCAGGGTCAGGCCTTCGTCTTTGGCCAGTTGCTTGATGCGGTCCGAGCCGCCTTTCTGACTGTTGGAGCCCAGGTCGCCCAGTTCGGGGAACGGCTCATCCAGTGGGTACTGGCTGAAATCGTGATCGTTGAATGGGCGCCCCAACGCAACGATGGCATCTTCGATGGACACCAGTTCCACGGCCTGTTGATAGCGGCTTTCCACTTCGGCTTCATCGCGGCCGATGATCGGGCGGATACCCGGCAGGATCGACAGGTCTTGCGGGTTGCGGCCGAATCCTGCGGCGCGTTTTTTCAGGTCCCTGGAATAGTTTTTGGCGTCTTCGAGGGTTTCTGCATGAACAAAGATGGCATCGGAATATTCCGCTGCGAAATTGCGCCCGTCCTCGGAAGTCCCGGCCTGAAACAGCACGGGATGACCCTGACGGGAGCGGGAAATGTTCAGCGGGCCTTTGACCTGAAAGAACTCGCCTTGATGGTTGAGCGCATGCAGCTTGCTCGGGGTGAAGAATTCGCCGGTCTGTTTGTTGCGGGCAAAGGCGTCGTCTTCCCAGGAATCCCACAGGCCCTTGACCACCGAGACGTGTTCCTTGGCGATGCGATAGCGAACCGCATGGGGCGGATGCTCTCCCTTGCTGAAGTTGTCGGCAGTACCGCTGAGCCAGGAAGTGACCACGTTCCAGCCAGCGCGACCGCCACTGATGTGATCCAGTGAGGCGAACTGGCGGGCCACCTGGAAGGGTTCGGTGTAGCTGACCGTGACAGTCGCCACCAGACCGATGTGCTGTGTGATGGCCGCCAGTGCCGAGAGGATTGTCAGCGGCTCGAAGCGGTTCAGGTAGTGCGGGCTGGATTTCTCGTGGATATGCAGGCTGTCGGCAATGAAGACGAAATCGAATTTGGCCGCTTCGGCCAGGGCGGTCTGCTGCTTGTAGAAACCGAAATTGACACTGGCATCCGCCAGCGCATCCGGATGGCGCCATTCACCCCAACCGTGGCCCACGCCATGAACCATGGCTCCGAGTTTCAAGTGACGTTGTGTGCTCATGTCGAGTGCTCCTGAATGGGTGTCGTGGGCTGACGGCTCTGGAGGTCAGCAGTCCCTGCCTGGGTGAATGAGATTGAAGTTATTCCTATAAGAAACAGATGTGAAGTATCTTTTGGTTATATGCTAATTATGTAATTAACTGATTTTTTGTTTTTAAAATATAAATAATATTGATTTTGTTGATGCGGATTCATCCGCTAGACGTCATTGAAGGCGGTGTGTTTTCCTTGGCTGTACAGGCCTTTTGCGAATGAATTCGCTCCTACGGAATCAAGTTCACATGTGAGCTTTTCTGTGGGAACGGAGTCATCCGCGAAGAGGCCAGTAAAGTTCAGCGCAAAGTCAGATCACATTGAAGCCATGGGTCCCGTCGCGACCCAGTTGCTCCACCAGACCAAACTCCCAGTCCAGATAAGCCTGCATCGCCTCGCGTGGTGCATCAGTGCCTTCATAGGGGCGGCGATAGCGATCAATGCGTGGCGAGGCCAGGTGACTTTCGCCGTGCTCCAGTGGCAGGCCAGCCTTGATCCAGCTGGCGGTCCCGCCGTTGAGCAGGAACACCTGCCTGCCGGTCAAGGCCTCAACCTCGGCCACCGCCAGGCGGGCCAGACGGCTGCTGCCGCAAGTCAGCACATAACGTTCGGCACTGGGCACTTTGCTCAGGGCCTGTGCGAGATCCGCCCGCAATGTCCACCATGCGCCGGGGATGTGCTGCTTGACGTAGTTGGCGCTGGCGGTGAAGTCGAGTACCGCGACATTGCCGTCGGCCTGCCATTGAGCCAGGGTCCCGGCGCTGATTTCCTCGACCTGAGGCGGCGTCGGGAAAGGAGCATCCCAGTCACCTTGCTCGCTGAAGTCCGCCGCTTGCAGATCATCGATCACGAACACTTCCCAGCCCAGTTGCGCAAGCCAGGACGCCGACATGTTGGCCCGTACGCCGTCATCGTCCACCAGCACCAGACGCGCACCGCGCACGCTGGCGAAGTGATCGGTTTCCTGCACCAGTTGCCCGCCGGGCGTGGAGCGAGCTGCAGGCAGGTGGCCTTTGGCGAATTCTTCCGGGGTGCGTACATCGAACAGATACGTGGTGCGTGTGGCGTCGGCCTGCCAGCGTTGCAGGTCGGCGCGGCTGGCGCGTTGTACGCCGGCCTTGTCGGCAACCTTGCGGGCATCGGCACTGGCCACTTCACGAGTTTCCTCGCTGACTGCCGCGAAGCGACGTGCCTGACCGTGATCCAGTGTCTGTCCGGCCAGCAGCCAGCCGATGGTGCCGTTGCGCAGTGCGTTGATCTGATTGGGAAGGCCCGCGTTGACCAGCGACTGTGTGCCAATGATGCTGCGGGTACGTCCGGCACAATTGACGATGATCCGGGTGTTCGGGTCCGGCGCCAGTTCCCGTGCGCGCAGCACCAGTTCGGCGCCCGGCACGCTGATCCCGCTGGGGATGCTCATGGTCTGGTACTCGTCATAGCGTCGAGCGTCGAGCACCACAACGTCTGCCTTGCTATCGAGCAGTGCCTTGACCTCTTCGGCCGACAGGGAAGGGGTATGGCGATGATGTTCAACCAGTTCGCCAAAGGCCTTGCTGGGCACGTTGACGTCGATAAACAGTTCGCCACCCGCATCGCGCCAGCCCTGCAGGCCGCCATCGAGCAGTTTGACGTCGCTGTAGCCCAGGCCCTGCAAGCGTTGCAGGGCAATCTGCGCCAGGCCTTCGCCATTGTCATAAAGGGTGATGGCGGTATCGCGGCGCGGAATGCGCGAGAACACTTCCAGCTCCAGCTTCGACAGCGGGATATTGGCTGCGAACAGCGGGTGCGCTTCAGCGAACGGGGCTTCTTCGCGCACATCCACCAGCGCGGTTTCCCGGCGTTCCAGCAGCGCTTGGCGAATGTCGGCAAAGGTTCGGGTCGATTGTGTGGTCATTGGGCTTTGCTCTCTTTTGACAGGTCCCAGATATTCGGGAGAAAGGCGTTGGAATAACCGGAAATGAACAGTTTTTCGGTGCCGTCCGGCTCATAGACGGCACGCTTTACCGCGCCGATGTTGGCGCCGTAGACATGAATGCTGATCGACACTTGATCGCTGAAGGCGTTACTGACCTGGTGGACATCGTTGCTGCGTGGCGACAGGGCCTCCACGTGGCCGGGCTCCAGGCGAATCGCCGGGCCTTCGCGCTCCAGGCGTCCATCGGGGCTGCGAACGAAACCCTGTGAGTATTCGGCGCCACGCAACATGCCGATCAGGCCCCAGACCCGATGGTCGTGAATCGGCGTGCTCTGGCCCGGCCCCCATACGAAGCTGACAATCGAGAAGCGCTGCCGGGAATCGGCATGCAGCAGGAATTGCTGATAGCGGGTCGGGTCGGGGATCGCGAATTCGTCAGGTAGCCAGTCGTCATGGCTGACCAGTTGTGAAAGCAGTTTGCCGCCACGATGCAAGAGATCGCCCTCGCGCGGGTTGCCATCGATAAGCTCGGCCAGTGCTCCAATGAAGGCCCTGAGTCGTTCCGGGTGTCGAGTCTGTGTCATATCCATTCCAGGGCTGGTTGATGCCTGAATGGATGTAAACATAATGTGAGATCTTAATATGCTATTTTTTTATGATTAGGTTATAACGAAAAGCTCTTTAATACTTTTTTGCGAGCCGGGACTTTCGTGAATGATTCGCTCTTGTCGCGTGAAGGCAGCTATTCAGAATCCTGAAATCCCACTATGCTTTTTGCCTATGTTCTTTTTATATTTTTATGTGCGGTCCGAATGAAAATTGATGATATCGATGCTTTCGTTGCAGTGATTCGTTGTCAGTCGATCAGCCATGCGGCGGATTCGCTGGATTTGACTCAGCCTGCGATTACCCGCCGGGTACAGAATTTCGAGCAGGCGCTGGGTGTCGAACTGTTCGACCGCAACACCAAGCCGCTCAAACCCACACCGATCGGCATGCAGGTCTATCAAAAGTGCCTGGCGATCCTGCGTGAGATGGACTCGTTGCGAGAACTCGTAGCCAGCGATACACCGCCCAGCGGTTTGTTGCGCCTGGGTGTGCCGCAGACCATTGGCGATGTGGTGCTGCTTGATGCGCTCAAGCAACTGCGGGGCGAATTCCCGGACCTGCGTGCCCAGGTGGTGACCGGCTGGGGCAGCAACCTGATCGGCAAGATCGAGAACGGTGAGCTGGATGCGGCGGCGGCGCTTTTCCCGGCAGGCAAGATATTCCCGGAAAACATCATCGGCCAATCCATCGGCAAGGTGGAACTGGTGGTGGTTTGTGCCAAAGACGCAGTGATGAAGAAGCCCGGCAAGCTGGCTGACTGTTATGAACAGGGCTGGGTGCTTAACCCGGATGGCTGTGGCTTTCGTGCAGGGCTACAGCGCACCTTGTCCGATCAGGGGCTGAACCTGAAGGTCAACCTGGAAACCTTCGGCACCGAGCTGCAACTGGGTCTGGTTGCCGATGGCATGGGGCTGGGGCTGGTACCGCGTCCATTGCTGGAGCGTAGCGCCCATCGCGAGCAACTGGCGGTACTGCCACTCAAGGACTTCAAGCCGGTGATGGATTTGTGGCTGGTCTACCCGCGTTTCCTCGGCAACCTGCAAGGGCCGGTGGAATCATTCGGCAGTCTGGTGGCGAGGTCGTTGCGGCAGGAACAGGTCGCGGCATGAATGACCAGGCCCCTTCCCGCATGGGGAATCGTGGGAGGGGCCTTGCCGCGACGGCTACGTATCAGGCAACCCGTTCCCGAGCCTGACGCTCACGTTCTGCAACCAGCTCCCGAGTCAGCGGGATCAGCTTCTTGCCGTAATCGATTGCATCGTCCAGCGGATCGAAACCACGGATCAGGAACGTGGTGATTCCCAGATCGTAATAATCCAGCAGTGCTTCAGCGACTTGCTCCGGTGTTCCCACCAGCGAAGTGGAATTTCCCTGGGCGCCCAGCAGGCCAGCAATGCCGGTCCACAGGCGTTTGTCCAGACGCGCCCCTTGCGCCGCCGCAGCCAGCAGGCGACGCGAGCCTTCATTTGGCGGTTCGCGACGTACGAAACCATTGCTTTGAGCCAGGGCGGTGGCCTTCTCCAGAATGCTGTCGGCACGCGCCCAGGCTTTCTCTTCGGTCTCTGCCAGGATCGGACGCAATGACAGGCTGAAGCGAATGGTGCGGCCATGTTTGGCCGCTTCGGCGCGGACTTGTTTGACGACATCGCGCACCTGCTCGTAGGTCTCGCCCCACAGCGCATAGACATCGGCATGCTTGCCTGCCACGGCAATCGCTGCGGCGGATGAGCCACCGAAGTACAGAGGGATATGCGGCTGCTGTGGCGATTTGACCTGCGAATGAGCGCCTTCAAACTGGTAATAGGTGCCTTGATGGTCGAACGGCTTGTCGCTGGTCCATTCCTGGCGCACCACGCTCAGGTATTCATCGCTGCGGGCATAGCGCTCGTCCTTGCCGATATGGCTGCCATCGGCACGCAACTCCTTGTCATCCCCGCCAGTGATGATATGCACGGCAGTGCGCCCGCCATTGAAGACATCCAGCGTCGCGAACTGGCGTGCAGCCACGGTTGGCGAAATGAAACCCGGGCGATGGGCAATCAGAAACTTGAGTCTGGTCGTGACGCTGGCGGCATGAGCGGCAACAAACGCGCTGTCAGGGCTATTGGAGTGATACGCCACCAGCGCCCGATCGAAGCCTGCGTCTTCATGAGCCTTGGCGACCTTTTCCACGTAGTCGGGCTGAATGGTCGGGCCGCTGCGGGGATGGATTTCAGAACCGGGTTGGGTGGCGATATAGCCGATGAATTCGATGCTCATGACAACTCCTGCCAATGGTAGAGGTCCGTTCGACCTTGTCCAGAGCACCTTAAAGTGATGCAGCACTGCCTGTGAAATTCGATTTTGGTCTAAGTTAATTATAAAAAATATGCATCACTTTTATTGATTATAATCAGTAAGTTTTCGACCTGACTGTGCCATGCCCAGGCACAATCGAGCTTGCGATATGAAGGCTGGGCATGCGCAAGCTGCACGACTTGCTGCATGCCGTTGCCGAAGGGGGCGTGCTTGTCAGTCTGGGGGCGCACCGGTGATGCTGCGTGCGTGTGCTGCGACTGCCTCGACGCGAAGTTCGGGAGGCAACTGTGCCTTGTCGGGAAACAGCGTCAGCCAGCGCTGATAGGGGCCGTCAGTCCGATCCATGAAGTCCAGGCCCCAGGTGTGGCAGACATCCGCCCACGCCACGAATGCGTAATCACTTTCCAGCCCCCATGCCCGGCCTTTTTCCAGTACGTGTTCCATCCAGCGGCGGACCTGTTCGTCCGTCTGGTTGGCGAACGCCGATGAGTGGTTCTCGGTGAGCCATTCGTGAAGCTGCTCGATGAACAGCCAGCGATAAGACTGCTCGAATGCGGCCAGTTGCTGTTCGCCCTGTAGCGCAAAACGTGCATCCCAGGCTTGAGGCGGGCCATGGCGGGCAAAGTGTGTGAAAGGGGACTCGGGCTCAGGTTGCCAGCGATGAATCGGTGTCTTGATCCATAAGTCGGTGACAGGCCCCAGCAATGAGTCCAGATGTTCCTGGCGATAGCTCGATAACCAGAAATACATCACGACGGGGTCTGCAAAGCGCAGCAGGCTGTGATTGCCCAGATGGTCCGGCGGCTGGAGGAAATGGCGCAGGTGGCTGGAGACCGTGCGCAAGGGCGCCTGGCTGGTGAAGACACTGGCATACAGGTGCTGGACTGCACTCTGTTGCCATTCGGCAATCAGCGAGGTGCCGACAGGCGCGTGTACCAGAATCGGTCCTTGTTCCTTGAGAGTGGCCAGGCCTGTGCCGAGGTAAAGCGGCTCGATTTCCAGTGGCTCGCTCCGCTGTTGCAGATGGCGAATGGCGTTCGGGTGCAGAGCACCGTCGATCAACATGTAATTGGCCTGATGAGCAGGTGTGAACATCCCTTGTTCCTTTGTCTTGCGGGCGATGCTGCCCGCTGAATGGCATTGCCTCTATCAAGAGTCGTGCCTGAATTTATTTCTCTATTTAAATCAATTGCTTATGTTTTTAACGAGCGATTTTTGATTGTTTTTTGAGCAAATACCTCCGATAAGCTGCGCAAAAAAATGCGCACATGCGCAATATCGTGCGCAGTTGGGTGACTGGCTTGATCCATAAGGGCTGTAGCGGTTTTTATGGCGTTTTTTCTAGAGATGGGTGCGCAAATAGATGCGCATCAAGGCTTGTGGCTACTATTGATAGGTGGGCAGTTAAAAAACGGAGTTCCACAAACGTCATGAAAACAAGGAATGTTTATCATGTGCTCTATTGTGGGTACCTCAATTGATTTGTCTTGAAGAGTCCGTTCATGTCAGTCGAAAAAGCTGAAGTCGTCATTACCTATTGCACCCAATGTCAGTGGCTGTTGCGTGCGGCCTGGCTGGCCCAGGAGTTATTGAGCACGTTCTCGGACGATCTCGGTAAAGTTTCCCTGGAACCGGGTACGGGCGGGGTATTTCGCATCACCTGCGATGGTGCGCAGATCTGGGAGCGCAAGGCCGATGGCGGGTTTCCGGAAGCCAAGGTTCTCAAGCAGCGAGTGCGCGACCAGATCGATCCTCTGCGCGATCTGGGTCATAACGACAGGTCGGGCCAACCCGATACTCAGTGAGTCCTGGCGGTGGTCGAGGGCGTGGTGTCCGATCGATTCATCAGCCCTGAAACCATGATGGCGCTAATGATCAAGGCGCCCCCCAGCAGCATTCTCGGCGAGGGGCTCTCGGCAAATATCAGCCAGGCGAAAGCAATGCCATAGATCGGCTCCATGGCGAACACTATCGCTGCCATTCTTGCCTTTATCACCGCCAGACTGGCGACGAACAGGCTGTGTGCCACACCTGTGCAAAATACGCCAAGCAGCCCGATCCACAGCCAGTCCAGCCTTGAGACATCACCCAGTTCACCGGCCGCAGCAGGCAACAGGCAGACTGCTACGATCAGGTTCTGGCACAACGCAGCCTGCACCGGGGGGACATGTGCAGAGCTTGCGCGATTGACCAGTGACAGCAGCGAGAATGTCAGCCCCGAAAATATGGCCCAGAGCAGGCCCGTGGTCGCCTCGCTGGCAAGGTCGAAATCCGGTGTCACAAGTATCAGCCCGGCACTGACCAGCACCACGAGAAGAATTTCCGTGAGACGAATCCGTTCGCGAAAGAACAGGCCTTCGAGAATGACCGTAAAGGCCGGAAAGCTGGCAAAGCCCAGAGTCGCAACCGCCACACCCGATATTTTCACCGCCATGAAGAACGTGACCCAATGGGCACTCAGCAACACTCCGCTGAACAGCAGTTGTGCCCAATGCCTCAGGCGCAGAGATGCCCAGGCGGCATTGCGGGCGAAATGGATGAAGAGCCACAAGGCAACCGCTGCAAAGGCTGCGCGTCCGAAAACGATGACCGAAGGCGAGGCGGCAGCCAGCTTGCCGAGTACACCGGCAAGGCCAAACATCAGGGCGCCGATATGCAAGGCGCCGAGGGCGGAGCGCTGATTCATTCTGATCCCTGAAAGCAGTGAAGTGTGCGAGTTCATGGCAGGGGCGGAGTATGTCATTACACGGTCATATCGGTGTCACATCCAGTTAACCCATATGCCGCACTCTCGTGGAAAACCTGCCGGAGGTCTTCCCATGAGCAGTGCTCAGCTTGCCAAACCCAGCTCCAAGCAACGTGTGCGGACCTTGTGGATTTCAGATGTGCATCTGGGCACTCGCGATTGTCAGGCTGAACATCTGTCGGCTTTCCTTAAGCGCTATCAGGCCGACAAGGTTTATCTGGTCGGCGACATCATAGACGGCTGGAAGCTGCGCAGCGGCATGTACTGGCCTCAGGCGCACACCAACGTGATTCGCCGCTTGCTGACCATGAGCAAGCGCGGCACCGAGGTGATTTACATCACCGGGAACCATGATGAGTTCCTGCGCCGTTACTCGAAGCTGATCCTGGGCAATATCCAGCTTGTGGATGAAGTCGAGCACGTGACGGCGGACGGCCGTCGATTGCTGGTGATTCATGGCGATCAGTTCGACGTCATCACGCGCTATCACCGCTGGCTGGCTTTTCTGGGGGATTCGGCCTACGAGTTCACGCTGACTCTCAATCGCTGGCTCAACCACTGGCGGGCAAAATATGGCTACGGTTACTGGTCGCTGTCGGCGTATCTGAAGCACAAGGTCAAGACGGCGGTGAATTTCATCAGCGACTTCGAGGAAGCCATCGCCCACGAATGTGTGAAGCGCGGGCTCGATGGCGTGGTGTGCGGGCATATCCACCACGCTGAAATTCGCATGGTTGGAGAAGTGGAATACCTCAATTGTGGCGATTGGGTAGAGTCCTGCACCGCCTTGATCGAGCATCTGGACGGTACCATCGAACTGTTTCGTCTGGCCGATGCGCATCTTCAGCAAAAGGCTGCTGCGCCGCAGGAGCCGGTCGCTGAGTCGGTCGTTTGATGCTGTCTAGAACGGCACCTTGCCCAGCAGCATGTCCCGGTACATGACGAAGTCGCCGAGCAGGCTGTAGAACGGGTGCTTGAAAGTGGCCGGCCGGTTTTTCTCGAAGAAGAAATGCCCCGCCCATGCAAAGCCGTAACCGGCAACGGGCAGTAGCCACAACAGCCACCATCTGCCGCTGCCGATTCCAAATGCCAACAGGAAGATCACCAGACTGGTGCCGATGAAGTGCAGGCGTCGGCTGGTGCTGCTGCGGTGTTCCTGCAGATAGAAAGGATAGAACTCAGCGAAGCTCGTGAACTGTTTGACGTGATCCATGATGCCCACCCTCATGTCGGTCTGACCTGAGTCTAGCCGAGTGAGGGCAAGCCTTGCATCAGTGCCGCCAGAATGCCGGTACGCAAAGCACCAGAACAGTGATGATCTCCAGACGGCCCAGCAGCATGCCAGCGGACAGAATCCATTTCGCAGCATCCGGCAGAGTGGAGAAGTTGCCCGCTGGCCCGATGATTTCTCCCAGCCCAGGGCCCACGCCTGAAACCGTGCTTGCAGCACCGGTCAGGGCAGTCATCCAGTCCAGGCCCAGCAGTGAAAGCAGCAGCGCGATCACGCAGATGGTGATGGTGAAGAAGAACGAAAAGGTCAGGATCGAACGTACGATTTCGTCGTCGAGCCTGTGCCCGTTGTACTTCTGCTTGATGACGGCGCGCGGGTGGATCAACTGATTGAGGTTGGCGCGCAGCAGGATATAGGCCACCTGGAAGCGAAATATCTTCACGCCACCGGCGGTCGAGCCGGAGCAGCCACCAATGAAGCCCAGATAGAAAAACAGCATCAGCGAGAAATTGCCCCACAGGCTGTAGTCGCCCAGTGCGAAGCCGGTGGTGGTGACGACCGAGGTCACGTTCAAGGCCACGTGACGCAGTGCGTCGCTCCAGGGCAGGTCGGTGGTCGCGCCGTACCACAGAGTCATCATGAGCCAGGTGACCAGTAGCAGGCCGAGCAACCCTTGAACCTGTTCATCCTTGATCAACGCCTTGCGATTGCCGCGCAGTGTTGCCACGTACAGCGTAAAGGGCAGGCTGCCGAGGATCATCACCACGATTGCGACCCAATGCACGGCAGGCTGTGGCCACTTGGCCAGGGAAAGATCGGAGGTGGAGAAACCGCCTGTGGAGATCGCAGACATCGCATGGTTGATTGCGTCGAACAGGCTCATGCCCGCCGCCCAGAAGGCAAGGCTGCCCAGAGCGGTAAAGCCGACGTAGGCCAGGACGATGAACTTGGCCACCATATGTGAGCGTGGCATGACCTTTTCCGAGCGGTCGGAGGACTCGGTCTGGAACAGGCGCATGCCGCCGATGCGCAGCAGGGGCAGGATCGCTACCGCCATGCCGATGAAGCCGATGCCGCCCAGCCAGTGCAGCATGGAGCGCCAGATGAGAATCCCCGGAGACGCGCTGTCCAGATTGCTGAGCACGGTCGAGCCAGTGGCGGTGATCCCCGACATGCTCTCGAAGAACGAATCGGTGTAGCTGATGTGCTGGGTCAGCAGGAAGGGCAGGGCGGCGAAGATGCAGACGATGATCCAGCTGGAAACCGTGAGCATGTACATGTCCCGCGGACGCAGATGGACATGCTCCGGCCGGCCCGGCACCACAAGCGCCAGGCCCGCGATGAAGGTAATGGCGCTGGCCCACAGAAAGGAGCGCAGGTCTTCAAAACGCTCGTATATGACGAGTGTTGCCATGGGCACGATCATGGCAACCGCCAGAGTGATCAGGAATATGCCGATGATGAAACCGATGATGCGGAGGGTCGGCAACGCCATGAACTGCTCTGACTGAAATAGGGAAAGGCGGCCATTTTACCTGTGCCTGAGTGCATGTAAACCGACAGGCAAAGGTCATCGGTGGTAAGTAATTGCTCGACGTGCTCGTTATTGACTCTGAACACACTCTAGAATGCCCGATCAATTCTCAAGGAGGTCGCCCATGGAGGCTCTCGACGTTTTGCTCAATCGTGTTTCGGTCCCGCGATTGGTCGATCCCGCCCCGGATGCTGCACAGCGGGAAATCCTGTTTGGTGCAGCCTTGCGCTCACCCGATCATGGCCAGTTGCGGCCTTATCGTTTCATTACTGTCGAAGGTTCGGCCCGTGAGCGCATGGGCGAACTGCTGGTCGAGGCGCTGCAGGAGGGCGGTGGCGAAATTACGCCGCAGGCTTTGGACAAGGCGCGTCTCGGGCCGTTGCGTGCTCCGTTGGTGGTCGTGGTGGTTGCGCGCTTGCAGGATCATTTCAAGGTGCCGCGCAAGGAACAACTGATCACTGCCGGCTGTGCCGCGCATGCCGTGCTGCTGGCCGCTTATGCCCAGGGCGTCGGAGCGGTATGGCGTACCGGTGATCTGTCGTATTCACCTCATGTCGCCAAGGGCTTCGGGCTGGCCGATGACGAGGAAGTCATTGCCTTCCTGTATCTGGGCACGCCGCAGAACCCGCCCCGTGAAGCTGCGAAAGTGGACGTGGCGGGTTTTGTCAGCGAATGGCAGGGTTGATTGCAGGTCGCTCTGATGAGCGACCGGGATCGATCAGTTTGTCTGCGGGTTGACGGGCTCTAGCGGTATTTCCAGTGTGGCAATGAAGCCGCCCTCCGTATGATTGCCCAGCGTCAGGCTGCCGCCATGACGCTCCGCCGCCCGCCTGGCAATGGCCAATCCCAGGCCATGGCCAGGAGCCGTCTGGCCGGGCGCGCGGTAGAACGGCTCACCCAGTTGTGACAGGTGCTCCTCTGCGGCGCCGGGGCCGTGATCGCGCACGCTCAGCTTTATATGGTTATCCGTGCGCACAGCCTGTACGTCGATGGGCTGGCCCGGCGGATTGAAGCGCAAGGCGTTACGCAGAAGGTTGTCCACGGCACGTTCGAGCATGTCCGGCCAGCCTTGCAGTTGCAGGTTGTCCTCGACCTGAACCTTGATGCTCTGTTGGGCGTTGTCCAGTTGCGTGTCGTTTTTCAGGCGTTGCAACATCGTGCTCAGATCCACGGGTTCCGGGCTGCCAAAGTCGGCATCCAGGCGAGCCAGAGCAAGAATTTCACTGATCAAGGCTTCCAGGCGATCGCATTCACGGTCCAGGCGTGGCCAGAGCTTTTCTCGTTCTGCCGGCTCTGCGCGCTCGGCCAGCGCCAGGGCAATACGAAGTCGTGCGAGGGGCGAGCGAAGTTCATGGGACACGTCACGGAGTAACTGGCGCTGGCTGCCGATCAGGCTTTGCAGGCGTGCGCCCATGCGGTTGAAGTCAGTCGCCAGTACACCGAACTCGTCGCGGCGGTTGGCCAGTTGCGCCAGGCTGTGTTGCTGATAGCTGGTTTGTCCCAGGTCATGCACGGCACCGCGCAGTCGACTCAGTGGCCGGGTGATGGAGAGTGTCACCAACAGGCTGAACAGGGTCAGCACCACCAGCGCGATACCCAAGGCACTCAGCGGCCACATCAGGCTTTGGCGATGCCATTCTTCGATTTCGGGATGCGGGATGCGGAAGATCAGCAGGTAGGTGATGCCGGTGCTGTCGCTGGTGTATTCGGTGGTCAGGCGTCGCCATGGCAATTGGCGCGCATCGTCCTGCTGACGGGCTTCAAAAGCCGCCGCTCGCGGGGGAAAGGTCCCGAGTACCACGGATTCGCCGTTGTCATTGAGCACCTGTACATCGATCCGGTAACGACGTTTTATGCTCTGCAGATAATCCTGGGCCGTGGCTGCACCTTGTTCTTCATAAACCTGCACCCATTTTTTCGGAAGATCGTTCAGGACCGGATGACGGCTGAGGATCCAGGCATCCTGATTGAGCATATGCCCAAGCAGAATCGACAGGCCTGCAACCAGGGCTATGGCTAACCAGAAGCTGGCCAGGATTCGCCAGAACAATGAACGCACAGGATGACCTCAATGGAGAAACCCGACATGCGTTGGCATGCCGGGTTTTAGCTAAGTGAGCAGGCTCACAATCAGGGCAATTATTGCGCCTTTTTTGCCTTTTCTGCTTTCCAGGCTTTGAATTCAGCCCATTCAGCGCGGCGTTCTTCCTGCTTTTTCCGAATCTCGTCGAATTGCTTCTGTTGATCAGGCTTGAGCAGGGCGCGGATATCGCTATCGGTCTTGGCCTTTTTCGCGTCCAGTTCTTCTTTCATGGCTTTCTGGTCTGCGGGGGACAGCTTGGCCAGATAGCGTTCAGTGACGTCACGGCGGCTGTGCATCTGCTCGCCCAGCAATTTGCCGATATCGCGGCGTTGTTCGCGAGTCAGGTCCAGGTCAGCGAAAGGGCCAGGGCCACGTTTCAGCTCTGGGCCAGGGCCACGATGATCACGATCCTGATGCAGGCCTGGAGCATCAAGGTCCGGGCCGCCAGGTGGTGGAACGGCCATGGCGACGGTAGGCAGGGCTGCTGCGAACATCAAAGCGATCAGGGTCTTGCGCATGGTGTATCTCCTTGTCTCTGGTGCGGCTCGATGCCGTTGGAGCCCAGTTTAGGGAGATCAAGGTCAAGGGCGGTCAGCCCAGGGTAAAGCTTGTGTAAAGCGAACCGGCACCAGGATTTACCAAGCGCCGAGGCTTTGTTTACAGGCTGTAGAAATAACCGCGGCTGCGCAGTGCCACGATACGTGGCCGGCCATCGGGGTGTGGGCCGATCTTCTTGCGCAGGTTGCTGACGTGCATGTCCAGGCTGCGATCATAGAGTGTCAGTTTGCGCCCCAGCGCCAGTTGGGCCAGTTCCTGCTTGTCCAGAGGTTCGCCCGGCTGACGCAGCAGCGCTTCGAGCAGGCGGCTTTCGGAAATGGTCAGGGTCAGTTCTTTTTCATCGATGCTGACAACGCCACGTACCGGGCTGAAACACAGGTCGCCCAGTTCAAGCTGGCTGGGTGTGGCAACCGGATGACTGCGGCGCAGTACTGCACGCAGCCTGGCCGTCAACTCCCGAGGGTCGCAGGGCTTGGCCAGATAATCGTCGGCGCCCAGCTCAAGGCCAAGGATACGGTCCAGAGGTTCGCCACGGGCCGAGAGCATCACAACCGGAAGGTCGGGGTGGTCAGTGCGCAGTTGCTTGAGCAATTCTAGGCCGCTGCCATCGGGCAGCATCACATCCAGCACAACGGCAGACGGAGCGGTTTCAGCCAGTGCCCGACGCGCGCTGTGGCCGTCGTGACAGGCGCGTACCTGAAAACCTTCCTGGTTCAGCCAACTGCTCAGAAGCTCACATAGCTCCTGATCATCATCAATTAGTAACAGCTCGCTCATGACTCACTCAATTTAGCCATTGCTGACGTTGCTTACGTCGGCCGCCGACAAATATACCGCACACAAGGGCAGTCACCGCAACGCCACCGCCTGCAACGAACCATTGTTGCTGTTCGGTCAGGACTCGTGAGGAGGCGACGGATTGCGCTTCTTTGAGTTGCAGCTTGAGCCTTTGGTTCTCTTGACGCAAACGTGCCAACTGCGCGCTTTCACGCTCTATATCGGCATTCTGCGCCTGCTTGAGCTGTTCCTCACGCAGACGCTCGCTTTCCTTGAGTCGTTGCTGAAGCTCGGCAATCTGGCTGGCAGGGCTGGGCAAATGCAATGCCTGCACTGTGCCGGAGGCACTGGTTTCTTCGGCATGAACTTCAACGTTTACCGCCAACACCATCATCAACAGATACAACGCACCTGAACGCATCTGAACTCCCTTGATAGAGCCGTTTCTATTAGAAATATCGATGAGGTTGTCGGCAGGAAGGCGGGAATGATGAGCAAAGGGGAGGTATGCGTAGGAGCGAATTCATTCGCGAGACGGTGCTTTTCGCGAATGAATTCGCTCCTACGCGCAATAGCTGATTTACGGCAGGACTTGCTTGAACGGCTTGACCACAACATTGCCATAGACGCCAGCTGCAACGAACGGATCAGCCTTGGCCCAGGTTTCGGCGGCGCTCAGGGACTCGAACTCGGCGACGATCAGGCTGCCGCTGAAACCGGCCGGACCCGGATCGTTGCTGTCTACCGCTGGATGTGGACCGGCCAGCACCAGACGGCCTGCGTCCTTGAGGGCGTTGAGGCGCTCAAGATGAGCAGGACGTACGCTCAGGCGTTTTTCCAGCGAGTCGGCAACATCTGTAGCAATGATGGCGTAGAGCATGTCAGTCCTCGGTTTTGGTGGTGGAAGAAGGTGCCGCGTCACTCAGGTGACGGCTCAGGTAAATGCCTTGAGCGACCAGGAAGATCAGGGTCATTGCCAGGCTGCCGAAGACTTTGAAGTCGACCCAGAAGTCTTGATAGGTAAAGGCCACATACAGGTTGGCCGCACCGCAGAAGACAAAGAACAGGATCCAGGCAACGTTGAGCTTGACCCAGACGGCAGCGGGCAGGTTCAGGGCATGGCCCATGACACGCTGGATCAGTGGACGATCACCGATGAAATGGCTGCCGGCGAATGCCAGGGCAAACAGCCAGTTGACCACCGGCGCTTTCCATTTGAGGAAGGTTTCGCTGTGAAAGGCCAGGGTCAGGCTACCGAAGACCAGGCAGGCGATCAGGGTCAGCCACTGGCTTTTTTCCAGTTTGCGCTGCTTGATGTAAAGGATTCCGTATACGACCACGGAGCTTACGATCAGCATCGCGGTTGCACTGAAAATCCCGCCTAGCATGTAACTGTTGCCCAGGATGTCGACGGCGCGAGGTTCGGTCTTGTAGACGATGAAAAACAGGAGCAGCGGGATGAAGTCTAGGAATTGTTTCACAATGGCAGCCAGAAGCAGGATGTGACGGCATAATAACAAACATCAAAGACAGCGAAAGCACCCCAATATGAATGTTGACCTGCACTGCCACAGCACCGCTTCGGATGGCTCTCTTGCGCCAGCGGCTGTGGTTGCCCGTGCCTATGAAAACGGCGTGCGCGTCCTTTCCCTGACCGACCATGACACGGTCGAAGGCCTTGAAGAAGCCCGTGCGGCTGCGCATTCGCTGGGGATGCAACTGGTCAACGGGGTTGAATTGTCCTGCACCTGGGGTGGCGCGACCATTCATGTTCTGGGCTACGGATTCGATGTGAATGCCCAGGCGCTGGTCGATGCAATCAGCCGTTTGCACGAAGGCCGCTGGCTGCGGGCCGAAGAAATCAGTCGCAAATTGGCGATAAAAGGTATGCCTGGAGCGCTGGAAGGTGCCCGGGCGATCCAGCAGGAGCTGGGAGACAGCGGTAATGCACCGGCCCGTCCGCACTTTGCGGACTTTCTGGTACGTGCCGGCTTCGTCAAGGACCGCTCTGAAGCGTTTCGCAAGTGGCTGGGGGCGGGCAAGCTGGGTGATGTGAAGCAGCATTGGCCGACTCTGGAAGAAACAGTCGCCACTTTGCG
Organism: Pseudomonas serbiensis; assembly: GCF_030580745.1. Taxonomy (NCBI): domain Bacteria; kingdom Pseudomonadati; phylum Pseudomonadota; class Gammaproteobacteria; order Pseudomonadales; family Pseudomonadaceae; genus Pseudomonas; species Pseudomonas serbiensis. Next base: position 171,699 of record NZ_JAUQOO010000004.1, read on the forward strand.
GGCTTCAGGTGCCTGGGTCAGCCTTGCGCATCCATCGCATTATGACTTCACGCGCAGTAAACGGCGTAAACTGGTCGCCGATTTCATCCAGGCTGGTGGCCACGCCATCGAAGTGGTGAATGGCATGCAACCGGCCGATCAGGTCGGGACCCTGGCAATACTGGCCCGTGAGTTCGGCTTGCTGGTTACGGCCGGCAGCGACTTTCACGGCCCAGGTGCCTGGTCCGAGATCGGTATATACCGGCCATTGCCCGAGGATCTGCCGCCACTGTGGTGCAGATTCAAACATGAACAGCCTCCAGCCTCCGTCTGAACAGGAAGTTACCGTGAGTCAATTTTTCCAGGTCCACCCGGAGAACCCGCAACCGCGTCTGATCAAACAGGCCGCGGAAATCATCAAGGCCGGCGGGCTGGTGGTGTACCCGACCGATTCGTCCTATGCGCTGGGCTGCCAGATCGGCGACAAGAGCGCCATCGAGCGTATCCGCCGTCTGCGCCAACTGGACGACAAGCACAATTTCACCCTGATGTGCTGCGACCTGTCGCAACTGGGCCTGTTCGCCAAGGTCGATACCGGTGCCTTTCGAGCGCTCAAGGCTCATACGCCGGGACCTTACACCTTTATTCTGAATGCAACCCGTGAAGTGCCGCGCCTGATCCTGCACCCCAAGCGCCGTACCATTGGTCTGCGCGTGCCCAGCCATCCGATTGCTCAAGCGTTGCTGGAGCAACTGGGCGAGCCGTTGATGAGCGTCAGCCTGATCATGCCCGGTGACAGCGTGCCGCTGAGCGACCCTTATGAGATGCGGCAGATTCTGGAGCATCAGGTCGATCTGATCATCGATGGCGGCATGGGCGGCATTTCGGCTTCCACGGTCATCAGCCTGGCTGACGGCGAGCCACAGATCGTGCGTGTCGGCTGTGGTGATCCCACGCCGTTCGGTGAAGAAGCGTAATGACGAACCTGGAAACGGTAGACAGCCAGGCCGATGCCCAGCAGGAGCTGCCGTTCGCTCTGGTCTACGGGCAGGCGGTCACGCAAATGCCGCTGGACCTTTATATCCCGCCTGATGCTCTGGAAGTCTTTCTTGAGGCGTTTGAAGGCCCGCTCGACCTGCTGCTGTACCTGATCCGCAAACAGAACATCGATATCCTCGACATCCCGGTAGCGGAAATCACCCGTCAGTACATGGGGTATGTCGAGCTGATGAAAACCGTGCGCCTGGAACTGGCCGCGGAATATCTGGTGATGGCCGCGATGCTGGCCGAGATCAAATCGCGGATGCTGCTGCCGCGTTCGGCAGAAGTGGAAGAGGATGAAGAGGACCCGCGTGCCGAGCTTATCCGTCGCCTCCAGGAGTACGAGCGTTTCAAGGCCGCTGCTGAAGGGATCGATGGCTTGTTGCGGGTTGGGCGCGATGTGATAGTGCCCAAACTCGATGCGCCCGAAGCGAGGGCGCGCAAGCTGTTGCCGGACGTGAGTCTGGAAGAGGTCCTGATGTCCATGGCCGAGGTGCTGCATCGGGGCGACATGTTTGAAAGCCATCAGGTCAGCCGCGAGGCATTGTCGACCCGCGAGCGCATGAGTGATGTGCTGGAGAGGCTCAAGGGCGGCGGTTTTGTGCCTTTTGCCGAGTTGTTCACTGCAGAAGAAGGGCGCCTTGGCGTGGTCGTGACCTTCATGGCTGTGCTTGAACTGGTCAAGGAATCCTTGGTCGAGCTGGTCCAAAACGAGCCCTTTGCGGCGATCCATGTCCGGGCGCGAGCCGAGTAGAGCAAGAACTGAATCATGAACCTCAATGAACCCCGCGAACTGGCCCCGTTGCTTGAAGCATTTCTGCTGGCCTCTGGAAAGCCGCAGACGCTGGAGCGCTTGTACGAGCTGTTCGAGGAAGGCGAGCGCCCGGAGCCCTCGGTCTTCAAGAAGGCTTTGCAGGTGCTGAGCAAGTCCTGTGACGGGCGGGCTTTCGAGCTCAAGGAGGTTGCTTCAGGCTATCGCTTGCAGATTCGCGAGCGTTTTTCACCCTGGGTCGGGCGTTTATGGGAAGAGCGCCCGCAGCGTTATTCCCGCGCCATGCTGGAAACCCTGGCGCTGATTGCCTATCGTCAGCCGATTACCCGTGGCGAAATCGAGGATGTGCGTGGCGTGGCGGTCAACAGCCATATCGTCAAGACGCTGCTGGAGCGCGAGTGGATCAGAATCGTGGGTTATCGCGACGTGCCCGGCAAACCCGCCATGTTTGCGACCACCAAGGGCTTTCTCGATCACTTCAACCTCAAGAGTCTTGAAGAGCTGCCACCGCTGGCCGATTTGCGCGAGATGGAGACCGAGCCGGTGCTTGAGTTCGACGATGCGCCGGTCCCGGCGCATTTGCAGGCCCTGGCCGATGCCAGCCTGGATGTCGATGAGGATGAGCCTGAAGCGCCACGGGATGAAACCAGCTTCCGCAGCCTGTTGCTTGAACTCGACTCCATGGAGCAGGGTCTGAAGACCGACTTCGATGATCTGTTGGTCGAACAACCCGATAAAGAGCCTGAAGACGACGTTTGACGGTTGAATTCATTCGCGAAAAGACCCTATGAGCAGTACCAAGAACCCCTGTATCAGCCTCTGCAAGTTTGACGACGACATCTGCCTGGGATGCGGTCGCAGCAAGCGGGAGATCAAGGCCTGGAAGAAACTCGACAAGGACGACAAGCGCACCGTGCTTGCCGAATCGGCCATGCGTCTGGCGAAGCTGAAGACCACCGGTCGTAAAAAGAAGAAGTGACCGGCAGATTTTCGACTAGCCTTGGATGCGCAACCGGCTGCATGAGCGTATGATTCGCGACCCTTTGGCGAATCCGCTTCGCCCAGGCTCAAAGTATTTCGCCTTGCGGCTATCCACAGCGCGCACGGCAGCAGGTCTTGCCGGTCCTCGGCAATCCCTGATTCGACACACCGGGAGGTGCCCAGATGAGTGAAAAAGACACGCAGGACAGCCAGGAAATCGGACCCGCAGGTGAAAAACTGCAGAAGGTTCTGGCACGTATTGGCGTCGGTTCGCGCCGTGACGTCGAGGCCTGGATCAGCCAGGGCCGCATCAAGGTCAATGGCCGTGACGCCACCCTTGGTCAGCGCGTAGACCTGCATGACGCCATTACCGTTGACGGCCGCGTCATCAAGCGCGAAGAGGCGGCCGAAACGGTACGCCGCGTCATCATGTACAACAAGCCGGACGGCGAGATCTGCACCCGTGACGACCCGGAAGGCCGTCCAACGGTGTTCGACCGCCTGCCGCGCCCGAAGGAAGGCCGCTGGATCAATATCGGTCGCCTGGACATCAACACCACCGGTCTGCTGATGTTCACCACCGACGGTGAGCTGGCCAACCGCCTGATGCACCCGTCTTTCGAGATGGACCGCGAATACGCGGTACGTGTCCGTGGTGAAGTCGATGACGACATGCTGTTGCGCCTCAAGAACGGCGTGATCCTTGAAGACGGTCCTGCACGTTTCACTGACATTCAGCAGGCGCCGGGCGGTGAAGGCTTCAACCACTGGTATCACTGCGTGGTGATGGAAGGCCGTAACCGTGAAGTGCGTCGTCTCTGGGAATCCCAGGGGCTGGTGGTCAGCCGTCTGAAGCGCGTTCGTTACGGGCCGGTATTTCTCAACTCGGACCTGCCGATGGGCCGCTGGCGTGAAATGAGTCAGCAGGAAGTCGATATCCTGGCTGCCGAAGTCGGCCTTACGCCTGTGGCCCAGCCGCAGATGAACGCCAAGACCAAAGACAAGCTGGAGCGTTTGCAGCGCCAGTCGTCCCGTCCATTGGGCAAGGGCGAGCGTGTGCGGACCCTGCGTCCGGCCAATGGCGCACCGGCTACCGGCGAGCGCGCACCGCGTCAGCCGCAGGTCACTGGCAGCGATCGTGATCGTCCTCGTGGCGATTCCACCCAGCGTCCGCCACGCAAGGACTCGGGTAAACCAGGTTCGCGTTCGCCGCGTCCTGCCGATAACGGCCGTGGTACGCCGGTTGCCGAGCGTCCAGGTGACGTGAGCAAGCGTCCAGCCAAGCCTTCGCCAAAGCGCGCAGGTATCAAGCTGGTCGACGATGATGCTCCATCGGGCAAGCGCCGTGGTCCACCGGCCGGTTCCGGTCAGCGTCCTGGTTTTGGGCGTCGCAAGCCGCAGTAAGTTGGCATGTAAATGAAAAAACGCCGGTTTCGACTGGCGTTTTTTTATGGCGTTCATTTAATGAATGGCCGAGGTCAGGCCTTACTTGTCGTTATTGAGCCAAGTTATTTGACGGGCATGACATGAATTATTTATGTGAATGATTCTTGTTATTGAAATCCACTGCCAAACCAACGGGAAATCAGTCGCTTGCAGTCTCTGAGAGTGATAACTGAAAAGTTGGACAACCCCTGAAAATCAGCTACTTCGGCTTTTTTCTTGAATGCCTTTCCGGTGTAAACTTGCCGCTCGCGCTCAAGTGCATTCAGGTCCCGCTAAAATGACGCAGATTTCCGAACGCTTTCTGGTACAGGCTCACCTTGATGCCAAGCAGCCCAAAGCGTTGAGTATTGAAGAACAAGCCCATTACCGCGCCGAGATCGCTGCCGAACTCAAGGCTCGGGATGCGGTGCTGGTTGCCCATTATTACTGCGACCCGGTCATCCAGGCCCTGGCTGAAGAAACCGGCGGCTGTGTGGCCGACTCTCTGGAAATGGCCCGTTTCAGCAATAACCACTCAGCCAGTACCGTGCTGGTGGCTGGCGTTCGTTTCATGGGCGAAACCGCCAAGATCCTCAATCCGGAAAAACGGGTATTCATGCCGACGCTTGAAGCCACCTGTTCTCTGGATGTCGGCTGTCCTGTCGACGAGTTTTCCGCTTTCTGCGATCAGCACCCGGACCGTACCGTGGTGGTTTACGCCAACACCTCGGCAGCGGTCAAAGCCCGTGCCGACTGGGTGGTAACTTCCGGCTGTGCCCTGGAGATCGTTGAAAGCCTGATGGATAACGGCGAGAAAATCATCTGGGCGCCGGACAAGCATCTGGGGCGTTATATCCAGCGTGAAACCGGTGCCGACATGTTGCTGTGGGACGGGGCCTGCATCGTTCACGAGGAGTTCAAGTCCAAGCAACTGCAAGACATGAAGGCGCTTTATCCGGAAGCTGCCGTGCTGGTTCATCCCGAGTCGCCTGAAGAAGTCATTGCCCTGGCCGATGCCGTGGGTTCCACCAGCCAGATGATTGCTGCTGCCCAGCGCATGCCGAACAAGACCTTTATCGTGGCCACCGACCGAGGCATCTTCTACAAGATGCAGCAGTTGTGCCCGGACAAGATATTCATCGAGGCACCAACTGCCGGTAATGGTGCCGCGTGCCGCAGTTGCGCTCATTGCCCATGGATGGCGATGAACACCCTGGAGCGTACCTTGCAGTGCCTGCGAGAGGGCGGCAACGAGATTTTCGTCGATCCTGCGCTGATCCCCCATGCTGTGCGTCCTTTGCAGCGCATGCTGGACTTTACCCAGGCGGCACGCATGAAACAGGCTGGCAATGCCTGACAGGTATTTCTGAAATGAAAATCCCGGCCATCGAGCCGGGATTTTCATGTTGCGGTGAACGATCAGTTCATCATGTCCTTGACCATTCGTTCCTGCTCGATCAAGTCCTTCTGCCGGGCATCGATGCGTGAGGCCAGCTGGAAGTTGTTGCTGGCGCGGCGTTTGGCGAACTCCAGTTGCTGAATAGCCTGTCGAAAGTCGCCGACCAGGGCGAAATATTCGGCACGGGCCTGATGCAGGCCAATGGTGTTGCCATTCAAACCGCGGGTTTCTGCCACTACGTACCAGATGTCCGGATCGTCGGATCGGGTCTTGAGCAGTGACTCCAGTGCCTTTTCAGCTTCTGCGGTACGGTTCTGCTTGAGCAGTACGTCGATTCGCACATCGTTCAGGGGATAGTTGTTCGGATACAGTGTGAGCATCCGGTCAACCCGCTGCTGGGCATCTGCCAGGCGGTTATTGGTAATGTCCAGATCGATCTGCGTCAGGTTGTAAGTGATGTCGTTGGGGGTCTTGGCCAGCAGCGGCTTGAGCTCTTCACGGGCTTCATTGAGTTGTCCGGCCTTGATCTGCGCGATTGCCAGCCCGTAGCGTGCCGAGTCGGAGTTGGGGTTTTCAACCAGTTGGGCACGGAAGCGCTTGGCGGATATGCCAGGGGTTTCTTCATAGATCAGCGCGACCCGTGCACGCATCAGTTGATAGAGAAGGCTGTCTTCCTTGCCGCCGGCCTTTGCCTGTTCGGCGCGGTTGCGGGTGTCGGCGATCCGCGATTCGCTGACCGGGTGAGTCAGCAGGAATTCCGGTGGCCTGGCATCGAACCGATACTGACGCATGAGACGCTCGAACATGGTTGGCATGTTGCGAGGGTCGTAACCGGCTTTTTCCAGGTTCAGGATGCCGATACGGTCTGCTTCCTGCTCGTTCTGGCGCGAGAAGCGGCGCTGCTCCTGGATTGCAGCGGCCTGGGAGCCGGCAATGGCTGCGATGCCTGCGTCACCGGCGCCTGCTGCGGCCATGACGATACCGGCCAGCATGGCCGCCATTACGGGGACCTGCATGCGCTGCTGGGCTTCGACGCCACGGGCGAAGTGGCGCTGTGACAGGTGAGCTAGTTCGTGGGCCATGACCGAGGCGTATTCGCCTTCGGTCTGGGCGTTGAGAAACAGCCCGCCGTTGACTCCGATGATCCCGCCGGGAGCGGCGAAGGCGTTCAGTTGTGGGCTGTTGATGAGGATGAACTCAAGGCGCCGGTCCTGGACCTGGCTGGTTTCTGCGAGACGATAGACCGAGGTTTCGACGAAATCCTTGAGCTGCGGGTCGGACAGTTGGCCCACCTGGGCGCGCAGCATGCCCAGCCAGGCACGGCCCAACTGGTGTTCCTGTTCGGGCGAAACGATGGAAGAGCTGGCGTCGCCCAGGGACGGTAAGTCATCAGCCATGCTCGGTGTGGCGAACAGGCAGGCAAGCGTGAGCAGTGTAGGACGCAAAAAATTCATGCACGAGGCTCTGAGCTGGAGAACCCTTACTGTAGCTGGCTCAATGGCGTGCTGACCAGAGTGAGGTATTCTTGCCGTCCTGTCTGAAATGTCCGCATGTGTTTTTTCGAGTACTTTTCAATTCAATGTGTCCGCCTGGAGAGAAACGATGTCTGACGCTGTAATGCGGCCCGAAGCCTGTGATGCAGAACTCGATGCCTGTGGCCTCAATTGCCCGTTGCCGTTGCTCAAGGCCAAGATGGAGCTCAACCGTCTGCCCAGTGGCGCGGTATTGAAAGTGACGGCGACCGATGCGGGATCGCAGCGTGACTTCAGAACCTTTGCCAAACTGGCAGGGCATGTGTTGCTGCATGAAGAGGCCAATGACGGCATCTACAGCTATTGGTTGCGCAAGGCGTAAATCATTGCCCGTTTTTCTCCTAAAAAGGATGTTTGATGTTCAAGGTGCTTCGCAATTGGGTGCAGCTTTATTTTTCCGATGAGGAAGCGGTTGTACTGGCGGTCTTGCTGTTTCTGGCGTTCACCATCGTCCTGACTCTGGGGGGCATGCTGGCTCCTGTTCTTGCCGGGTTGGTTCTGGCCTTCCTGATGCAGGGCGTGGTCAACTTTCTGGAGCGCCTGCGCATGCCGGAAGTGGGGGCGGTCGGTCTGGTATTCACCCTGTTCATGGGGGTGTTGCTGGTTTTCCTGCTGGTGCTGGTCCCGCTGCTCTGGCATCAGTTGATCACCTTGTTCAACGAGCTGCCGGGCATGCTCGCCAAATGGCAGTCACTCCTGCTGTTGCTGCCGGAGCGTTACCCGCATCTGGTTTCGGACGTGCAAGTGCTGCAAGCCATCGAAGCGGCTCGTGGCGAAATCGGCAAGATCGGCCAACTGGCGCTGACGTTCTCCCTGTCCAGCCTGCCTTTGCTGGTCAATCTCATGATCTATCTGGTGCTGGTGCCTATCCTGGTGTTCTTTTTCCTCAAGGACCGACAGATGATCGGTCGTTGGGTGCGCGGCTACCTGCCTCGTGAGCGGGCATTGCTGACTCGGGTTGCCGAGGAAATGAACCGCCAGATCGCCAACTACATTCGCGGCAAGGTCATCGAGATATTTATCTGCGGCGGTGTGACCTACGTGGCGTTCGTGGCGCTGGGCCTCAATTACGCCGCGCTGCTGGCGATGCTGGTGGGCGTGTCGGTTGTAGTGCCTTATGTGGGGGCTGTCGTGGTGACGGTGCCGGTGGCACTGATTGGCCTGTTTCAGTGGGGTTGGGGCGATCAGTTCATCTATCTGATGATGGTACACGGCATCATTCAGGCGCTGGATGGCAACGTGCTGGTGCCGCTGTTGTTCTCGGAGGCCGTCAATCTGCATCCGGTGGCGATCATCTGCGCAGTGCTGCTGTTTGGCGGGCTGTGGGGGTTCTGGGGGATATTCTTCGCGATTCCGCTGGCGACCCTGTTCAAGGCCGTTCTCGACGCCTGGCCGCGCAATGAGCCGAGCGTAGCGCCGATGTTGTAGCGCTTGCTGTGGCGCATTGCGCGCCGCAGCAAGGTGGCCGGATGATCAGGCCTTGTTCAGGGCCTGAGCTTCTGCCAGTACTTCGTCCACGTGGCCCGGGACTTTCACGCCACGCCATTCCTTGCGCAGTACGCCGTTCTTGTCGATCAGGAAGGTGCTGCGATCAACGCCCAGATATTCCTTGCCATACAGCTTCTTGAGCTTGATGACGTCGAACAGCTGGCACAGGGCTTCGTCCTTGTCCGAGATCAGCTCGAACGGGAACTCCTGTTTGGCCTTGAAGTTCTCGTGGGTCTTGAGGCTGTCGCGCGATACGCCGAAGACCACGGTATTGGCCGCCTGGAACTGCGCAATGCTGTCACGGAAGTTCTGACCTTCGGTGGTGCAGCCCGGCGTATTGTCCTTGGGGTAGAAATAAATGACGACCTGCTGGCCCTTTAGCCCGGAAAGGCTGACAGCCTGCCCGCTGGTGGCGGGCGCCTGGAAATCGGGAACGGATTGATCTACTGCAACTGCCATGAGAACTCCTTACATGGGGGCTTGCGGGCGCCATGGTTCGATCAGCGCATCGAGGTTCAGTGCGTCGGCGAAGTCCAGGAACTGGTCGCGTAACCAGCTGATCTGCGTACCTGCCGGCAGCGTGACCGTGAAAGTGGCGTTGAGCATGGTGCCGCCGGTCTGCGGTGCCTGGTAGGTATCGCAGATCAGGTTTTCCAGCTCGACGTTGTGGTCGATGAAGAACTGGCACAGTTCATTGATGATGTCCGGGCGATAGGCCGAGCTGACGTAAGCCACGTACGGCAAGGCTTCCGGGCGGCTCTCAAGCGTGGCGCTGCGCACGACACTGATAGTGAAGGCGTGCTTTTTCGACAGCCCCGGCAGGCCTGTCTCAAGACGGGCCAGGGCATCCCAGCTACCAGAGACCTGAAGGATCAGCGCGCTGCATTCACCGTGGCGGGTCAGGCGTGAGCTGACGACCGAGCAGCGGTTTTCATGGCTGGCGCGGCACAGGACGTTGGTCAGCTCCATAGGGTTTGCGCCAAGGGCACTGATAACAAGGAATTGTTCGCGAACTGTGGGGGTGGACGACATGCAGCATTCCTAAACGATGAGCGGTCGGTACTTTTTGGGCTCTGCCGGGCTGTTTCGACGATCGTGACTGCAAGACACCAACCCGGGCTGCGTCGTCGTACGCCTGCATGGCATGGCCATGGTAGGGCTGCAACGCGCTGGCGCAAGGGGGTTGGCGGCAAAAAACGATCGATTGAACGTGGTGCGCAGATGACCAGTACCGATCAAAGGACGAAGGGTAGCGAAAACCATCGCTCAGGGGAATGCTCACAGTGCGGTACTTCGCTTGTACAAGGCTGATGGCGCCAGTACCATTACGGCTCTCTTTTTCCGGCAGGAGCGGTTGCATGATTGCGGGCAGTATGGTGGCACTGGTCACACCTATGGATGCACAAGGTCGTCTGGACTGGGACAGCCTGAGCAAACTGGTGGACTTCCACTTGCAAGAGGGCACCAACGCCATTGTTGCCGTCGGCACTACAGGTGAGTCGGCGACACTCGATGTGAGCGAACACATCGAAGTCATTCGTCGTGTGGTCACTCAGGTTGCAGGGCGTATCCCTGTCATTGCAGGTACTGGTGCGAACTCCACGCGCGAAGCCGTCGAACTGACGACCAACGCCAAGACCGCAGGCGCCGATGCATGCCTGCTGGTAACGCCTTACTACAACAAGCCTACGCAAGAAGGCCTGTTCCAGCATTTCAGCCACATCGCCAAGGCAGTCGACATCCCGCAGATCCTCTACAACGTGCCTGGGCGTACAGCTTGTGACATGTTGCCCGAGACTGTCGTGCGCCTGTCGAAGGTCCAGAACATCATCGGCATCAAGGAAGCCACGGGTAACCTGCAACGCGCCAAGGACATCCTTGCAGGCGTCAGCAGCGATTTCCTGCTGTACTCCGGCGATGACGCCACGGCCGTTGAGCTGATGCTGCTGGGCGGCAAGGGCAACATTTCCGTGACCGCCAACATCGCTCCGCGCGCCATGAGCGAGCTGTGTGCTGCCGCGATGCGTGGCGATGCCGAAACGGCACGGGCCATCCATGAAAAGCTCATGCCGGTCAATAACACCCTGTTTATCGAATCCAACCCTATTCCCGTGAAATGGGCTCTGCATGAAATGGGTCTGATGCCGGACGGTATCCGTCTGCCACTCACCTGGCTCAGCGAAGCCTGTCACGAACCGCTGCGTCAGGCCATGCGCCAGTCCGGCGTATTGGTTTAATTGAGGAAGCATTACGCAATGAAGCGACTGGCCGGACTTTCCGCACTAGCCTTGATTATCTCCAGCACCAGTGGTTGCGGTTGGCTGTGGGGGCAAGATGGTTACTTCCGTGATCGCGGTAGCGATTATCTGGAAGCATCCCAGACAGCACCGATGCAGGTGCCTGCCGACATCTCCAGCGCCAAGCGTCTGGACCCTCTGCTGCCGATTCCTCGTAATGTGGCTGACAGCACCGTGAAGGGCGAGTACAAGGTGCCTCGTCCGCTGCCTCTGTCGGTAGCCTCCGAATCAAGCGATTTCAGCTTGCAGAAGAGCGGCGATAACCACTGGGTTCTGGCTCAGCGTCCACCTGCCGAAGTCTGGCCGGTGGCGCATCAGTACTTTGAAGACAACGGTTTCCGTATCGCTGAAGAGCGTCCGCAGACCGGTGAATTCAGCACCACCTGGCAGCGTCTGGACGAGCTGTCCGCGTCGGTTGCCAAGCGCCTGACGGCCAGTGGTGTATCGGCCGGTTCCGAAACCCGCGTGCGGGTTCGTATCGAGCCGGGTGTGCAGCGCAATACCAGTGAAGTCTATGTGGTCAGCGTCGAGCGTCCGGCTGGCAGCACTGCCGATGTCGGTTTCCCGCCCCGCACCACCAATATCGGTCTCGATGCCGCACTGACCGACGATCTGCTGGCCAGCATGAGCCGTAACGCCGAGAAGGGTGGTTCCGTATCCCTCGTGGCCGCACGTGACTACGATACGCCGAGCCGTGTAGCGCTGAGTGAAGATGGCAGCGGTAACCCGGTCCTGAGCGTGGGTGCCGATCTGGATCGCGCATGGTCGAGTGTCGGTCGTGCTCTGGATCAGGGCGAATGGCGCGTTGAAGACATCAACCGCAGCCTCGGCCTGTACTACATCAACCTGGCAGAAAAGGCGAATACGCCTGCGAACGAGCCTGGTTTCTTCGGTCGCCTGTTTGGCAGCAAGTCCAGCAAGGAAGAAATCGAAGCCCGTGCCGAGCGCTATCAGGTCCGCCTGAGCAAGGTGGGTGACAGCGTGCAGGTTACTGTCGAGAAAAACATCAATACCGTTGCGCCGGCCGACGTCGCTCGCAGGGTCTTGAGTGTCATTCAAGACAACCTGGGTTAAGTGCGTTTCGCTGTACTGGGCAGCGGCAGCCGTGGCAACGGCACGCTGGTCGCAAGCAACGATACGTACGTGTTGGTCGATTGCGGTTTCTCCCTGCGGGAAACCGAACGGCGTCTGGCGCGACTGGGAGTCAGCGCCAGACAGTTGAGTGCCATTCTGGTGACCCACGAACATGCAGATCATGTGCATGGCGTGGGTTTGCTGTCTCGGCAGTACAATGTGCCGGTCTATCTCAGTCGCGGGACCTTGCGCGGGATGCGCAAGCCGGTCGAAGCCGCCGGGGTGGTGGAGGGTGGTCAAAAGCTGCAGGTGGGGTCGCTGGGCATCGATGTGGTGTCTGTCTCTCACGATGCGCTGGAGCCTACCCAGTTCGTCTTCAATGACGGGCGCCGACGCTTTGGCCTGCTGACCGACCTTGGGTCTTACTGCCCGAAAGTGCTGCAAAGCTATCATGGCCTGGATGCCTTGATGATTGAAGCCAACCACTGCCGCGACATGCTTGCCCGAGGCCGTTACCCGGTCTTTCTCAAGCAGCGGGTGGGAGGCGAAACGGGACATCTGAACAATCATCAGGCTGCAAACCTGGTGAGCGAACTGGGGTGGAGGGATTTGCAGCATCTGGTGCTGGCCCATCTCAGCAGCAAGAACAACCTGCCGTATCTGGCCCGGCAATGTTTTGCCGACACTCTGGGGTGTGACCCGGACTGGCTGGAGCTGGCCGATCAAGATTCAGGGCTCGACTGGCGACATATCGCCTAGCCCAACTACTTAGCAAGCGGAGCCCATCATGGAAAAACGTGAAGAACTCTACCGCGGCAAAGCCAAGTCGGTTTACAAGACCGACGACGCTGACCGCTTGATCCTGCTGTTCCGTAACGACACCTCGGCGTTCGACGGCAAGCGCATCGAACAACTGGACCGTAAGGGCATGGTGAACAACAAGTTCAACGCCTTCATCATGCAGAAGCTGGAAGAGGCGGGCGTTCCGACTCAATTCGACAAGCTGCTGGGCGACAACGAGTGCCTGGTCAAGAAGCTGGACATGATCCCGGTCGAATGCGTCGTGCGTAACTACGCCGCTGGCAGCCTGGTCAAGCGCCTGGGCATTGAAGAAGGCACCAAACTCGATCCGTACACTTTCGAGCTGTTCCTCAAGGACGACGCCAAGGGCGACCCGTTCATCAACGAATCCCACGTCGTGGCATTCGGCTGGGGTACTGCCGAGCAACTGGTCCGCATGAAAGAGCTGTCGCTCAAGGTCAACGAAGTCCTCAGCAAGCTGTTCGACGACGCAGGCCTGCTGCTGGTCGACTTCAAGCTCGAGTTCGGCGTATTCCACGGCGAGATCGTCCTGGGCGACGAATTCAGCCCTGACGGCTGCCGCCTGTGGGATAAAGACACTCGCAAGAAGATGGACAAGGACCGCTTCCGCCAGGGCCTGGGTGACGTCATCGAAGCCTACGAAGAAGTCGCAAACCGCCTGGGCGTCCCGCTTTAAGGCAAAAGTTACGCAAGCGCTTGATAGCACGAAAAAAATTAGCGTAAAGGGCTTCGCCTTACGCGCCGATGCTGTTATCATGCGCGCCGTTGGAGAGATGCCAGAGTGGCCGAATGGGACGGATTCGAAATCCGTTGTACCTTCACCGGTACCTAGGGTTCGAATCCCTATCTCTCCGCCATTACATTGAAAAGCCCCGTAGATTCTGTCTACGGGGCTTTTCTGTTTTCTGGGGTGCGCTTCACGGATCTTCAAGAAATCCCGCCTCCGCCCGCCCGCTCCTTTACTTTTAAGAAGAAGCAATAGCCAAATTTGCGCATGATTTTGATAAGCTATTTTTGAAATTACCCGAAAAATTTGATGAGAACATCGAAAGGCTCAGAGGTAAGACTCTCGGCTGTCACTGTAAACCTTCGGCTTATCATAGTGACGCGATCACCAATTATCTCAATTCCAAGGCGATGGAAAGTGATATTTGGATTCACTGACGGATACAGAGTTAAATAATAAATGGAATGAAGGAGGTGTATGAATATTGTCAGGGGATTTCTTACGACGATCAGGAATAGCGATCAAGCTCTAGATCTGGGTAAAGATCTAGGGGAGGTTGCCATTGATGCTGTTCTGTCTGGAAAATTTGGTGTTGATGGAGTGTTAAAAGATATTCCGATCTTGAATGTAGCGGTCAGTCTCTATAAAGCTGGAAATAATGTAGCAGCTTATTTTTTTGCCAAAAAGATGTTGGCTTTTCTTCTTGAGGTAGATAGTGTTCCCGTAGCAACACGAGATGAGTTTTTAGATAAAAACTGTGCAGATGAGGAGGGGGTCGAAAGCGTTGGTGAGGTCACTCTGATGATTCTAGATAAACTCGATTATCCATGTCTTGCAAAAATGTTAGGAAGAACGTTTGCGCTTTTAATGCGGGGTGATATAAGTAGAGATGAGTTTGATTTATATTGTCATGTTGTAAGGGTGATGAATCCTTATGTTTTACGGCAGATGAAGCGGTTTTACGAGGCTCAAGATATAGATATTAGTCTTTCGGTAGCAAGGCTATTAGAGGGTTATGGTCTCATTGAGGTAGAAGTTGATGAGCTTTCTCCTAATTTATCATTTAGTCAGAATTTTAAGTTTGGGCGGAACAGCTTTGGGAAAGAGTTTTATGATCGAGTAATTATAGGTAGCCCTTCTTATTGAGTGGCGGTTGTGCAAAGTGCTTTTGTAGTGAGCCGAATTTTTATCAAGGTAATAAATAAGGTTTTTTCTGAGATATGCATGAGATTTATAATCTGCTGACATGTTATGGGCGTAGCCATGCATTTTAAGAACAATTCTTTGTCACAGCTTGCATTTAAATATCGGAGTGGTGATGAAAATACGCTTTCACGAGATCTTCAGTCACTACGAGATGCAACTTTCTACGCTGCTCCGCGAGATTGTCTGAATGACCCATTCGAGGGACGCTTTGATCGAACGGTCCTGGACGGCAGGTTAGCTGGGCTGAGCGCTCTAGGCTCTAAATTTATTCCAAGTGTGATGGCGTCCTTCGATGCTGTTTCGCTGGCGGCAAACGAGCTATTGGGATATGTGGACAAGAGTGGGGTTTTTTCGCTTAGCTACAATCCGCTTAATGAGCTGATTTGGTCGCACTATGGCGGTTCTCATCAAGGATTTTGCGTTGGTTACGATCTAAAAAAGTTACTGGAGTTCGATCCGCAGCTTCACTATTGCATAGACGTGAGTTACGGTGATTCTGCGCCTCAAATTGACTTCGACGATTTGATAGATCAAGACTCGCCAGAAAAATTATTACAGAAAATATTAGGTGTCAAATCGAACCCATGGAGCTATGAGCAAGAAGTGCGTGTTGTCACTACTCCGCATGGCATGCACGAACATGATTTCAGAGCGATCCAAAGCGTTTATTTTGGCCTGCGGTGTCCTGAGACTACTAGATTATCTGTTATGGAGACGCTTGCTGGTAGAAGTATCGACTATCAACAGGTAGTTAGTCCTCCTGCATCTTATAGGTTGGAGTCGCTCTCGATTCCAGATGCTTTCCCTTTTGCGCCCAAGTACAAACAAAACCTAGCTCCTATCCTTGATGGTGCAATCTCTCCTGAATATCTCAAACCTGAACTCAAAGCACACCAAAAATATCTCTACCTGGCCGCAGAAATTGTTAGGCGCGAGCCCTACTGTATGGAGGTGCAGTTAGTTGATTTTAGTGGGGCGAAGAGTACACCGGATAGTCCTGTAATATTTGTTCAGTATCTACGCAGTCCGAATAAATGGGTAAATCATTATCTATCTCTTTCTGAAATCGATTCTCAGTCCCTAAATATTAAATAATTAACTGTGTTTTTCCTGGAAAACAAGGCCTTGTCTTGTGTTTAGCCATGAGGCTTCTGTGTATTGATGTTTGAGAGGCGAGGGATGGTCCGCACATCAGCACCCGTTCACAATCCCAGAAAAATCCCGCCCACCCACCGCTCCTTTACTTTTTTTCAGCTAAGGTGTGGTAGAGCCAAATCTCACGTTTTGTGGTGCAAGGAGCTATCAGATGTCGGACGTAAACCAGGCGCAATCGCAACCGTCTCCCAGCCAAAGTCATGATGATGTAATCGCCCAATTCAAGTGGCAGGGCAAGCAGATCGACTGGCTGCTTCAGTGGCTTGTCAAATTCGTTGCAAACACCAAGGTGGAGTTGGGGATTACCCTGTCGGTAGGCGGGAATCTCGTTTCCGGCCATCTGATTTCCCACGATGCCTACTTTGAGCAACTGGCCGCAGATATCTCTGCACCTTTCACCCAGTTCAATAATGGTACTGACGAGTCGATGAAGGAGATGATCCTGTCGTTCAAGCCGGGTGAGTCCAATGAAGATACTCCAGCGTTCCACTTCATCCATCTGAAGGACTGCAGAACGTACTCGACCGATGAAAGCCCTATCTGCGATGCGGGTGTGCTGTGGCGCGGCAGGATTGCCGCTGTCGATGGCTTCACCATCGGGCTCATTGCGCGAAAGTGACCCACTGAAATGCAGAATGGCCCTGGTATTTCCGGGGCTTTTTGTTTGGAGCTGACTGAATCAGCATGGGGACTATTTCTTCTTGTGCACCCGTGAATCATGCCCTTTGCGGGTCAGAAAGCGAGGTCTGTTTTTTACATTGAGACATCATTTGGCCATGTTTTGCGCGACAAAATGCCGCAACCGGCTCTATCGCAGGTAATATGGGCCATTCGATTTTTATGCCCGGAATGGCCTGATAGAAAACTGGCAACCAGAAGAAGAACAAGAAACAGAGAGCCAGGCTGCCCGCCCCGGTCGATACCCAGAATTAATGAGTAGACGAAAAAAGGCGATTAGAAAAAATGACCAACACTTCGCGACCTTTGTACATTTCCTATGCCGGCCCCTCGCTGCTGGAAATGCCCCTTCTGAACAAGGGGAGTGCTTTTACCCCGCAAGAGCGGGTCGAATTCAATTTGATCGGGCTGCTGCCGCAGAACGTAGAGACGATCGAAGAGCAAGTCACCAGGGTGTACAGCCAGTACAAGCAGTGCGCCAGCGACCTGGACAAGCATATTTATCTGCGTTCGATCCAGGACAACAACGAGACTCTGTTCTTCCGCCTGCTGGACTCGCATCTGGACGAGATGCTGCCGATTATCTACACCCCGACGGTCGGTCAGGCGTGTCAGGAATTCTCCAAGATCTACCGCACGCACCGCGGGCTGTTCATTTCCTACCCTGAACGCGACCGCATCGACGACATCCTGCGCAGCGCCACCAAAGACCGCATCAAAATCATCGTTGTCACCGATAGCGAGCGCATTCTGGGTCTGGGCGACCAGGGGATCGGCGGCATGGGCATTCCGATCGGCAAACTGTCGCTGTACACCGCTTGTGGTGGCATCAGCCCGGCCTATACGTTGCCGATCGTGCTGGATGTCGGTACCAATAACCGCGAATTGCTCGACGACCCGATGTACATGGGCTGGCGTCATGAGCGGGTGACCGGCAAGGAATATGACGATTTCATCGCAACGTTCATTGAGGCCGTGCAGCGTCGCTGGCCGGATGTGTTGTTGCAGTTCGAGGATTTCGCTCAGTCCAACGCCATGCCGCTGCTGGAGAAGTATCGCGACGAGCTGTGCTGCTTCAACGACGATATTCAGGGCACTGCATCGGTGGCCGTGGGCACCTTGCTGGCTGCCTGCAAGGCCAAGAACGAGACCCTTGGCCAGCAGAAGGTCGTGTTCCTGGGCGCGGGTTCTGCCGGTTGCGGGATTGCCGAGCACATCATTGCTGCGATGAAGATCGAAGGCCTGAGCGAAAGCGAAGCGCGTCAGCGTATTTTCATGGTCGACCGTTTCGGCCTGCTGACCGAGGGCATGGATAATCTGCTGGACTTCCAGCAGCGCCTGGCTCACAAGGCGGGTGATGTTGCGGGTTGGGCTACTGGCGGTGAAGCTTTCCCGCAGTTGCTCGATGTGGTGACGCACGCCGGTGCGACGGTTCTGATCGGTGTTTCGGGCCAGCGTGGTCTGTTCACTGAGCAAGTGATCCGTGAATTGCACAAGCATTGTTCCAAGCCGCTGGTCATGCCGTTGTCTAACCCGACTTCCAAAGTCGAAGCCACGCCAGAAGAGATCCTGCGCTGGACCGATGGCAATGCGCTGGTTGCCACCGGCAGCCCGTTCGCGCCTGTGGAGATCAATGGTCGTACCGTGCATATCGCGCAGTGCAACAACTCCTACATTTTCCCGGGCATCGGTCTGGGTGTGGTGGCTTGCAAGGCTTCGCGTATCACCGACCGGATGCTGATGGCGGCTTCCAATGCATTGGCCGAATGCTCGCCGATGGTGTCCGGGCTTGGCGATGCGGTTCTGCCGCCGCTCAAGGAAATCCAGCAGGTCAGCCGCAAGATCGCTCTGGCTGTGGCCAAGGAGGCTCAGGCTGAAGGTCTGGCCCTTGAGACGTCGGATGAAGTACTGCTGGAGGCCATCGAGCGTAACTTCTGGGTGCCTGAGTATCGCGGCTACCGTCGTCGCTCCGTCTGACAGTAAGCGTTACTACTGAATGGCCCTTCGCGAGCGTGCTCGTGAAGGGCCATTTTTTATGCCGGGATTATGGTGCGGGTTTCTTGAAGGTTTTTTCCTACAATGAAATAAGTTTAATTCGACCAGTTATTCGCGTTCTTTTCACAAAAAATTGATAGGATGCCGCCTAAAGTCTGCGCATGGATGGGCCGTCTGGTTCAATCTATACTCGATAAAAAATTATATAAGCAGACTGTCAATGCTGAAAATCAAGGCTGTACGTCCAGAAGTTGTTACGTTGATTGCCAGTGCCTTTTTGTTGTTCGGTTATAACGCCAATCTTTGGCAGCATCTTTTTGAAATCACGGGAGGGAGCAGTAAAGGTATTGCCATGCGCATTGCTTTTGGTGTGATGATCTTTTGCGTGTTCAATGTTTTTCTGACACTGTTTTCATTCAGACGTGTACTCAAGCCGGTGTTGGTTTTTCTGTTTTTTGCCAGTGCTGCTGTTTCTTATTTCATGAGCGAATACGGCGTCATGATTGATGCCGGCATGTTTCGTAACTTTGCGGAAACCAATCCTACCGAAGTTCAAGGCCTGCTGTCCCTGAAACTGGTGATTTACATCGTCCTGCTGGGGCTTCTGCCGTCAGTATTGCTGTGGCAAACCCCGATCAACTATCGCCGCTGGCACCGTGAGCTGTTCAGCAAGGTGCTGGTCTGTTTTATCTGCTCGGTGTCGATTGGTGGGGTCGCGCTGGCGAATTATCAGGGGCTGTCGTCGCTGTTTCGCAATCACCATGAGCTGCGCCTGATGGTCGTGCCGAGCAACTATATTGGTGCCTCGGTTGGCTATCTGAGCGAGCAGATCATTTCGTCCCGGCGTCCGTTTCTGGCAATTGGCGAAGATGCCAGGCGCTCGCCGGACTGGTCGACGCATACTCGCAAATCCCTGACGGTCCTGGTGGTGGGTGAAAGTGCCCGGGCGGAGAATTTCGGCATTCTGGGCTATGGCCGCAATACCACGCCAAAGCTCAATAAACAGAGCGGTCTGGTGGCATTTACCGATGTGTATTCGTGCGGCACCGAGACGGCAGTGTCGGTGCCTTGCATGTTTTCCAATATGGGACGCAAGGATTACAACGCGACCAGGGCGCGCAATCAGGAAGGGCTGCTGGATGTGCTGAAACGTGCAGGTCTTGAAGTGATATGGCGCGATAACCAGTCTGGCTGTAAAGGCACGTGTGACCGCGTTGCTTTCCAGGATGTCAGCAACCTCAAGGACCCGTTACTGTGCGCCAACAATGAATGCCGGGACGAGATCCTGCTGCAAGGGCTCGACACGTTTATCGACAGTCTGGATAAAGACACCGTACTGGTACTGCACCAGATGGGCAGCCACGGGCCGGAGTATTTCAAGCGTTACCCAAAGGCGTTCGAGAAGTTTACGCCTGTCTGTGAAAGCAATGCGCTGAACAACTGCAGCCGTGAGAGTATTGTCAACGGTTATGATAATACCCTCTTATATACCGATCACGTGCTGTCCACATTGATCGATATATTGCGCAGTCGTCAGGATAAAGTCGATACCGCCATGTTGTATCTCTCGGATCATGGTGAGTCGTTGGGCGAATATAATCTGTTTCTGCACGGCACTCCTTATATGTTGGCGCCGGATCAACAGAAGCATGTACCGATGATGGTGTGGCTGTCCGATAACTATCAGAAGTCTTTTGCCGTCAATCCGGAATGCCTGGCAAAAGAGCGGAATGCGCCACTGAGCCAGGATAATCTCTTTCACTCCATGCTGGGTTTGTTGAAGGTCGACACCAAGGTCTATGACCCGAGCCTTGATATGTTTTCCGGTTGCAGAAGTTCGATCGGTAATGGTGTGGCCGATAACAGGTAATCAATATCCCTGATCGTGAGGCGCGGGTAGTCGCTGTGAAGAACATGGCGGTGCAGGGCGCGGCCCGAAGCGCATCGTCGGCCAGGATGGCCGACCTGCTGTTTGTCGGCGATCTGGGTGAAGATATCCAAGAGTTTCAGGGCAGATGCGCGATAAACCTCCTATGGCGATATATACTGCGCGCCATTGATCAAGGGAGAGCCGTGTGGCCATCGATATTCATTGGATTCGCGACGACGACAGCCTCGCCCGACAGTGCGCGCAGTGGCAGTCGCTGCCATTTGTCGCGCTCGACACCGAGTTCATGCGGGTCGACACCTTTTACCCTATTGCCGCGCTGCTACAGATCGGCGACGGTTCCAGCGCCTGGCTGATCGATCCGCTGCTCATCAGCGATTGGACGCCTCTGTCCGCATTGCTTGAAAACCCCGACGTCATCAAGGTGGTTCATGCTTGCAGCGAAGACCTGGAAGTCCTGTTGCGCCTGACGGGCAGCCTGCCGGTTCCGCTGTTCGACACCCAACTGGCGGCCGCTTACCTGAACATCGGGTTTTCCATGGGCTATTCGCGTCTGGTGCAGGAGGTGTTGAACATCGACTTGCCCAAGGGCGAAACCCGCTCCGATTGGCTGCAACGCCCATTGTCGGAAACCCAGATCAGCTATGCGGCAGAAGATGCCGTGCATCTGGCTGAGCTTTTCACTCTGCTGAGGCCACGTCTTTCGGACGACAAATACCTCTGGGTTCTTGAGGATGGTGCGGAGCTGGTCGCCAATCTGCGCCGTGAAGTCGATCCTTACGAGACTTACCGTGACGCCAAGCTGGCCTGGAAGTTGTCGCGTGCTCAACTGGCGGTATTGCGTGAGCTGTGTGCGTGGCGCGAGATACAGGCGCGTTCGCGCAATCTGCCGCGCAATCGCATTGTGCGTGAGCACTCATTGTGGCCGCTGGCCAGGACTCAGCCAGACAACCTTGGAGCGCTGGCCAGAATCGAAGACATGCATCCGCGTACGGTGCGTCAGGATGGTGAGTTCCTGCTGGAACTGATCAGGAAGTCCGGCAGCCTGCCGCCGGATCAATGGCCTGCGGCGTTGCCCGAGCCGCTGCCGATCGAGGCTTCCGGCATTCTGAAAAGCTTGCGGGCCATCGGTCAGCAGTACGCCGAGCAACTGGATATTGCCCCCGAGGTCATGCTGCGCAAGAAGACTCTCGAAGTGCTGCTCAAGAGCGGCTACCCCGATGGTCCCTATACATTGCCAGACTCGCTGCGTGGCTGGCGCCGCGAGTTAATGGGACAGGCGTTGCTCGACAGCCTGGCCAATGCAGGAGAACAGCCTTGAAACGTATTTGCTCCATTTATCGCAGTCCGAAAAAGAACGAGATGTACCTGTATGTGCTCAAGAGCGATGTGCTCAAGCGTGTGCCGGTAGAGTTACTGACTGCGTTCGGCACGCCTCAGCATGCTTTCGACCTGGTGCTCAGCCCCGAGCGTGCGCTGGCTCGTGAAGATATCAACAAAGTGCTGGAGAACCTCGACAAGCAGGGTTATCACTTGCAGATGCCGCCTGCCGAAGAGGAATACATCCAGCATTTGCCCGAAGAGTTGTTGCGTCGCAACGATCCTGTCTGATCCGTTGTGCCGCACGGTGGCGCCGGCTTTGCCCGGCCCATGACTGTTGCAGGTTGTTTGTCCCGTTTTTAAGGTTTTTGAAACATGCGCGTTCTGATTGCCGAACACGATTACCCTATCTACACCCAACTGTTGCGCAAGGTAGCGCCTGAAGTTGAAATCATGAGCAGCGGCGACTCGGCCGAGCTGTCTCGCATGGCCGGTGAGTGCGAGGTCTGGCTGGGACAGCCTGATCTGCTGGCCAATCTGTTACGTCAGGGCCACAAGCCGCAATGGTTGCAATCGACCTGGGCGGGGATTACTCCGTTATTGGCTGAAGGCGTATCCAGGGATTATCGGTTGACGCGGGCGGTCGGTATTTTCGGTCAGGTCATGGCTGAGTTTCTGCTGACCTACATGCTCGGTCACGAACGTGAAGTGCTGGCTCGCCTGATGAGCCAGGTCGAGCGCAAATGGGACAACCGTCCGGGCCAGAGCCTGTTCGGTCGCAAGGCACTGATCGTTGGCGCGGGAGATATCGGCCAGCGTGTCGCGCAGTTCCTCGTGCCTTTTGGTGTTCAGGTCTACGGCGTCGCCTCACAGGCACGAACGCAGGAGCCGTTCATTGAAGTCGGTGCCCTGGCGGATCTGGAACAGATGGTTGGCGACATGGATTACGTGATCAATCTGCTGCCCAACACACCCGAAACCCACGATTTGTACGACGCGAAACTGTTCGCGGCATTCAAGCCCTCGGCGTTGTTCATCAACGTCGGGCGCGGTGTGGCGGTGGTCGATGCGGATCTGGTGGAGGCCTTGAAGGAAGGGCATCTGGCGGGTGCGGTGATTGACGTTTGTCGTCAGGAGCCGTTGCCGCAGCGTCATCCTTTCTGGACCGCCTATGGCCTGTTGCTGACCGGCCACAGCTCGGCACCGACATCGCCGGTGGCCATGACCGAATTGTTCGTCGATAACCTCAAGGCATTTCAGGCGGGTGAGCCGCTGCGCGGAGAAGTGGACTTTTCGCGGGGGTATTGAAGCGAGCGCAGTGTAGGACCGGATTTATCCGGGAAGAGGTAGTGTATTCACGGCATATTTATCGTCAGTTCTGCCGTCTTCGCGGATAAATCCGCTCCTGCAGGATCGCTCTGCAGGAGCGGGATTTTCAGAGCGAAAAATCACCCTCAGCCGCCAGCTCTGTCACTGGCTTACGCGGGCTTGGGACTTCGCGGCCTTGCAGGTATTCGGGCAGGATCGCCTTGTCGCCCAGCTTGCCGATGGCCACGGCTGCATGCAGGGCATAGCCTTCTGGAATGTTCAGCTCCTTGCGGGTCAGTTCCTTGTCGAAGCCTGACATGCCGTGGGTGTACCAGCCGCTCAGGCTCGCTTGCAGGGCAAGGTATCCCCACGCGGAACCGGCATCGAATTCGTGTGTGGTTGCCGGGCTTTCTTCGGTTGCGCCCGGTGCGGCGAAGGTTGTCTTGGAGATGACGATCACCAGTGCCGAAGCGCTCTGTGCCCAACTGCGGTTGAACTCATTGAGCAGGCCCAGGTAACGCTCCCAGTTTGGCGTGTCGCGACGAGCGTACAGGAAGCGCCATGGCTGCGAGTTGTAAGCCGAAGGTGCCCAGCGTGCGGCTTCAAAGAAGCTCAGCAGTGTTTCCTGTGAAATGCTTTCACCGGTGAAGGCGCGAGGCGACCAGCGATTGGTGAATTGTGGGGCGATGGTATGGTCTGCGATGCGTGGATTAATGCTCATGAACATCCTGTCATTACGAGGGGTTGAAGTGAGCCTGACGTATGGGCCGTGGTCGGCAGGCATCGTCTTGAGCCGTCAAAATCGCCTTAACGCTACTGTTTTGTTTTATGGCTGACAAGTGAAGTTGTTGGATACCGGTAGTCGCAATTGCTTGGCCCGCACCCAATGTGACACTAGACTGGCGGCCTTTTCATTGCTGATACCGTTGTCCGAACCATGGCCGCTAAAGTTGAACCCTTCTGGATACGCAAGACACTCGCACAACTGGACAAGGACGAGTGGGAGTCGTTGTGTGATGGCTGCGGCCTGTGCTGCCTGCAAAAGCTGGAAGATGAAGACGACAACAGCGTTTACTACACGCGAATCGCCTGCAAGTTGCTGGACCTGAAAACCTGCCAGTGCTCCGATTACAGCAATCGTCGGGCGTCTGTACCTGACTGCATCCAGCTCACCGCCGGGCAGGCCGATGAGTTCAAATGGCTGCCACCCACCTGCGGTTATCGTCTGGTCAGCGAAGGGAAGGATCTACCGCTCTGGCACCATCTGGTGTGCGGTGATCGCGAAGCTGTGCATCACGAGCGCATCTCCCAGTCGGGCCGCATGCTCAGTGAGAACAGCGTGCCCGAGGAAGACTGGGAGGACTATCTGATTTTCCGCGCCGGCTAAGGGGTTCAGACGTCGGTTTTCGGATCTTTCAAGGCATCGATGCCGTTGATGACCGTGCTTCTGGCGGCCCGCTCTGCATTGTCCTTGAGTTGTCTCAACTCAGCTCCCGCGCGTTCGATATCCGAGCGCGCACTGTGCAGGTTGCTGCGGCTTTTTTCGATCAGGCTTTTGGCCGAGCAGTGTCCTGTGATGCCGCGTGCCAGCACGGCACCGCCGATGGCCAGTTGCACAAGGCCCAGGATGCCGCCACGGCGAAGTCCCTTGCCCATCAGTGTCACACCGCCCGCCAGAGAGCCTACACGCTCCCAGCCCTGGACGTTCTGCTGTGGATGGTTGTGCAGCCGCGGGGTGTCGATTCTATCGATGATCGGGGTGTCGCTCATGATGCTTCTCCATGATGTGATAAGTCGGCTTCAACGAAACTGACTGCCCATCGATGAAACTGTTCACTGCATTTTCATCAGCGGTCGAGCTTTTCCCGGCCGAATTGTGGACCGGAACGGGTGTTCACGCCCTTGGCCATGCGGTCATAGAGCACGACGTTGACGGTCGCCGCCAGGTTCATGCAGCCCTCGGTCGGGATGTAGACCACGTCTTCGCACCAGTCGCGGATTTCCTGATCCAGCGAGCCGTCTTCCGGGCCGAAGATATACAGGGCACGATCCGGGTGAGTGTATTCGGGCAGGGCGCGCGCGCCGTCCACCAGTTCCACCGCGACCGGAATGCAGCCCAGCGGCAGAATGCTCTTGAGGTCTTCGATGCCGATCAGCGGGATATCCTGATGAATCTTCTTGGTGTCGGTGATGAAGTCCCGCGCGCGCTCATAGCGTTTGCCAGTGTAGAAGACCGAAGCCACGCCATAACAACCCGCCGCCCGCATCACCGAGCCGACGTTTTCCGGAGATTTCGGGTTGTAAAGACCGATGCAGGCGTACCGTTTATTTGCCACTTGGAGGATGCTCTGGGTAAAACGCGCAAGTATACGGCAGAACGTAAAAGCGCTAGAACCACATCCTGATACCCATCACCAACTTCGCTTCGCTACGGTCTTCGCCTTCCTCACGAGCATAATCAGCCGTCTTGCCGTAAGTCCGGTTCCAGCTCAGGCCAATATAAGGCGCGAATTCCCGGCGGATTTCGTAGCGCAGCCGCAGGCCGACTTCGGTGTTGGCCAGGCCAGAACCAATGCCTCTTTGTGGATCGTTCTTGCCGTAGACGTTGAGTTCGGCCGTGGGCTGCAGAATGAGCCGGTTGGTCAGCAGCAGGTCGTAATCGCCCTCAAGGCGTGCGGCGCTCTGGCCAGCTTCGCCGATGAAGGCTGTGGCTTGGGCCTCGAAGCTGGAAAGTGCCATGCCCTGAATGCCGAATGCGGCCCAGGTCTGTGGATCGCCGGGCTTGAAGTCCTGCCTGGCACCCGCGACCAGATCCCACCATGGGCTGATCGCATGACCCCACAACGCCTGGATTTCGGCATCTTCTGTCTTGCCATTGGTGCGCTCGCCTTCGGAGCGTATCCACAGACGATCGATATCACCGCCGACCCAGCCTTTGACATCCCAGGCCAGGGTGCTGCCTTTGTCTGCGTCCTGCCATTCCAGTTTGTCGGCCAGGACGAAGGTGTTGATGGCGGCATCGTGGACCATATGGCCCGTATGGCTGGTGTAAACGGCCGCTCTGTCTTCATCCGTCAGTTCGGGGATTGGCGTACGGCTCTGGTCTGAGGTGGATTGCACGGGCTGCGCGTGGTCATGGTGCATGGCGTGGCTGCCATGATCCATGCCGCTCATGTCGGAAGCCAGAGCAGGCGTTGCCATCAAGGGAGCCAGCGCCACAAGCAGGCCGGACAGGCGCGAAGGGTGAAAGATTCTGTTCATCATGAGGTTCTCATTCTTCCACACGCACTTCACGGAACATGCCCATTTCCATGTGGTACAGCAGATGGCAGTGATAGGCCCAGCGCCCAAGGGCGTCGGCGGTGACGCGATAACTGCGTCTTGAGCCGGGCGGCATGTCGATGGTGTGTTTGCGGACCATGAACTGCCCGTTCTCGTCTTCGAGATCGCTCCACATGCCATGCAGGTGAATGGGGTGAGTCATCATGGTGTCGTTGACCAGCACGACCCTGATGCGCTCGCCATATTTGAGCTTCAGTGGCTCGGCATCCGAGAACTTCACGCCATTGAAAGACCAGGCGAACTTCTCCATGTGACCGGTGAGGTGCAGTTCGATGGTGCGTCCAGGCTCGCGCCCGTCCGGGTCCTCGAAGGTGCTGCGCAGATCCCCATAGGTCAGGACCCTGCGGCCGTTGTTTCTCAGGCCGATGCCTGGGTCGTCCAGCTTTGGAGTGGTTTTCATGGCCTGCATGTCCACCAGCGGATTGTTCTTCTCCGTTTCCGGGTGGGACTGCATGTTGCCCATGCCTGACATGTCATGGTGATTCATGCCTGCCATGTTGCTGTGATCCATCGCGGCCATCTTTGCGTGATCCATGCCGCCATGATCCATTCCCATATCGTCCATGCTCAGCAGCGGGCGCGGGTCGAGAGGCGGCACAGGTGCCGTTGCACCGGCTTTTAGAGTGAGCGTGCCTCGGGCAAAGCCGCTGCGGTCCATGGACTGGGCGAACAGGGTGTAAGCCTCTTCGGTCGGTTCGACGATGACATCGAAGGTCTCGGCAACGGCGATGCGCAACTCATCCACATTGACCGGCTTGACGTGCAGGCCATCGGCAGCGACCACGGTCATTTTCAGGCCGGGAATCCGCACGTCGAAGTAGGTCATGGACGAGCCGTTGATAAAGCGCAGCCGAATCCGTTCGCCCGCTTTGAATACGCCTGTCCAGTTCCTGTCCGGTGCCTTGCCGTTCATGAGGTAGGTGTAGGTCGCAGCGCTGACGTCGGCCAGGTCGGTCGGGTTCATCTTCATCCCGGCCCACATCGTGCGATCGGCAACCGCCTCGCCCCAGCCTTTTTCGCTGACATCGTGGATGAAATCACCCACCGTGCGTTTGTTGTAGTTGTAGTAGTCCGACTGTTTCTTCAGGTTCTTCATCAGCTTGACCGGATCGTCATCCGTCCAGTCCGTGAGCATTACCACGTAGTCGCGTTCGTACTGGAAAGGCTCAGGCTCTCTGGCATCGATCACCAGCGGGCCATACACCCCCGATTGCTCCTGAAAGCCCGAATGGCTGTGATACCAGTAAGTGCCATTCTGCCGGACCTTGAAGCGATAGACATACATGCCATCAGGCTCGATGCCTTGAAAACTGAGGCCCGGAACGCCGTCCATGTTGGCGGGCAGCAGGATGCCGTGCCAGTGAATGGAAGTGTTTTCCTTGAGCCGGTTTTTCACCCGCAGCGTCACGGTGTCGCCTTCACGCCAGCGCAGCAGTGGGCCGGGGATGCCGCCGTTGATGGCCATGGCCGTTTTTGGTGTGCCGGTGATATTGGCCTGGATTTCGCCGATGAAAAGATCGAACTCGGTCCCCGCCAGCACCTTGGGTTCATCCGCGCCGTTGATGGCCCAGACAGGGCTTTGCCAAAGCCCCATACCGCCCAGCAGACTGCCGGCAGTCAGCCCCTTCACAAAGGTTCGTCTTGATGTCTTGGAGTGCATGCAGAGGTTGTATCCAGTCAGTTGCGTGCTTGTCTGACGGGACGATGCCATAACGGGGCAGGGCGGGTGATTACATTTCAGTCAGGTTGCAAACCCCGCCCCGCGAATCGGGCGTTATTCCTTTTTCATCAGCCCGGCCAGCGCCGCGAACGGGTTATGGGTCGCCTTGGCGGTTTTCGGGGTGCTGAGGGAACTGTCGGAGAAATACTGCTGGTCGGTGTAGCGCGAGTGCTCGTTGTCATGGCAGTACAGGCACAGCAATTCCCAGTTGGAGCCGTCCTGAGGATTGTTGTCGTGGTTGTGGTCGCGATGGTGAACGGTCAGTTCGCTCAGACGCTTGCCCGCGAATTCGCGTGCGCAACGGCCGCAGACATGAGGGTACATGCGCAAGGCCTTGTCGCGATAACCCATTTCACGGTCGCGCTGAGCGTCGGCCAGGATACGGTCCAGCTTGGACGTGTTGGAAGGAGGGTTGGCCGTGCTCATGGTGTCACCTGTGTCGTGTGCGCATTGATAGCGGGAATGCGCACAAGTTTAGCGCCAGATGACGAAACTCACACCTGTTGGGAAAGCAGTTGGCCGTCGACCATACGCAGGCGTTTGGACAGGGAAATGGCCAGGGCACGAATGATCTTCGCCGCGATTTTCGGCGCTTCGTCGAGCATCTTGTCCAGCGAGTCCCGGCCCAGGTTCAGCAACTGGCAATCCGATGCAGCGATGCAACTGGCCGAACGGCGTTCGCCATCGAGCACCGCCATCTCGCCAAATGCCCGACCCCGACGCAGCGTGGCGATTTCCACCTGTTGGCCTTCGGGGTTGAGTTTCTGTACCGAAACCGTGCCGCGGTCGATGATACACATGAAGGTTCCGGCATCGCCCTCGTTGAAAATGCTCTGGCCTTGCGGGATATCACTGATGCTGAAATAACCCGCTACGGTCAGGTAATCGGCGGGCAGCAGGGTGTCGAACAGGCCGCAGTCCAGCAGCATGTCGCGTATGGCATTGTTCAGGTGTGACAGTTGTTCTGACATGGTTCGATCTTGTGCAAGTAAGAGGGGAGCAGGTCCGTGCTCCCCGATGCTACTAAGACAGACTTTTACAGCCAAGTTCAGTCCAGCTGCAAAACCTTGAAGATAAAGCCATATTCCAGCGCTACATCGCGCAGCCCCTGATAACGACCGCTCATGCCGCCATGACCGGCACCCAGTTCGGTTTTGAGCAGAAGCAAGTTGTCGTCAGTCTTGGTATCACGCAGCTTTGCGACCCATTTGGCGGCTTCCCAATACTGCACGCGGCTGTCGTTGTAACCCGCAATTACCAGTGTGGCGGGGTAGGTTTGAGCCGTGACGTTCTCGTAAGGCGCATAAGCCTTGATGCGCGCATGAACATCTGGCTCCTGCGGGTTACCCCATTCGTCGTACTCGGTAACGGTCAGCGGCAGCTCAGGGTCGAGCATGGTGTTGAGCACGTCCACGAACGGCACTTCGGCAATAGCTGCCTTGAACAGCTCGGGGCGCTGGTTGAGCACGGCGCCTATCAGCAGGCCCCCGGCGCTGCCGCCACTGATGACCAATTGATCGGCACGGGTCAGGCCCTGATCGATCAGGTGTTCGGCGCAGGCAATGAAATCGCCGAAGGTGTTCTGCTTGTGCTCCTGTTTTCCATTGCGATACCAGGCTTCACCCAGTTCGCCGCCACCGCGGACATGGGCAATGGCAAACGCCACGCCACGGTCCAGCAGGCTCAGGCGAGCGTGGGAGAACCATGGGTCCAGGCTTTCGCCATAGGCGCCGTAGCCATACAGGTAAAGCGGCGTCGCCTGGCCCAGCAACTCGCGTTTGACCACCAGGCTGATGGGTACTTGCGTGCCATCGCTGGCGGTTGCCCAGAGACGCTGGCTGACGTAGGCATCGGCATCGAACTCACCGAGCACCGGCGTTTCCTTGAGCACCAACTGTTCGCCGGTGGCCAGCGTCAATTGGCGAACCTGCGGGGGGCGATTGAGGGACTGGTAACGCAAGCGAATGCTGTTGCTGTCGAATTCCAGTGAGTCCTGCACATACAGGCTGTAGGCCGCATCAGGCAATTGCACGCGATAGACCGGCAGGCCTTGTGGGCGAACCTCAATGATCGGCAAACCGCCTTCGCGCAGGCTCAACGTGAGGCTTTTGGCATTGAGGCTCACACCTTCAAGCATCACTGAATCGTTGTGCGGGACCAGGGTTTGCCATTCATTGCGAGTAGGCACTCCCGTGGCTTTTTCTGCGGCTTGATACAGCGCGAAGTTGATACCGCTCTGATTACTGCGGATAAACCAGCTCCAGACGCCATCGAGCTGGCCATGGTCCGGAAAGTATTCATGGCCTTCTACCCGCTCGGCCATGCACACAAAGGCCTGCTCGGGATGCTCGGCATCAAGCACCCAGGCTTCGCTGGTGGTCTTGCTGTTGAGCAGTAAAATCAGTTGGCGCTCGGAACTGCTGCGAAAACAGTGCAGGAAGAAGCGGCCGTCCGGTTCGTTGAACACCAGGTCGGCCGAGTCGTTGCCCAGGCGATGGCGATAGAGTTTGTGCGGACGATGGGTGTCGTCCAGTTCACCGAAGAACAGTGTCTGGCTGTCGTTGGCCCAGGTCATGCTGCCGTCGCAATCCTCGAACGGCAGGCTGCTGACTTCGCCTGTGCCCAGTTCCTTGACGTAAAGCTGATAAACCTCTTCGCCGGTGGTATCCAGGCTGTAGGCCAGACGCTGATGGTCAGGGCTGATGCTGAAAGCGCCCAGGGAGAAAAAGCCGCCATTGGCCAGCACGTTGGGGTCCAGCAACAGCTCTTCATGGCTTTCATCCACCGTGTTCGAGTCGTCTGCCGGGCGAGGGCAGCGATAGTGCCGGGCATATTCATCGCCCTCGGTGGTGCGGGTGTAATACAGGTAGGGGCCCCAAGGGGAGGGCAGCGACAGGTCGGTCTCAAGAATACGGGCCTTGATTTCCTGGAACAGGGTTTCTCGCAACTGTGCCTGATCGGCCAGTTGCTGTTCCTGATAGTCGTTTTCCGCCTTGAGGTAATCGAGCACCTCATCGCTGTCGCGATTCTGTAGCCATGCATAGGGATCGGAGCCGTCGGCCTTGCGAGCGATCGGGGCGCTGGAGGTGGCATTCGAGAAGGACATGCGGGGCTCTCTTTAAAGGCATCGGGTCATTGAAGTATCGGTGGCTGCAAGTATGGCGCACCTATTACTGAAGCCGGGCGAGCCGGGCCAGTGAAAAGTCGTTATCATAAGCGCCTATTTACTTGCCTTACCACGGACGTCATGACCGAGAACGACTATCTGATCGCCTGGGGCCTCTATGCATTCGCAGCATTGGGCTGCCTGCTGGTGTGGTTTCTGATGACCCGCTGGATGTGGCGCTACCTGAAAGAGCCGCTGCGGGTGATTGGCGCAGTGCTGCTGTTCACGCCGACCATCGTCGATCCTGCCAAGGAATTATTCGCGCCTGCCGTGGCCGTTACTGCGCTGGACCTGCTGTTCAAGGTCGGCAGCAACGTCTGGAGCGCGCTCATCGATCTGTCCACCTATGGCATGTTTGCCTTCGTTGCCTATCTGGTCTTCGTACTGGTGCGCTGGCCTGTCGAGAAAAACCGCAAGGCCCGTGAGTCAAGACAACCGGTGGCTGAGCCTGAAGAAGCCGATGACGAGCCCTTTGCCAGTGACGACCGCTACGGTCGTCGGCCGGCAGCGCCAGCCAGCACCGTGAGTCGTGGGCGAGTCGAACCTCGTTTGTAAGAACCCGCTTCGTTGGCAAGCGTGCAGCACGTATTGAAGCGAGAACCTGAGCATGTGTGAACTACTGGGCATGAGCGCCAATGTCCCGACCGATATCGTTTTCAGCTTTACCGGGCTGATGCAGAGGGGCGGGCGCACCGGTCCGCATCGCGATGGCTGGGGGATCGCTTTCTATGAAGGACGCGGCCTGCGCCTGTTTCAGGACCCGGCGGCCAGCAGCGAATCGGAAGTCGCCCAGTTGGTACAGCGTTACCCCATCAAGAGCGAAGTGGTCATTGGCCATATCCGTCAGGCCAATGTCGGCAAGGTCTGCCTCTCCAACACCCATCCCTTCGTACGCGAGCTTTGGGGACGCAACTGGTGCTTTGCCCATAACGGCCAACTGGCCGATTTCAGCCCGCGTGCTACCTTTTATCGTCCTGTGGGCGATACCGACAGTGAAGCGGCGTTCTGCGATCTGCTCAACCGGGTTCGCGAAGCTTTCCCGGAGCCGGTGGAAATCGAACAGATACTGCCGTCCCTGATTCAGGCGTGTTCCGAATACCGTGGCAAAGGCGTGTTCAACTGCCTGCTCAGTGATGGCGACTGGTTGTTTTGTTTCTGCAGCACCAAACTGGTACAGATTACCCGTCGTGCGCCCTTTGGTCCGGCCCGCTTGAAGGATGTCGACATGATCGTCGACTTTCAGGCAGAAACCACGCCCCATGACGTGGTCACTGTCATTGCCACCGAGCCGTTGACCGAGAACGAAACCTGGAATCGCTATGAGCCGGGCCAGTGGAGCTTGTGGCGCAAAGGCGAATGCGTGACCCAGGGTTCAACCGATACTCCGGTATGAAGCTTGCCTAACCAACAAGAGGGATCTAAATGCTGCGAAGTTATCTGCGATTGGTCTTGTTCACGACTGGCCTGCTGGTAGGGGTTCAGGTTCCGGGTTTCATCAGTGACTACAGCAAGCGAGTCGAAGCGCATCTGATCGAGGCTCAACAAGCCATCAAGGGTTACAACGCGACCGCGCAGCAGTTCTTCAAGGGCGATATTCAGGCGTTGATCCAGCACTATCGCAACAGCGAAGACCCTGTGTTTCGCAGCGATGCCGACACTATCAGCACATTGTTGACCCGCACTCACACGCTTGAGCGCCAATGGCTAGGCTTGCAGGGCGCGTGGTATTCCAGAGCCTTGTATGTAGCAACCTCCGCGGATGCCGATATCCGCCGCGAAACCTTCAATGGCTACACCTGGCAAGTGCTGCTGGCGCCTGAAGTCATTGCCTGGGGCATCATCTCGGCATTGCTGCTGGCGCTGCTGATCGAAAGTTTCTTCCTGCTGTTGGGCTGGGTGGTGACGGGTGGCCGGCGCAAGCCAAAGTTGAACAGGGAGTGGCGTTGATCGGCATCACCCCGGTCGCTCCTACTGTGTAATGCCAGTCAGTTGAGTGTGTTCCCCAGGTTAAGTTGAACAGCCGGTTTTTTATGCGGGCTTGTAGTTCATTTCACTCAACGTGCTCAGACTTTTCATGCTTTGAAGTCAGGTCGGATTTTTCTGTTGTCAGCCGTCATAGACAGGGATGACAACAGCAAGAAGAGGCCATGCCCATGAATATTACTTTGACCGTCGAGCAGCACCTTAGCTACAGGGAAGCATTGAAAATTGCCTACGATAAAGCCAGGCAGGACGGCACGCTGGATGAAATAACAGAGGCGGCTTGCCAGGAGGAATTCAATAGTCCACCACCGGCTGCAATTTACCATGAGTCAAGTATGGTCAGCAGCAACAGGGTCTCGGATACGGGGGGTACTTATTTCAAGTGCTGGACCCTTAGAGATAGCTATGAGCAAGCAAAAATTAACGCCAGGGTCTATGCGGCTGAGTCGCTATCGAAGAACATCAATGATGCTGTTGAGGGAGTCAAGGAAAAGCTAAAAGCTTCGGGGGTAGCTTTTAACGAACAGGACTTGAACTTTTCGATAAATGAAAAGGGAGAATTCAAGCCGGCTTCTGTATCTGGAAAGCCCCATGAAGAAGTGGACAGTGTTTTTACAAAACTATTGAATGAAGACGAAGACCTTAGGGAAATGGCTCGCCAATATGTTCGGATGGTTTTCAGTCTGGTGGATTTTACGGTGGAGGGGTGGGATGCACCTTACGCGCGATATCTTGTGCCAGAGGAAATAGAGAGCTGATTTAAGGCTAACGGGCTACAGACCCGTTAGCGGTTAAGCCAATCACTCTCAGCGGATTATTTTTTGGGTGCAGATATGTACGAACGGAGTCTTGATCCCGGTTTTACTGCCTGCACCGCCATCTTCATGGCTGTCGGGGTAAGCGAACCAGTAGCCTGTGTTATAGGTCAACTGCCATTTTGTCCTGAAGCCGTATTGCCATAGCCAGAAAGGTTCGGTTCTATCTCTCCCCTGACATTCGGGTAGTGAGAGCGATGTTCTGAAAAAGCCGCTCTTGTTACTGATGCCTTGAGATAATTTATGTTTTGAATTTGGGTCTTGATTTATATTTAGCTCAAGCGTGAGCCGCACTCCCTCAAGTGGGTGCCCCTTATAATCGACAACCCGCGTTTGCCAGTTCAAGACTCGATAGGCCCTGTGTTTGCCAAATTGTGTATTGAAGTGCTCGACATCACCGGTCACCTCTGTGTCGGCAAGGCGAGGTGCCGAGCCGAACAGTATTTTGTAGCGCTCATCTTTTTTAATGTTACGGTGCGATTTTTTCGACACCCTTAGCTGGACTTGTTGCCCGGGATTCATATTTGGCGTTGCATAAGCGTCATCGCCATGTTTGGTTTTCCATGTGTCACTTTCCTTATATTCGAGCAGCCAGGGCGAGTTTTCCGGGTCGATCTGGTTGATCAGTACCCTTTGTCCTCGAATTGCCGTGAATGAGTAATGCTTGACGTCAGCGTCATTGGCGAGGCTATCAATGATCGTATTGAGTTTGTCCGGTAACTCAATAACTTGCGCGGTTGCAGGCGTGCTTGAATCTGTCATGGCATTTGCCGGGTTCATATTAAACCCCGAAAAAACCAGTGCCATGATCAAGGCCTTTTTCTTGAAAATATCCATTTTACAAATTCCTTATATCGCACAGCCGCTATTGTCGAGGCGTCGAAGTCCCCAGCCTGTAAGGCTGTAAATATCAAAAATAATTAAGACAGAAGCACTGAGGGCGTCTGACAGACAGTTGTTTATCAACTGATCGTCAGGACGTAATCACTGGTAAGAACCGTTGTCAACAAGGTGTTTATAAATAAACATGATGCCTGCTCTTAAACCACACACTCCGTGTTGTACCTTATGTACTCCGTGATAGCCCCTGGCTCGTTCCACATCAGTACATCCAGGATGGAGAGATTCTCTACGAAGGTGTAGGGGCCGGTTGGGTATCTCAGTACCGAGGGCTGCAGGAATCGCAGTTCTATTTCCCGCTCGTGCCATTCACGGGGGATGAATATTTCGCGTCCGCCGGGAGCGTTGATGTAGCGTCGGGCGCCCAGCAGGCTGCTGATTTCCAGTGCCCATTGGCCGGGATGTTCAATGGCGGGCAACTCCAGTTGCATTTCTGAACAGGGTGTCCAGTTGAACTCCATGCCGAGGTAGTCGCA
The DNA here is from genome assembly GCF_030580745.1 of Pseudomonas serbiensis. Classification (NCBI taxonomy): domain Bacteria; kingdom Pseudomonadati; phylum Pseudomonadota; class Gammaproteobacteria; order Pseudomonadales; family Pseudomonadaceae; genus Pseudomonas; species Pseudomonas serbiensis. Next base: position 207,188 of record NZ_JAUQOO010000004.1, read on the forward strand.
TACGACTTTCATGGATAAGGCATTCAGGTCGCCAATGCTGTTTGAGCGGGCGGGGTTCAATGTCAGGTCAATCAGTTGCAAGGTCTGTTGAAAGAAGGGGGCCTTGCCATGGTAGTGCTCAAGCTGACCGCGGATGCGTTTCAATGTGCTGGCGTGATCGATGACCATTGTGTCCTTGATCAACATGCCGTCGCTGGTTTTCACGGGGACGGTTATGTATTGCCAGCCACCCTTGGCATCCAGCATTCGATTTCGATTCATCCAGCTCTTGCGTTTGTATTTGACGATATCGAAGAGGATTCCCTGTTCGACCGAGGCGATAAGTTGAAAGTAACCGAGGTAGGGAAAGAAATAGGGCTGCATGATGCCCAGTGTAGTGGTCATGGGGAACCCACGAAGTCTCGACGACGGCGTTTTAGCCGAAGGAGTAGTCAGGGATACAACTGAGTGGTTGTGATGACTGCTGGTGGGTGCCGCATTGACAAGGCTAGTCTGGCAGGCTGAAAGGGCGCTGTTATTGGTCGCCTTCGACAAGCCAGTCGATGACTGGCTTTGACGAAAGGCAAAGAGGGTTTATTTGGCCAGGTAGCGCATGCTTTCTTCCAGGCCGCGCAAGGTCAGGGGATACATCTGGTCTTCGATCAGATCACGGATGATGTGAGTGGAAGATGTGTAGTCCCAGGCATTTCTGGGATAGGGATTGATCCAGACGATCTTCTTGAATTTGGCCATGAAGCGCTGCATCCACACATAGCCTGCCTCTTCGTTCCAGTGTTCGACACTGCCACCCGGCTGGGTGATTTCATAGGGCGCCATGGCGGCATCGCCGATGAAGATCACTTTGTAGTCGGCGCCGTACTTGTGCAGCAGGTCCTGGGTTGAGGTGCGTTCCGAGCCACGGCGCAGGTTGTTCTTCCAGACCGATTCATAAATGAAATTATGAAAGTAGAAATATTCCATGTGCTTGAACTCGGTTTTACAGGCCGAGAACAGTTCTTCGCAGACTTTCACATGGGCATCCATCGAGCCGCCGATATCGAATAACAGCAGCAGCTTGATGGTATTGCGCCGTTCAGGGCGCATCTGGATATTCAAAAGTCCTGCATCGCGAGCGGTATGGTCGATGGTGCCGTCGATATCCAGCTCATCGGCAGCGCCCTGACGGGCGAACTTGCGCAGGCGGCGCAAGGCGACCTTGATGTTGCGTGTGCCCAGTTCCACCTGATCGTCGAGGTTCTTGTACTCGCGCTGATCCCAGACCTTGACCGCCTTGCCTCTGCGCTCACCGGCCTCACCGACGCGGATGCCTTCGGGGTTATAGCCTCCCGAGCCGAACGGGCTGGTTCCGCCGGTGCCGATCCATTTATTGCCCCCGGCGTGGCGTTCCTTTTGCTCTTCCAGGCGCTTCTTGAACTCTTCGATCAGCTTGTCCAGACCGCCCAGAGACTGGATCTGGGCGCGCTCTTCCTCAGTCAGTGAACGCTCGAATTCCTTGCGCAGCCAGTCCTCCGGGATCAGGGCCTGCAAGTGATCGTCGAGGTTTTCCAGTCCGTTGAAATAGGCGCCGAACGCCCGGTCGAACTTGTCGAAATGGCGTTCGTCCTTGACCAGGATGGTACGCGCCAGAAAGTAGAACTCATCGATATCGGCGAAGACGACCCGTTGTTTCAGCGCGTTGATCAGGTCCAGCAATTCACGCAATGACACCGGCACTTTTGCCGCACGCATTTCGTTGAACAGGTTGAGCAGCATGGCTGTCGCCCTTTTTCGTGGCAGGGTGGATAAAGACGGTCAGCGATTACCGCGACGGCTCATGAATGCCAGGCGCTCCAGCAACTGCACGTCCTGCTCGTTCTTGACCAGTGCGCCAGCCAGCGGCGGGATTGCCTTGGTCGGGTCGCGTTCACGCAGCACTGCCTCGCCGATATTGTCGGCCATCAGCAGCTTCAGCCAGTCCACCAGCTCTGAGGTCGAAGGTTTTTTCTTCAGGCCCGGCACTTTGCGAACATCGAAAAATACATCCAGCGCTTCGCTGACCAGATCCTTCTTGATGTCGGGGTAATGCACATCGACGATCTTTTGCAGGGTGGCGCGATCCGGAAAGGCGATGTAGTGGAAGAAACAGCGGCGCAGGAACGCATCCGGCAGTTCTTTCTCGTTGTTGGAGGTAATGATGATGATCGGGCGTTTTCTGGCCTTGATGGTTTCGTCGATCTCGTAAACGTAGAACTCCATCTTGTCGAGTTCTTGCAGCAGGTCGTTGGGGAATTCGATATCGGCCTTGTCGATTTCGTCGATCAGCAGGATCACCCGCTCCTCGGACTCGAAGGCTTCCCAGAGCTTGCCCTTCTTCAGGTAATTGCGTACGTCGTGAACCTTGTCGACACCCAGTTGTGAATCCCGCAGACGGCTGACCGCATCGTATTCGTACAGGCCCTGATGGGCTTTGGTGGTGGATTTGATGTGCCAGGTAATCAGCCGGGCACCGAAGGACTCGGCCAGTTGTTCGGCCAGCATGGTCTTGCCCGTACCGGGTTCACCCTTGACCAGCAGCGGTCGCTCCAGAGTGATGGCAGCGTTGACTGCAAGCTTGAGGTCGTCGGTGGCGACGTATGCGTGAGTACCTTCGAACTTCATCGGTGAATCCTCTAACGTGACGCGCAGCCTCTGGCTGGCGCGGCTCAATGGGTGCAAGGAATGTGACGACTATAGCGCGCAGGATCGCCGACTGTGAACGCAGATGCCTCATTCAGTCATTGAATGAAGGATTGTGCTCACAGGGTCGGGGCGGGCTCAGGAGCCTTCATTGCTCTCGTAGCGTGTGTTGAAGGCCTGGACAAAGGCATTGCGCAGCACCTGTATAAAGGCCTGGAAGCCACTGATGTCCTGCTGGCGCACACTGCCACTGAGGTCGACCCGGGTGGCGAACTGATTCTGTCGCTGGTTTTTCAGAGCGGTTGTGCCGCCACCCACCAGCGCTTCCCAGATCGAACGAAAGAACCCCTTGTTCTGGTTCTCCACATCCTGTTGCCAGTTGAAGACATCGACATTGCGCAGCAGCGGCTTGATATAGCCACTGAGCTGGCCGTTGGTGGCCTGGGCCTCGATCACAAGGTCGCCATTGCCTGCGTTGAAGTCGAACTTGCCGTAGGCCGATGCAAAGTCATTGAGCCGCCGCAGATGGATGCCTGTAGCGCGCAGACGAAAATCGAAATCCTGAAAGTCGCTCAGCGGATCGAAGGTGGCGGTGGCTTCTACGGCGGCACTGCCCAGCAACCGGCCCTTGCCTTCAAAACGTGCGTCGCGCTTGCCCTCGACATCGACCACGTTGGTCAGGTTATAGAGGCTGGCATTGATCCTGTCGGCCTCGATCTTGACCTTGGGGCTGGAAGTGAAGTTGTTGAAGGTGATGCGGGCACTCTCGATGCGGACCTCATCGAGTGTGATGGGGAGCAGTTTATTCAGTTGCGTGCGCCAGTCCGTGCCCTGACCTGTCTGCGAAGCCTGCTTGTCATTACCGCCGTCGACAAAGTTCAGCTCCGGTTCGATGAACACCATCCTGGCCACCACCGCATGGTTATACCAGAGGGCATGCCAGCTCACTGCGAGGTCGATGACCGGCACCTTGACGAACGGAACCGGGACTTTGCCATCCACCTTGACGATATTCAGCCCGTTGATCTTGTAGGCTCCGCGCCACAGGGCGATGTCTACATCGGCGATCTGGCCACGGTAATCGCCCATGTCCGCAAGTTTTTCATTGAGGTAGTTACGCACCATATAGGGCAGGGCGGCATTGATGACGACCAGCAATACGACAGCAGTGGCCAGTATCCATAGCAGCCAGCGGTAGCGAGGTTTCATGGCCTGAGCCTCTGGATTTGTTGAATGGTTGACTCCCAAGGCTTGCATCCGTTCGGTGTAACTGGACGCGCACTGGCGGTAAGCATAGGCTTTGAGTTTTTAACGCATGCGTACAAGGACACGATCATGAGCCGTATTTATGCTGATAACGCCCATTCAATCGGTAATACGCCCCTGGTGCAGATCAACCGTATCGCGCCGCGGGGTGTAACGATTCTGGCCAAGATCGAAGGGCGCAATCCGGGCTATTCGGTGAAGTGTCGGATTGGCGCCAACATGATCTGGGACGCTGAAAGCAGCGGTAAGCTCAAGCCCGGCATGACCATCATTGAGCCCACATCGGGCAATACCGGGATCGGCCTGGCGTTCGTTGCCGCTGCCCGTGGCTACAAACTGACGCTGACCATGCCGGCATCCATGAGCATCGAGCGCCGCAAGGTGCTCAAGGCGCTTGGAGCAGAACTGGTGCTGACCGAGCCGGCCAAGGGCATGAAAGGGGCTATCGCCAAGGCCGAAGAGCTTCTGGCCAGCGATCCCGAGAAATACTTCATGCCGGCGCAGTTCGATAACCCGGCCAACCCGGCAATCCATGAAAAGACCACCGGTCCTGAAATCTGGGAAGACACCGAAGGCGCCATTGATGTGCTGGTGGCAGGCGTGGGGACGGGCGGTACGATCACCGGTATTTCCCGTTACATCAAGAACACTCAGGGCAAGCCTATCCAGTCTGTCGCGGTCGAGCCGGATGTATCGCCGATCATCACCCAGGCGCTGGCTGGCGAAGAGATCAAGCCCAGCCCGCACAAGATTCAGGGTATTGGCGCCGGTTTCATTCCCGGCAACCTGGACCTGTCGCTCATTGATCGGGTCGAGCGGGTCAGCGATGAGGAAGCCAAGGCCATGGCGCGGCGGCTGATGCAGGAAGAGGGCATTCTGTGCGGCATTTCCTGCGGTGCGGCGATGGCGGCTGCGGTGCGTCTGGCGGAAAAGCCCGAGATGCAGGGCAAGACGATCGTCGTGATTCTGCCAGACTCCGGCGAGCGTTATCTGTCGAGCATGCTGTTCAGCGATCTGTTCACCGAGCAGGAATTGCAACAGTAAACGTATCTTTGCCTTGTCGACTTTGTACTGAGTCGACAAGTGTTTATGATGCCCGGCTACTGAGCGCCCCCTGACATGACGGCAGTTCAGCTACCTGTCCGTTACTAGGAGAGTTTCATGACCCTTTCATTTGCTGCCAAGGCATCGATCCTGATGCTGTTTCTGTGCAGCACGCTGTATGTGCATTTACGTGGCAAGGCGCGATTGCCTCTGTTGCGTCAGTTCGTGAACCATTCGGCGCTTTTTGCTCCTTATAACACCTTGATGTACCTGTTTTCCCGCGTGCCGTCCAAGCCGTATCTGGACCGCAGCAAGTTTCCTGAGCTCGATATCCTCAAGGACAACTGGGAGACCATTCGCGATGAAGCCATGCATCTGTTCGATGAGGGCTATATCCGGGCGGCCGAGAAGAACAACGACGCCGGTTTCGGTTCGTTCTTCAAGAAAGGCTGGAAGCGTTTCTATTTGAAGTGGTACGACAAGGCGCTGCCGTCTGCCGAAACCCTTTGTCCGAAAACCGTGGCCCTGGTCAACAGCATTCCGAATGTCAAAGGCGCAATGTTTGCGCTGCTGCCGGGCGACAGTCATCTCAATCCGCATCGTGATCCGTTTGCCGGCTCATTGCGTTATCACCTGGGCCTGTCCACGCCCAACTCCGATGCCTGCCGGATTTTCGTCGATGGCCAGGAGTATTCCTGGCGCGACGGTGAAGACGTGATGTTCGATGAAACCTACGTACACTGGGTCAAGAACGAAACACAGACCACGCGCGTGATCCTGTTCTGTGACGTGGAGCGCCCGCTGACCAATGGCTTCATGACCCGTATCAACCGCAGTGTCAGCGCCTTCCTTGGCCGCGCCACCGCGCCGCAGAACCTGGATGACGAGCGCGTAGGCGGCATCAACCGGGCTTATGCCTTCAGCAAGCGTTTCAGCGACAGCTTCAGCGGCAAGGTCAAACAGTTCAAACGCCAGAACCCCAAGGCCTACCGCGTCATGCGCCCGGTGCTGGCTGTGGTGGTGGCAGTCTTGCTATGGAAATGGCTGTTCGGATAAGCCGAATGCCTTATCGGTAGGAGAATTCATTCGCGAGACGGGTCGCGAATGAATTCGCTCCTACCGGGGTTGCCTGTTACAACGCGAAGCGCGCTACCAAGCCATTCAGGCCAATGGCCAGGCGTGACAGTTCATGGCTGGCTGCCGAGGTCTGGGTCGCTCCTGCGGCGGTTTGTGTAGACAGGTCACGAATGCTCACCAGGCTGCGATCCACTTCCCGCGCTACCAGCGACTGCTGTTCAGCAGCGCTGGCGATCACCAGATTGCGCTGGTTGATTTCAGAAATGGCCGCCGTGATCTTCTCAAGGGCCTGACCTGCGCTGCTGGCACGCTTGAGGGTTTGTCCGGCCTGTTGTGCGCTGTTCTGCATGGCACCGACTGTCTGATGGGTGCCGTTCTGAATGCTGCTGATCATCTGCTCGATTTCCTGCGTCGAGTCCTGCGTGCGTTTGGCCAGCGAGCGCACCTCATCGGCGACTACTGCAAACCCCCGACCGGCTTCACCGGCTCGTGCGGCTTCGATGGCTGCGTTGAGTGCCAGCAGGTTGGTCTGGTCGGCGATGCCCCTGATGACTTCCAGTACCTTGGTGATGTCCTGCGCTTGTGTCGCCAGTTCCTGTGCCTGTTCCGATGCGCCCAGCACTTCGGTGACCAGCCCTTCGATGGACTCGATGGTTTCGGCAACCTGACGATGACCATGCTGGCTGTCGGCATCCGAGGCCTTGGACGCTTGTGAGGTCGATACGGCGTTGCTGGCCACTTCATCCACCGCAGCGCTCATCTGGTTGACCGCAGTGGCCGCCAGTTCGATCTCATCATTCTGTGCCTGCAGGCCGCGTGTGCTCTGCTCCATGACCGAACTCATCTCTTCGGCTGCCGAGGCCAGTTGTGATGACGACTCGCTGATGCTCTGGATGGTCGAGCGCAGGTTGGTCTGCATGGCCGACAATGCCTTCAGCAACTGTGCCGGCTCATCCGAGCCTTCAATCTGGATCGAGGCGCGCAGGTTGCCTTGGGCGATGGTCTGCGCAACAGCCAATGCTTCGCTGATCGGTTTGACGATGCTGCGGGTCAGCAGCCATGCCAGCAACACGGTCCCCAGCAAGGCGACGGAAATGATCAGGGACACGATGGTTTTCGTGGAGTCATACAGTTCGGCTGCCTCGTTGGCAGCATTGTCGGCGCCTTTTTGGCTGAAACCGATCATGGCTTCCAGGCTGGCATCGAGTAGGCGGCCCTGAGGTGTGAGTTCGTCGGTAAGGATCGCCCTGGCGTCATCGAAATGCTGACTGTCTATTTGCGCGATGATCTTGTCCACCAGTGTCAGGTAGCGTGTCGCGCTGCTTTCAAGGTCGCCCAGCAACGTGGTTTCCTGGCTGTCGGTGGTTTTGGCTTTTTGCCTTTGCAGGCGGGTGAACAGTTCGCCTCTGGCGTCGTTGATGACTTTCTTGCTGCGTAACTGGCTGTCAGGTGCCGGCATGGCGATCAGCCGAAGGGACTCCATACGAATGGACGCGATAGCAGCGCCCGCATCGTGCATGTTCTCGATATCCGGCATCCAGGACTGTTCTATGATTTCTGCACTTGAGCGCAGTTCTGCCATTTTGCCCAGGCAGAAGATTCCTACAAATGCGAGTAAGACAGCCACTAATCCAAAGCCGAGACAGGCTCTGATCCCAATACGCATGTTTCTGATAAACATTGACCGCTCCTTGTGTCGTAAAAACTCCCTGATTGTTTTTTTTGAGTGGGAGAAGGTATGAGTAATATCTTCGAGCCATCATGTTATCGGGATGCGAGGATCGCAGGTTTATAAATGATGGCGGATTTATGGCTATGTCCCCGTTAAGTGGTGCCAGAGCCTGTATGGGTTCCGGGCTGCACTCGACATGGTCTTGTGTAACACAGCTATGGTTTTTGCCATTGACGCAAGGCAGGGTCAGGCTTTTGAGTGACTGGGCTAGGCTTTGAGTGTCTCGACGTGAGGCTCGTCCATGTCCGCTATCGCTATTGCCCGTCTGATCCTCGACGGCTTCGATGATTACCGTGAGCACTTCCGGCAGATAACCGCCGGTGCCCGGGAGCGTTTCGAGCGTGCGCAATGGCAGTTGATCCAGAGCGCTTCGGCAGGGCGGATCAATCTCTATGAGCAGAAAGTCAACGAAGTGATCGGGCGCCTGGAGGCTGTCGCAATCGCCAGTGCCCAGCCTCTGGACGTCAGGGCATGGCCTGACGTCAAAAGTGTCTATATCGAGCTGATCGATTCGCGACTGGACGATGAGCTGTCTGAAACCTGGTTCAACTCGGTTTTCTTCGGCCTGTTCAGTCATGACCTGATCAGTGACGAGCGCATGTTCATCCATAGCACACGGCCTGCGGCACAGGCTCATGAGCATATGGCGCAGATTCGCAGCTACCGGCCGCTGGGTGATATCGCGGCCATGTTCGAGAGCATATTTGCCGATTACCGCTTTGAGGTGCCTTATGCGGATCTTGGCGCAGATCTACAGCGAATACAGGCCCGACTGCGGGAAAACCTGCCCGATTGGGTGTGCAAGGACCCAACGCTGTGCGTCGAACTGTTTTCATCGGTCTTCTATCGCAACAAGGGCGCCTATCTGGTGGGGCGCGTCTACACCCGCGAGGAACAATGGCCGCTGGTCATTGCATTGGTACACCGCGAAGGTCTCGGGGTCCTGATCGATACACTGATCACCGATGAGGCTGAGGTGTCGATCATCTTTTCCTTCACCCGTTCGTATTTCATGGTCGACGTACCGGTGCCGGCAGCGTTCGTAGGGTTTCTCAAAGGTATTCTGCCCGGCAAGCACATTGCCGAGCTGTACACCTCCATCGGTTTCTACAAGCAAGGCAAGTCCGAGTTCTATCGCGCACTGATTCATCATCTGGCCAGTAGCGACGACCGTTTCATCATGGCCCCCGGAGTACGGGGCATGGTCATGAGCGTGTTCACGCTGCCGGGTTTCAATACGGTGTTCAAGATCATCAAGGACCGGTTTTCGCCCTCCAAGAATGTTGATCGCATGACCGTAATCGACAAGTACCGATTGGTGAAAAGCGTCGACCGGGTAGGGCGCATGGCGGATACCCAGGAGTTTGCCGATTTTCGCTTTCCCTTGAGCAAGTTCGAGCCCGAGTGCCTGGCCGAGCTGTTGCAGGTGGCACCTTCCACCGTTGAGGTGGAGGATGGGGACAGAGTGTTGATTCGCCACTGCTGGACCGAGCGGCGCATGATTCCATTGAACCTCTATCTGGAACAGGCCAGCCCTGAACAGATGCGCGAGGTGCTGGATGATTATGGGCTGGCGATCAAGCAACTGGCGGCAGCGAACATTTTTCCCGGCGATATGTTGCTCAAGAACTTTGGCGTAACCCGCCATGGCCGTGTGGTGTTCTATGACTACGACGAAATCTGCTTTCTCACAGAAGCCAACTTTCGCCGCATTCCGACGCCGCGTACGCCCGAGGATGAAATGGCCTGCGAGCCTTGGTATTCCATTGGCCCGATGGATGTATTCCCCGAGGAGTTTCCGCCTTTTCTGTTTGCCGACCTGCAACAGCGCCGCCTGTTCGACAGCCTGCATGGCGAGCTGTACGACGCCGAGTACTGGAAAGGGCTGCAAGCGGAGATTCGGGCCGGCAAGGTGATCGATGTGTTCCCGTATCGGCGGTGCAGGAGCCAATTCATTCGCGAATGAATTCGCTTACAGCCTAATGCCTATCAGTTAAGGCACAAGAGGCAGCCTTGCTGGCGAAGAGGCCTGGAAGCCGGCAGATATTCTGCGTCTGTACGCTCAAGTCGCCAGCAAGCTGCCTCCCACAAAGTTATTCATGACCTTGACTGAACGCATTACTCCTGAGTATTCAACTCAGTTGCACATGCCTGCTCAACAACGCCCGCAGGGCCGCAGGCTTGACCGGTTTGGGCAGGTAATCCAGCCCGGCCGCATGCACCTGGGCAATCAGCTCCGGGCGACCGTCGGCGCTGATCAGCACTCCCGGCACGGGTTGTCCCAGCCGGGTACGCAGCCAGGCCATCAATTCCGTACCGATTTCACCTTCGTCCAGGTGATAGTCCACCAGCGCCAGTTCCGGGCGAATGCCGTTGTTGAGCAGGGTTTCGCACTCCTGACGATTGCGGGCGGTCCACACCTGGCAGCCCCAGCGTGACAGCAGGCTGTTCATGCCGATCAGAATGCTGTCTTCATTGTCGACACACAGGACCTGAATGCCGTTCATCACCACACGGTTGGGTTCGGTTGGTGTGTGGGGGACCAACGCCAGTGGTTGAGCCTGAGGAACGGTGACACTGAACATGCTGCCTTTGCCCGGCCATGATTTGACCTGCAACGGGTGATCGAGCACTCGACACAGGCCGTCGGCAATCGCCAGACCAAGCCCCAGACCTTTTGCAGCGTGGGTCTGATGGCTGTCCAGGCGTTTGAATTCCTCGAAAATCACTTTCTGCTTGTCTTCGGGAATACCAGGGCCGCGGTCCCAGACTTCCAGGCTCAGGTTGCCACCATGACGCCTGACACCCAGCAATATCGGGCCTTTGGCATAGCGGAAGGCATTGGTCAGGAAGTTTTGCAGGACGCGGCGCAGCAGTTTTATGTCGCTGTCGATCCGCAGTTTGCTGCCCCTGACCCGAAACTTCAGACCCTGCTCCTGAGCCAGCGCCTTGAACTCTGCGCCCAGTGTGTCGAACAGCGCATTCAAGGCGAAAGGTTGCCGATCAGGCGTGATCTTGCCGTTTTCCAGACGCGATATATCGAGCAAGTCGCTGATCAGGTCTTCGGCAGAACGCAACGAACTGTCCAGGTGCTGGATCAATTGCTGCGCGTCACTGGAGATGCCTTCTTCCTGATGAGACAACGCAGCGGAAAACAGCCGGGCGGCATTCAGCGGTTGCATCAGGTCGTGGCTGACGGCGGCGAGAAAGCGAGTCTTGGATTCGTTGGCGGACTCGGCTATTCCTTTGGCTTCGGTCAATGCCAGATTCAGTTGCGACAGCTCGTGGGTCCGCTCTGCGACTCGTTGTTCAAGGCTTTCATTGGCGCCCTTGAGGGCATGCTCGGCGTCGCGGAATGCAGAAATATCGGTGAAGCTCATCACGAACCCGCCGCCAGGCATCGGGTTGCCGATCAGCTCGATAACCCGGCCATTGGGGAACAGCCGCTCTGATGTGTGTGCCCGGCCCTGACGCATCCAGTGCAGTCGACGTGCAACGTGGACCTCGGCTTCGCCCGGCCCGCACAGGCCACGTTCGGCGTTGTAGCGGATGATGTCGGCAATCGGGCGTCCGACGCTGATCAAACCGTCCGGATAATTGAACAGCTCCAGATAGCGATGATTCCAGGCCACCAGCCTCAGGGACTGATCGACGACACTGATGCCCTGGGTGATGTTCTCGATGGCGCCTTGCAGCAGAGCGCGGTTGAATTGCAGCACTTCCGACGCTTCGTCGGCGATGCGTACCACGTCTTCAAGCTGCATGTCCCGGCCTTCGATGGCCGCCTTGACCACGGCTCTGGCCGATGAAGTGCCCAGCACCCCGGCCAGCAGCCGTTCGGTATGGGCGATCCATTCGCCGTTGGCGTTCTGGTTCGGGTTGAAGCTCTTGCCCTGACGATAGGAGAAGCGGATGAAACTCTGCCGGGCTCGTTCTTCGCCGACAAAGCGCGATGACAGGCTCAGCAGGTCTTCGACCTGAACAGCCAGCAACGGGCGGCTGCCAGGGCGCACATGGGTTTCCTGACCAATGAAACGGCCTGCCTGCCAGTGTTCCGAAACGCGGGTGCGCGACAGCATCGATACCCAGACGAACAGCGTGCAGTTACCCAGCATTGACAGCACGACGCTCTGGGTCATTGGCGTGATTGGCAAGTCCAGGGGGTTGCTGTGCAGCCAGCTCAGCAAGGGGAAGTTGTCCAGCGACCAATCCATGCCGTGGGCCACGACCGGCAGTACCAGGGTGTAGAACCAGATGAAAATCCCCGCCGCGAGACCAGCGAATACGCCTCGGCGGTTGGCCTGTTTCCAGTACAACGCACCAAACATGGCAGGAGCCAGTTGGGTGATGGCGGCAAAGGCAATCTGGCCGATGGTTGCCAGACTCGCCGTGGAACCCAGCATGCGATAGCTGACATAGGCCAGCAGCAGGATCACCACAATGCTGATGCGGCGTACCGATAGCATCCAGTAGCGGAACGCCTCGAACGGCCGTTCCGTATTCTTGCGCCTCAGCAGCCAGGGCAGCAGCATGTCGTTGGAGATCATGGTCGACAGCGCGACACTGGCGACGATCACCATGCCGGTGGCTGCCGAAGCACCACCGATAAATGCCAGCAACGCCAGTGATGGATGCGCATGGGCCAGCGGCAGGCTGATGACGAACGAGTCGGGCAGCATGGAGCTTGGCAACAGCATTTGCCCGGCCAGAGCAATGGGCACCACGAACAGCGCGGCCAGGGCCAGATAAGCGGGGAATACCCATTTGGCCAGGTGCAAGTCCTGGGGTTCGATGTTCTCGACCACGGTGACGTGGAACTGCCGGGGCAGACAGACAATCGCCATCATCGCCACGCCGGTCTGCACAATCATCGCTGGCCAGTTGATGGTTTCTTTCCAGTATTCCTCAAGGCGCGGGGCGAGCTTTGCCTGATTGAACAGGTCATCGAAGCCATCGTACAGGCCAAAGGTGACGAACACCCCGACCGCCATGAACGCCAGCAACTTGACCAGCGCTTCAAAGGCAATCGCCAGCACCATGCCGCGATGGTGTTCGGTGACGTCGAGGTTGCGGGCACCGAACACGATGGTGAACAGCGCCAGAACCACCGAGACCACCAGCGCTGTGTCCTGGGCGCGAGTGCCGGTTGAGTCGGGGCCGGCACCGATCAGGATATTGACTCCCAGCACGATGCCTTTGAGCTGCAGGGCAATGTACGGCAGCATCCCGATCAGGCAGATCAGTGTCACCATGATCGCCAGCGGCTGCGACTTGCCGTAGCGAGCAGCAATGAAGTCGGCAATCGAAGTGATGTTTTCCTGTTTGCTGATCAGCACCATCTTCTGCAACACCCAGGGTGCCAGCAGCATCAATACGATAGGCCCCAGATAGATCGGCAGGAACGACCATAATTGCTCGGCCGCCTGGCCTACGGCCCCGAAGAAGGTCCAGCTTGTGCAATAAACAGCCAGCGAAAGGCTATAGACCCAGGCACGCATGGTCGGGCGCAGCGAGGCGCTGTACCGGTCGCCATAGAAGGCAATGGCAAACATGATGGCCATATAGGTCAGGGCAACGGCAGCAATCAGCCCGCTGGACAGCGACATATGAATTTCCAGAGTGTATCGATCTCGAACCGGCAGTCTCGCACGATGCCTGGCGTTCGTCTTTCTCGACCAAGGTCGAGCGTGGTGTTATGTCGCAGGAGACGTATTTCCAGGTTGCAGGAGCGGGCCTATCGACATCCGGCAACGTTACGTCTTCAATGTGCTCCGGATTGGATTCAGAACTTCCAATTAGCCAAGCCATTCAGGACCACGGACGATGAGCCAACAGTCACAATTCAGCCTGCTCGGAAAACGGCGCTTTCTGCCGTTTTTCATCACCCAGTCCCTTGGGGCATTCAATGACAATATCTTCAAGCAGTCACTGATTCTCGCCATCCTTTACAAGCTGAGCATCGACGGCGACCGTTCGATCTACGTCAACTTGTGCGCCTTGTTGTTCATCCTGCCGTTCTTTCTGTTTTCGGCCTTGGCCGGGCAGTTTGGCGAGAAGTACCCCAAGGATGCGCTGATCCGGCTTATCAAGCTTGCGGAGATCGGCATCATGGTGGTCGGTGCTGCCGGGTTTCTGTTTGATCATCTGTGGATGATGTTGCTGGCGCTGTTTGCCATGGGCACTCATTCGGCACTGTTCGGGCCGGTCAAGTATTCGATCCTGCCGCAGCACCTGCGTGAGAACGAGTTGGTCGGCGGGAACGGGCTGGTGGAAATGGGCACCTTCCTGGCGATCCTTGCGGGCACCATCGGCGCCGGGATCATGATGTCCTCCAGTCATTACGCCTTCGTGGTATCTGCCGCCATTGTGCTGGTGGCATGCCTGGGTTTCGTGGCCAGTTACGGCATTCCGAAAGCGCCAGCGGCTTCCCCGGAAATGAAGCTGAACTGGAATATCTTCACCCAGTCCTGGGCTACCTTGCGCATGGGGCTTGGGCAAACACCTGCGGTGTCGCGCTCGATTGTCGGCAACTCCTGGTTCTGGTTCGTGGGGGCTATTTACCTGACACAGATCCCGGCCTACGCCAAGGAGTGGATGTACGGCGACGAAACCGTTGTCACACTGATCCTGACGGTGTTCTCCATCGGTATTGCTCTGGGCTCGTTGCTTTGTGAGCGGATGTCCGGCCACAAGGTCGAGATTGGTCTGGTGCCGTTCGGCTCCATGGGGCTGACGGTGTTTGGCCTGTTGCTGTGGTGGCATTCGGGCGGATTCCCGCAGAACGTGCAGGCCAACGACTGGCTGGCCGTGCTTTCCTATGGGCAGGCCTGGTGGGTATTGCTGGATATTCTCGGGATCGGGGTTTTCGGTGGCTTTTACATCGTGCCGCTGTACGCGCTGATCCAGTCCCGAACCCCGGAGAAGGAGCGCTCGCGGGTCATTGCTTCCAACAACATTCTCAATGCGCTGTTCATGGTGGTGTCGGCCATCGTTTCCATCCTGATGCTCAGCTTCGCCAAACTGTCGATCCCGCAGTTGTTCCTGGTGATCTCGCTGATGAACATCGCGGTCAACGCCTACATCTTCAAGATCGTCCCCGAGTTCACCATGCGTTTCATGATCTGGCTGCTTAGCCATTCCATGTACCGCGTCGAGCATCGCAACCTTGACCTGATCCCTGAAGAAGGCCCGGCCTTGCTGGTCTGCAACCATGTGTCCTTTGTTGATGCGTTGCTGATCGGTGGCGCCGTGCGGCGGCCGATCCGTTTTGTCATGTATTACAAGATCTATCGCCTGCCGGTGCTCAACTTCATTTTCCGCACGGCCGGTACCATCCCGATTGCGGGGCGCAACGAAGACCTGGAAATCTACGAGCAGGCGTTCAAACGGATTGCCCAATACCTTGCGGACGGTGAACTGGTCTGCATCTTCCCGGAAGGCAAACTGACCCGCGATGGCGAAATCAGTGGCTTCAAGGGCGGCATGACCCGTGTGATCGAGGAGACGCCGGTGCCGGTGATCCCGCTGGCGTTGCAAGGTTTGTGGGGCAGCTTCTTCAGCTATGCGCCGGACAAGAAGCTGTTTCGTCGCCTGTGGTCGAGAGTGGTGCTGGTTGCAGGCGCTGCGATTGCGGCCGATGCAGCTAAACCTGCCGATGTGCGAGAGCAGGTGAAAGCGTTGAGAGGGGCTGGGCGCTAGAGGATATGCAAGGGGCGGTCGATACGCCCCTTGCATGCGAGTGTCAGGCAACCTTGAAGCGGCTGACCAGACGCTGCTGGTGTTCGGCCAGTCGCGCCAGTTCCTGGCTGGTAATGGCTGTCTGTTCAGCACCGGCACTGACCTGAATGACCAGATCGTTGATCTCGTTGACGTTGCGGTTGATATCCTCGGACACCGCACTCTGTTCTTCCGCCGCCGAGGCGATCTGAATGTTGCGGTCGCTGATGCTGGTCACCCCTTCGGCGATTTCCGTCAGCAGTTCGCCAGCGCGCTCGACCTTGAGAGCTCCGGACTGCGCCTTGCCCAGGGTTTCCTGCATCGAGGTGGTCGCCCGGTCAGAACCTGTCTGCAGATTGGTAATCATCTGCTGAATGCTGCCGGTGGATTCCTGAGTCTTCTGCGCCAGGGTGCGCACCTCTGAGGCCACTACTGCAAAGCCACGGCCATGGTCGCCGGCGCGCGCGGCTTCGATGGCGGCGTTCAAGGCCAGCAGGTTGGTCTGCTCGGCAATCCCGCGAATGACATCAAGCACTGAAGAAATCGCGTCACTCTCGTGTTTCAGGTCGCCAATAATGGAAGCTGTCTGCTCGGCCTGCCCCGACAACTGGCGAATCAGTTCGATGGTGCTCTCGATTTCACCACGGCCTTGCGTTGTGCTGGTGTTGACCTGTTGGGACATTTGCGCTGCATCGCTGGTGCTGAGCGCCACTTCCCTGACGGTTGTGCTCATCTCGTTGATCGCCGTGGCTACCAGCTCAGTGCTCTGGCGTTGCTGCTCGATGCTGCGGCTGGTTTCTGAGGTGACGGTGGAGCACTCCTCGGCTGCGGTCGCTACCTGTGCGGTGGCATTGCCGATTTCCTGAACGATATCTCGGATCTCTTGCGCCATCCGGTTGAGGTTACGTGAGATCTGGCCGAACTCGTCCTTGCTCTCGTAGGTCGCTCTTGCAGTGAGATCACGCCCGGCAAGGTCGTCCAGCACCTTGTTCACATCACTGACCGCCAGGTTGATATTGCGAATGATCAGATACGACAGTGCCGATACCGCAAGCAGTGCGGCGATGGCAGCACCGATGGTCAGCCACAGGGCGCGGTTGGCGACATTGCGTTCATGCATGGCAAGCTTGCTGACACTCTGGCCCAGGTCCTCTTCAATATCGCTCATCATGTCGATACGGCGCGTAGAGGTTTCAAACCAGGCTTGCGGCTTGATGCCCAGTGCTTGCCCCATCGGCACATCAAATGCCAGACGCTGCAACTTGCCGACTTCCAATGCTGCCGGGGCCTGCATTTTCTCATTGAACTCCTTCAAAGAGTCTGTCGGCGCCTTGCGGCTGAATGACTCGGAATAAGCGATGAACTCTCCGAGATTACGGCTGAAGCTCGACAATAGTTTTTCGTCGAAACGATCCTGATTGAACACCAGGCCAAGTACGACACGTTCGCGGCCGGCTCGCTCTTTCATTTCGATGAATTGATTCAGCGCACTGAGGGCGTGAACAATAGTCGCATTATTGACGCTGGCCTCCAGAGAGTGGGTATAACCAATAAGTGTTTGAATGACCTGGGTATAACGTGCTCCCGACTCGGTACTGTTGATAGCCTGCTTGTCGACGTTAGTGCGAGTTTGTATCACGCTGTCGAGTGCGCGAAGTACAGGGTCGAGTTCGGAGGCTCCGGATGTAGATAACTCGCGTACGGCCTCTATAGTGAGATTCGAATCCTTGCGCAATTCGATAAGCCGGTCGCCCATGGTCGTGCCGCGACTGCCCAGGAACACGCCGCTGGCGCCACGCTCGCGTTGCAGCGTCGTGATAAGACGGCTCAGTTTCTGGGCTGTAGCACTGGCCGTTACTGTCTTGTTCATGTCGTTCAAAGTTTTGTAATTATTTGAAACAAATACTCCGGCCAATATCAGGAAGCCCAATAAGGGAAGCAGCAAAATCAATAAGAGTTTTATCCTTAGCGGTGCATTTTTGAGCATTTTTGTGAAGCTCCCTTGATGTGTGAAATCTTGGCGCGCGACAGAGTGGGGTCGTTATAGTTCGCGTTACATGTGTCGGCGCATGTTACTGGGGATTTAGGCGGGAGGTCGTTTTTTATATTTTTATTTTGCGCTGGATAGTTTGTCCGACAAAAACTAACCAGGCTGCCTTGATCAGGGTCAAGGAAACGGTCTGTTTTATAAGGGGGGGTTAGTTGCCCGGACGGTTATGGAAACAGTCCGGGCATTGATGAACGCCTGGCCTTAATGAGCGACAGGTTTGTCAGCGGGCTGTTGAGTGTTTTCTTCCGGCATCTTGCGGAAGTAAGTGGAGAGCAGGGCACCCGAAATATTGTGCCAGACGCTGAACAGCGCGCTGGGTACTGCCGCCAGTGGCGAGAAGTGTGCGCTGGCCAGCGCAGCACCCAGCCCGGAATTCTGCATGCCGACTTCCAGAGCCAGGGATTTACGCTGCGGCAGCGGCAGCTTGAATACCTTGCCTGTGAAGTAACCCAGCAGGAAACCGAAGGTGTTGTGCAGGATCACCACCGCCATGATCAGCAGGCCGGACTCGGCGATCTTCGCCTGGCTGGCGGCCACCACGGCACAGACGATCAGCACGATGCTGACCACCGAGACCAGCGGCAGTACGTCGACCGCATGGCTGACCCGGGCATCGAGCAGGCGCTGGGCGGCGACGCCGAGGCAGATCGGCAGCATCACCAGTTGCAGTATCGACCAGAACATATCCGTGAAGGATACCGGCAGCCAGGCCGAGGCCAGGAACCAGATCAGGGTGGGCGTCAGCAACGGAGCGAGCAGGGTGGTGACGGCTGCGATGGCCACTGCCAGCGCCAGATCACCCTTGGCCAGCCAGGCCATGACATTGGATGAGGTGCCGCTCGGGCAGCAACCCACCAGAATCACACCCACTGCGATTTCCGGTGGCAGATGAAAAATCTGGCACAACAGCCAGGCGACGCCCGGCATGATGACGAAGTGCGCGACCACACCCAGCGCCACGCGCCACGGGTTACGCACCACCTCAGAGAAGTCTTCAAGCTTGAGTGTCAGGCCCATGCCGAACATGACCAGCCCCAGCAACGGGACAATCCAGCCTTTAAGACCGATGAACACCTGAGGGAACAGGAACGCCAGAATAGCGAACAACAGCACCCAGTACGCAAACGTATTCCCTACAAAACGGCTCAAGGCTACCAATGCCCGCATGTCTTGTTCCTTTTTCCTGTATCCATGAAAAAGAGGCGCCGCCTATATAGGCGGCGTCATCCTGTTACAGTCCAGCCGGAGGAATCAGATCCCTTGCGGGATTTCCTCTCCGCCCAGTGCCTCGAACAACTCAGGCAGGAACTCGCCGAAGGTCAGCATCATCAGAGTGAAGCTGGCGTCCAGCTGGCCCAGGGCTTCGTCGCCGCCGTCCTGTTCGGCCTGATCCTGCAGCAGATCCTCGAACTTCAGGCGCTTGACCACCAGCTTGTCGTCCAGAACGAACGACAGCTTGTCTTGCCAGGCCAGCGAGAGCTGGGTGACGACCTTGCCGGTGTTCAGGTGCAACTGGATTTCATCGCTGGTCAGGTCCTGACGCTTGCAACGCACGATGCCACCATCTTCGTGGGTGTCGCGCAGTTCGCATTCGTCCAGTACAAAGAAGTTGTCGGCGGCTTTCTGGGTCTTGACCCAGTCGGTCATGATTGCGCTTGGCGCGGTCTTGACGGTCAGCGGACGCACCGGCAACGAGCCGATCACTTCACGCAGGGTCGACAGCAGGTCTTCGGCACGCTTGGGGCTGGAAGCGTTGACCAGAATCAGGCCCTGTTTCGGCGCAATGGCGGCGAAAGTGGCCGAGCGACGGATAAAGGCACGAGGCAGGAAGGCCTGGATGATTTCATCCTTTAGCTGGTCACGCTCTTTCTTGTAGACCTTGCGCATCTGTTCGGCTTCGATCTCGTCGACCTTTTCCTTCAATGCATCACGTACCACGCTGCCGGGCAGAATGCGTTCTTCCTTGCGCGCAGCAATCAGCAGGAAGTCCTGGCTGACGTGTACCAATGGCGCGTCCTCGCCCTTGCCGAATGGTGCGACGAAACCGTAAGTGGTCAACTCCTGGCTGGCACAGGCGCGGGCCGGCTTGGTCGCCAATGCAGTTTCCAGCGCCTCGGCGTCAAAAGGCACATCCTGGGTCAGGCGATAGATAAGCAGGTTTTTGAACCACATGAGGTGAATCTCTCCTTCCATACAAAGGAGGGCATTATTCGCTGCTCGGCCGTCCGGGCCAACCCTGCGCTAAGCCTTTGGAAGGATTATAAAAATTATTTAAAAAAGTGCTTGCCAGAGTATGGGTCGCTCCGTAGAATGCGCGCCACACCGAGAGTGAAGGGTGATTAGCTCAGCTGGGAGAGCATCTGCCTTACAAGCAGAGGGTCGGCGGTTCGATCCCGTCATCACCCACCAATCTCTCTCTTAGTGTTACGCGCAGCGGTAGTTCAGTCGGTTAGAATACCGGCCTGTCACGCCGGGGGTCGCGGGTTCGAGTCCCGTCCGCTGCGCCATATTAAGCTTCAAGGCCCTTGAACTCCTTGAAGCAACCAGAAAAGCGACCTTAGGGTCGCTTTTTTGCTTTCTGCGGTGTGGGAGCGAATTCATTCGCGAAGAATCCTGCATCAATGCCGCCCGGTACATCCCACGAAAGACATCGCCTTCAATGTCGTCTCGCGAATGAATTCGCTCCTACGCCCGCATGGTCCTGCTTATATTCATTTTTTGGATTATGTATCAAATTAAAAATCAATATTTATCATATTAGCTTATAGCCAAATAGAAGTTTTTTTGAGCGATTGATTCCGTTATGTTTGGTTTCGACAGCCTACCCCTCACCTCGGATGGTACCAATCGTGATCAAGGTTCTGCGCGCATGCCATCGCGCAAACAGGCCAGGAGCCTGAGTTTGCAAGGCATGCCAGGGTGATCCACCACTGACCCCTGTTGCAGGATCGTTGGAAGGGAGTTCGATGTATGTTGCCACTTCAATCCCGTTATCCGGGTTCTTCTCGCCCTGTCGCTGACAGGCGCTCTGCAGTATTCCAGCCTCCTGCTCGTTCAGCTGCGCACAGTTAGCTCGCGTTTCGTTTCGGGTGTTTTCAAGCACCGGGACTGAATGTCGGCATCAACGAATAAACGCATGGCTCGCTGTCTCGATGACGGCGTGAGTGCCCGACCGCGCAATCTGGATGAGCGGGCTGCAATGGCGGCCCTTTGGAGTGGATGTGCAGAGAGTCTTACAGGATGTTCATGTGTCCAGGCGCAGTCTGCGCTTGAACCCGTTGGCCTTGGCTATGGGGAGCGTGTTGCTGGCCGGGGCGGTTCAGGCACAGGAGGCTTCGTCCCAGAGTGGCGATACCCTGTCTACGGTGGTGGTGACCGGTAATCGTGGTGCCGAGCAGCGCACCGTCACCAGCAGCCCGGTGCCGATCGATGTGGTCAGCGCCAGGCAACTGCAAAGCACCGGCAAACCCGGCCTGATGGAGGCCTTGAGTGCCGTGATTCCATCCCTGACCCTGCCGGAAAAAACCGGCTGGGACGCCAGCGGCATGGCCCGTGCGCCGAACTTGCGTGGGCTGAGTGCCGCCGAAGTGTTGGTGCTGGTCAATGGCAAGCGCCGCCACACCAGTGCGACCTTGAATATCAACGGTATCAATACCGGCGCGGCACCTGCCGACCTGGATTTCATTCCCATCAGCGCCATCGACCACGTTGAAGTGCTGCGCGACGGGGCTGCCGCTCAATATGGCTCCGATGCCATCGCAGGTGTGATCAACGTCATTCTCAAGGCCGATACCAGCGGCACTGCCGTTACCAACGCGGGTATTGGTTATGACGGCAAGAAGCAGACGGTTCAGCAGAGTCTGAACAAGGGTTTCGAGATCGGCGATGGCGGCATCGTGCAGCTCGCGCTCGATGCCCGCAGCCAGAACGATGACAACAAGGCCAGTGCCAACGGCTACACCTATGATCAGGCGCTGGATCTGGCAGGCAAGTCCACGTATGGCGGCTACGGCACACCGAAGATCAACCTGCTGACCCTGGGCTATAACGCCGAATTGCCGGTCAGCGATGATCTCAGCCTTTATTCGTTCACCACCTATTCGCGTCGCAAGGCCGAGCAGGGTCAGAACTTTCGCCTGCCCACCATCACCAATACCATCACGACCGGCCCCAACGGATACCCCGGCGGGTATGTGCCAATCTGGTACATCGATGAAGAAGACTTCCAGGCGGCATTCGGTGCCAAGGGCCAGGTCGGCGAGTGGGACTGGGACTTGTCTTCGACTTATGGCCGCAACGAGGCCGAGCAGGGCACCGAGCGCAACCAGAACCCGTCCCTGGGCGAGGCAACGCCCAACAACTTTACTTCCGGCACCTGGATTGCCACCGAACTGACCACCAATCTGGATTTCAAGCGCGGCTTCGATATCGGTCTGCAAAAACCTCTGGATCTGTCTTACGGCTTCGAGCATCGACGCGATGGATATGAAGTTCAGGAAGGTGACTGGGCTTCCTATGCCAACGGTGGATATTGCGTCTCGCCAGGCAATTGCGCTTCTTCCGGCGCGCAGGTCACCAACGGTATTTCTCCTGACGAAGCCAGCAGCGCCACGCGCAACAGCGTCGCCAGTTATGTCGACGTCGGTTTCAACCCGATACCACAGTGGTATCTGGGCACGGCGTTGCGTTATGAGCACTACAACCAGGGTGTGGGCGCGACCCGCAGTGGCAAGCTGACAACCCGTTATGACTTCACCCCCGAGTTCGCCGTGCGGGCGACGGTGAGCAACGGTTTCCGGGCACCTTCGCTGGCCAACAGCCTGTTCAGTGCCCGCTCGACCACTTATGGCGTGGTGAATGGCGTCTATCAGTCCATCAACTTCGGTGTGCTGCCGGTTGCCTCGGACGCGGCCAGAGCCTTGGGGGCCGAAGACCTCAAGCCTGAGCGCTCCACCAACTTCAGCCTGGGCTTCACCCTGACGCCGACCGAGCGCCTGAGCCTCACCGCCGATGCCTATGTGATCAACATTCGCGACCGCATCACCCTGACCGGCACGCTGCTGGGCAGTGAAGTCACTCAAGTGCTGTTGGATAACGGCATCAATTCGACGTCGGGCGGCCAGTATTTCATCAACGGTGCCGACACCCGGACCAAGGGCGTGGATGTGGTCGGTAACTACCGCCAGGACCTGGGCGCGTTCGGTTCGGTGAAGTGGACCGCGGCGTTCAACTGGAACCAGACCGAAATCCTCAGCTACAAGGCTTCCACCACCATTCTGGGTACTTCCTATGACTTGATGGACCGTGAGGCCCGCAACGATGTGACCGGTATTCAGCCCAAGACCAAGCTGATCCTGGGCGGCGACTGGAGCATCGACAAGTTCAATATCAATCTGGCCCTGACCCGCTATGGCTCCTACAAGGAAGTCAACGATTCCAACGACCGATCCCTGGATCGTATCTACGCCGCCAAATGGATCACCGATCTGGACGTCGGCTACAACCTCACCAAAGACCTGAACATCGCCGTGGGCGCCAAGAACCTGTTTGACGTCTATCCCAAGAAGCAGGGCATCCCCAGCAACACCATGACCAGTAGCTACGGCACTTACTCGCCCTTCGGATTTACCGGTGGCTATTACTACACCCGCCTGACGTATGCCTTTTAAGTGAGCGCGCAGTCACTGCGCCCAGGCTGTTCGACATTAACAAGACGCGATCACGTGTCATTGCGTGCGAGGAACCCGAGATGCCCATTGTCGCCAAACCGTTCGACCTCCGAAGCGAGGAGACTCACTACAAGGTGCCCGAGGCTCAGGCAGCGGCTCCTGCCAGAGCATTGCAGATTGTCCCGGCCCGTCATCCGTGGCGTTGGGTAGGCTCTGTCTTTGCCGCACTGGTGTTGTTTGGCATCGTCCATTCGCTGGCCACCAACCCGCGCTGGGAGTGGGATGTGTTTGCCAAGTGGTTCTTCTCGCCGTCGGTGTTGCGCGGGCTGGGGCAGACCTTGCTGCTCACGGTCCTGAGCACGGTGTTCAGTATCCTGCTGGGGACGGCGCTGGCACTGGCGCGCCTGTCGAAGTCGCCGCTGCTGGCGTCACTGGCCTGGGGCTACATCTGGTTTTTCCGTTCGATGCCAGCCTTGCTGGTACTGATCATCCTCTACAACTTTGCCTACCTCTACGATCACATCGTGCTGGGTGTGCCGTTCACCGAAATCGTGCTGGCCGAATGGTCCACAGTCGATGTGTTGAGCCAGTTCACCGTGGCGGTGCTGGGGCTGAGCCTGATGCAGGCGGCCTATACCGCGGAAATCATTCGTGGCGGCATCATCAGCGTCGACAACGGTCAGCATGAAGCGGCCGCAGCACTGGGCTTGCCGGCGCAGCGGCGGATTTTCCGCATCATCCTGCCCCAGGCCCTGCGTTCGATCCTGCCTTCGGGATTCAACGAAATCATTGGCCTGGTCAAGGGGACTTCCATCGTTTACGTGCTGGCCCTGCCGGACCTGTTCTACACCGTGCAGGTGATCTACAACCGCACCCAGGCCGTGATTCCGCTGCTGATCGTCGCCACGGTCTGGTACCTGATCATCACCACTTTACTGACCTGCGCCCAGTACTACATCGAGCGCCATTTTGCCCGGGGCACGGCGCGTGTCCTGCCGCCGACTCCCTTGCAACGCCTGCGTCACTGGTTCAAGGAGAAGACCCATGGCTGAGTCTGCAATGGCGGTACGCGCCGGTCGTATCCAGATACAGAACGTGGGCAAGCGTTTCGGCAATCAGGAAGTGCTCAAGAATATCGACCTGACCATCGAGCCGGGCAAGGTCACGGTGATCCTCGGGCCTTCCGGTTCCGGCAAGTCGACCTTGCTCAGGACCATCAATCATCTGGAGAAAATCGACAGCGGGCACATCACCATCGACGGTGAATATGTCGGCTACCGGCGCAAGGGCGATCTGCTCTATGAGCTCAAGGAGAGCGAGATTCTCAAGCGTCGCATCGACGTGGGTTTCGTGTTCCAGAACTTCAATCTGTTCCCGCACCTCACGGCCTGGGAAAACATCGCCGAAGCCCCTCTGGCCCACAAGCGCTGGAGCAAATCCGAGGCCCGCGACCGGGCACTGGAACTGCTGGGCAAGGTAGGCCTGCAAGACAAGGCCGACGCTTATCCACGGCAGCTTTCCGGTGGTCAACAGCAGCGTGTAGCCATCGCCCGTGCCCTGGCGCTCGATCCCAAAGTGCTGCTGTTCGACGAGCCGACCTCCGCGCTGGACCCGGAACTGGTCGGTGAGGTGCTGGACGTCATCAAGGGCCTGACCCGGCTTGGTGTGACGCTGGTGGTCGTGACCCATGAAATCGGGTTTGCCAGGGAAGTGGCCGACCATGTGGTGTTTCTCTGCGAAGGCCAGTTGATCGAAGAAGGGCCTCCCGAACAGATATTTCGCCAACCCCGCCATCCTCGCACCATCGCCTTCCTGGGCAAGGTGCTGTGAATTTTTCGAGTGTTAAAGGAGTGACTTCGCATGCTTGCAAATACCGCGCGCCTGGCGCTGCTGACGATAGCCATCGGCCTGGCTCAACCCGTGTTGGCCGCTGAGAGCGCTACGCCGCCGACCGTGCAAAAGATCAATCTGAGCCCTGACCAGCAGCGCATCCGTGCGCCGCGCAACGAGGAAGCCATTGCGCAGATTCCACAGGGCTTCAAGTTCGCCCAGCCTGGCAAATTCACGGTTGCCGTCTCTGGAACTGCCGGGCCGCCTCTGGCTCTGCTGGCCTCCGACGACAAGACCACCATCGGCAGCGAAGCCGACACCGCGCAACTGGTGGCTGACAGTCTTGGTTTGCAACTGAATGTGGTTCAGACCAGTTGGGAAGACTGGCCGCTGGGCGTCAGTTCGGGCAAATACGATGCGGTGATCAGTAACGTGACCGTTACCGAGGCGCGCAAGAAGCGTTTTGATTTCGCCACCTATCGGCAGGACGTGCTGGGCTTCTATGTGAAGGCCAACAGCAAGATTACCTCCATCAAACAGGCCAGCGATATTGCCGGGCTGAAGATCATCGTCGGCTCCGGCACCAATCAGGAGAAAGTCCTGCTGGCCTGGAACGAGGAAAACGAAAAGGCCGGTATCAAGCCCGCCTTGTTGCAGTACTACGACGACGTGGCGGCTGCGCAGTTGGCCGTTCAATCGGGTCGCGTCGATGCCACCTTTGGCCCCAATGCACTTTCGGCCTATTCGCAGGCGCTGACCAACGGCATCAAGCGGGTGGGCATCGTCAACGGTGGCTGGCCGCGTCGCGCCGATATCGCAGTGACCACGCGCAAGGACAACGGCCTGATCAAGCCGATCCACACTGCGCTCCAGGGCGTGATTGCCGGTGGGCAATATGACCAGGTGCTCAAGCGCTGGGGGCTGGATGTGGAGCGTATCGATCAATCGGAGATCAACCCGCCAGGCTTGCCGGATTGAGCCATTCAGGGAGGACATGAAATGGGACTGACACGACGTGAAGCGCTTTCCAGTATTGCGGCAGTAGGCGGCGAGCAAGCCGTCAAGGGGGCGCTGGCTGCGCTGGGGCTGGGGCCTTCGTCTCATCGGCGGCCACAACCCTTGAAGCTGAAAGCCGATACGGGGCAGGGCACCAGCGTGCTGGTACTCGGTGCCGGTATTGCCGGGCTGGTCACTGCACTGGAATTGAGCCGCGCCGGCTTCAAGGTACAAGTGCTGGAGGCTCGCAACCGCGTGGGCGGTCGCACCTGGACCCTGCGCAACGGCGATAAGGTCGATTACCTCGATGGCCGCACGCAAACCGCGCAGTTCGATAAGGGGGTGTATTTCAATGCCGGTCCTGCGCGGATTCCGAGTCAGCACCGGACCTTGCTCGACTATTGCAGCGAGCTGGGGGTGCCGCTTGAGGTGCTGGTCAACACCAGCCATGGCGCGCAAGTGCGTCCAGACCTTGAACAGCCTGCTTTTACGGTAGGCCAGGCGATCAACGATGCTCGCGGGCATCTTTCCGGGCTGTTGGCCACGGCGGTGCAACGTGATGCGCTGGACGATGTATTGAGCGCCGAAGAACGCACTCGTCTGCTGGCGTTCTTGCAGGTCTATGGCGACCTGTCTCAGGAGCTGGCCTACGAAGGCAGCATTCGCTCCGGCCATCAGGATTCACCCAGCCATCCGGGTGCCCTGCCGGGGAGTCTGGCGCCAGTGGCGCTGGATCGGCTGCTACACCCCGAGTTGTGGGGCGCACTCCTGCATTCCGAGTTTCCCGAGTTCTCGGCCACGATGTTTCAGCCGGTGGGCGGGATGGACCGCATCACCGACGCCTTCTACAGCCGCCTGACCGATCAGGTGCAACTGGGCGCACAGGTGCGTCGCATCCGCCAGCTTGAGGACGGTGTGGCGGTCACTTATCACGATCAGCACAGCGGCCGCGAGCAAGTGGTACGTGCCGACTATCTGGTGTCCACCTTGCCGCTGCCACTGCTGGCCAGGCTCGACACGGATTTCAGCGATCCGGTCAAGGCCGCGCTGCTCAGCACCCATAACGGCCACGCAACCAAGGTGGCCTGGCAGTCGCCGCGATTCTGGGAAAGCGAGTACCGCACCTATGGCGGGATTTCCTGGATCGAGCATCCGGCGCGACTGCTCTGGTATCCGAGCAACGATCTCAATACCCGCGAAGGGTTGCTGGTGGCCGGGTATGTCACGGGCGAGGGCGCCGATACCTTCGGCACACAACCTTTCAATACCCAGTTTGCGACTTCCAGAGAGGCGGTTGAATTACTGCACCCGGGTTACTCGCAGCAGTTGCGCAATCCACTGGCAGTGTCCTGGGAGCAGATCCCCTACAGCGAAGGCCCGTGGCTGCAGCGCGAACTGTTTCCGGCACAGGCCAGCGCCTTGCTGGAAGAGGCCCATGGCCGGGTGTATTTCGCAGGCGACGGGCTTGTGCAAAGCGGAGTCGGCATCTGGCAGGAGTCGGCAGCCAACTCTGCACGCCATGTCGTGGCGCAATTGGGCGAACGGGTTATCGAGCAGCGACACAAAGCCGCCATTGGCGCGCTATGACTATCCATTGAAGGAGTAACAACCATGAGCGACCAGATCAAACGCACCAGTGTCGGTGACTTTCCCATCTCGCAGACCGTGACCGTTCCGGCATCGGCCAGCCTGATATTCGTCAGCGGCACCTTGCCGGATGTCGCCGACCCGCAAGCCCCAAAGGGTACACCCGCGGCGTTCGGCAATACCGAAACCCAGACCGTTTCGGTGTTCAACAAGATACGCAATATCCTCAGGCAACAGGATCTGGATCTGGGCGATATCGTGCAATTGCGGGTGTTTCTGGTGGGAGCCGAGGAAACCGGTGGCAAGCTGGATTTCGCCGGTTTGCAGGCGGGCTACACGCAGTTCTTCGGCACGACTGAACAGCCCAACAAACCGGCGCGCACTGCGCTGCAAGTCGTAGCCCTGCCATTGCCGGGCGCTCTGGTGGAAATCGAGGCCATCGCTGCCAGAACAGCGTAAGGCTTCAAGCTTTTTCCCAGACTTTTTCAAAACCAAGACATCGGATACCGGGGTTCGGGCGCGCAGCGCTCAAACCCTGGCGGGGCTTTGCGTGCCTGCGAAATGCCGACAAGGAAGAGCGATGACTCATCAGCGTGCAGCGTTACAGAGTGGCAGTGTGCAAAGGCAGTCATGGTTGAGTGGCTTGCTGATGATCGGGTTGGCGAGCGAATCGGCTCTGGCGCGGGAGGCCAGTACTCAGGTGTCACAGGATGCCCGTCTGGAAAAGGTCGAAGTGGTGGGGGCGCGAGTGACCCAGGCTGACGAGGCCATCGGCACCGATCAGATCAGCAATACCTTGTCCATTTCCCATCAGGCCTTGCTGTCGGCGCCAGCGGGAACTTCCGGTCTGAAAATGCTCGAAGCCTTGCCGGGCTTCAACGTGCAGGTCAACGATGCGCTGGGTTTATACGAGTTCGGCAACTCGGTGTTCGTAAGGGCCTTCAACTTTCAGCAGATCGGTTTTTCCATCGACGGCGTGCCGCTGGGGCGCAGCGACCAGTTTGGCGGCAGCCCGATCTATCGCTATGTCGATAACGAAAACACCCAGCGGGTGACCGCTTCCACCGGCGCGGGCGACGTCTCGCAGCCGGGCTATACCTCGCTTGGGCCTTACGTCGATTACGTCTCGTCCAACCCTGCTCGCGAAAGCGGGATCAGCACGTCCTACACGCTGGGCAGCGACAGCCTGCGACGCAGTTTCATCAAGCTGGAAACCGGCGAGTACCAAGGGCTTTCAGCCTATTTCAGCCGCTCGAAAATCGACGGTGATTTATGGCGTGGCCCTGGCACCATCGATCGTGAACACCTTGAAGGCAAGGTCCGGTACGAGTTTGGTGAAGGGCATGAACTGCTGTTTCGCGCCGTGCATAACGACTTTTTCGATTACGACTCGCCTTATGTGAATCTGGCGCAGTACAACGGCACCGCCAATGACGAGTTCGGTCGATCCGGCCGCGACTTCGCCTATCTGGGTGAGCCCCCTGATTTGCCGGAAACGGCCGCTGGCGTGCCTTACAGCAACGCCGGCTACAACCAGTATTACAAACAGGCGATCAACCAGCGTCGCGATACGCTCTATAGCCTGACCGGCAATTTCCAGCTGAATCCGGATCTGGAAAGCCGCACCAGCGTCTATTACGAAGCCAAGAAGGGCTATGGTGTTTCACCTGAAGCCTATGCGACATCATTGGCGCTGTATAACGCGCAGAGTGGCAGCGTCGCTGGACTGGTTGCGCCGCGTGGCGTGCAGTACGGGCTCTCCGCGCTCAGCGGTCATCGCTATGGCGCGCTCAGCAGCCTGACCTGGCATGTGGGCAACCATGCCATCGAGACGGGCGTCTGGGTTGAAAAGGATGTCTTCAACCGCTTGCAGGCGCGTTACAACCTGCTGGACGGAAGCCCGGCAGGTACGCCGCTGCGCAATGAGCCCGTGCATCTGCAAGGCGACTTCAGTTCGACCCGCGACTCTGTGCAGTTTCACCTCAAGGACACCTGGACCCTGCTCGATGACCGGCTGAGGCTGCAATACGGTTTCAAACGCCTGGACCTGGATTACCGCATCGAAGGCTATCGCAATGCAGGCGATTACATTGCCAACCGGCAACCGCGCCTGAGCACCTCATGGAACGATCATTTCCTGCCGCAGGTGGGGCTGGTCTATGACGTGACGGCCAACTCCCAGGTGTTCGCGTCCTACTCGGAAAACATGGCGCTGCCGCGTGGTGCCGATGACGTTTTCCGCTCCGCCAGCCCGAACGCTCCGGCACCGGAAGCGGAAACCTCGAAAAACTATGAGGTGGGTTATCGCCTCAACCGGCCGACGTTCAATGCGTCCTGGGCTTTCTATCGCACCGAGTTCGATAACCGCCTGCAGGCTTTCGCATCGCCGGTGGCGGGCAGCAGCACGGTGGAGACGTTCTTCCAGAATGTCGGCAAGGCAGAGGCGTATGGCACTGAACTCAGCGGGCAGTGGAAGCCACCCGTTCTGTCGAACAAGGTCGTGCTCAACGGCAACCTGACCTACAACATCGCCCGCTTCAAGGACGATGCCGCCGGTTTTGCCCTGCGTGACAACGACATCCCCGACAGTCCTCGCTGGCTGGCGCAAGCGGGCGTCACCTACGAGTTGCAGCCCTGGGCGGTGCTGAATTTTTCAGCCCGCCATATCGGCTCGCGCTACAGCAACTTCACCAATACCGAGTCGGTGCCGGGCTACACGCTCTACAACGCCTACCTGGATCTTGGCGGAGACAACCTGTGCTACGGGCCGCTCAAGAGCGTCAAGCTGCGTTTCAACATCGACAACCTGTTCGACAAGGATTACCTGGGCTACATCCTGACCAGCACCAGCGGGCCAGCCTTTTATCGACCCGGTTCGCCCCGCACCTTCCAGACCACCTTGAGTGCGGAGTTCTGAGCCATGACCTGCAAACGTCTTCTGTCTTGTCTGGCACCTCTGGCGCTGGTCATCGCTTCGCAAACCACACTGGCTGACAATGAAGTCCGCGACAGCACTCTGGCGCTGCACAATCGGCTGCTGGTGCTAGACAGCCACCTGGATACACCGATGCAGCTTTCGCGTCCCGGCTGGGACATTCTGGCCCGGCACACTTACCGTGAAGATGGCAGCCAGGTGGATCTGCCACGCATGATCGACGGTGGTCTGGATGGCGGCTTCTGGGTGATCTACACCGCTCCGGGCCCGAGAACCGAAGAGGGGCGGGCCTATGCCAGCAACTACGGCCTTGCCATGCTGGCGCGGATTCGCGACCTGGCCAATCGCTCCCCGGACAAGTTCGAGCTGGCCCTGACGGCCGCCGATGCCCGGCGCATTGCCGCGCAGGGCAAGCGCGTAGTATTTATCAGCATGGAAAACGCCGACCCGCTGGGGTCGGACCCGCAACTGATCCAGACCTATTACCGACAAGGTCTGCGCATGCTGGGCCTGGTGCATTTCAGCACCAATGAGATTGCCGATTCGGCCACGGCCTTGCCCGAGTGGAACGGCCTGAGCCCCAAGGGTAGAGATCTGGTGGCGGCGGCCAATCGTCTGGGGATTCTGCTGGATGTTTCCCATGCGTCGGACGCGGTGTTCGATCAGGTATTGGCCACCTCGAAGGCGCCGGTCATCGCTTCCCACACCAGCAGCAAGGCGGTCAACGCGCATCCGCGCAACCTCGACGATGAGAGGCTGCGACAGCTTGCGGCCAAGGGCGGTGTGGTGCAGGTCAACAGTTACGGCGATTATCTGATACCCCAGAAGGTCGACCCCGAACGGCAGAAGGCACTGGCACCGCTCTATGCCCGTTATCGGAACCTGGCAGCCTTGTCGCCCGATCAGGTCAAGGAATTGCACAGCGAGGTCGCCGCGATCAAAAAGCGTTACGGGCCGGCCAAGCCCGATTTTGAAGTGTTCATGAAACACCTGCTGCATATCCTCGAAGTGGTGGGGCCTGAGCATGTGGGCATTGGCGCTGACTGGGATGGCGGCGGCGGTGTGGTGGGGCTGGAAGATGTCAGCCTGTTGCCGAAAATCAGTGAGCGCCTGTTGCGCGCGGGTTACACAGAAAAGGACCTGGCCAATATCTGGGGCGAGAACCTGTTGCGGGTCCTTCAGGCGGCGCAGGATGCGGCTCAGCCACAACAGGCCGGGCTGTGACGCCTGGGTGAGATGACAGGCGCGGATGTCATATCCGCATATGTCATGTTTCCCCTGAGAGCTCCTTACGCTTTGGACTCATTCAGTCCAATGCTATCAAGGAGCTTTCATATGCAACCCAGACTACGGCGTGCCAGGCGCTCTGTTGCTTCTCATCCGCGCATGCCCGCGCTCAGCGGTCCCTTCGATCATCCCGATGATGTGGCGCGTTATGTCCATGAAGTCATCGGCAACAGGCGTGATCGGGAATACGGCGGTTTCATCCTTGTGCGTAACGATGGCAAGTACGTCGCCACCGAACCCATGGCCGGCAATACCTTTGATTTCAATCCCAATGAGGTCTTTCCGAGTTACGGGCAGGATGGGTATGTCCTTTATCCGGCGGGGCATTCCGATTATGCGATCTATCACTCCCATCCTTCGCTGTTTGCCGGCCTCGATGAGTGGCCTGAAAGTGAAAAGGCCACCTACCCGAACAGCCTTTCCGTGGCCGATATCCATGCGGTGATCGACGATCATGAGTTTTGTTCGGTGACTTACCTGTCCGGGCCGGACGGCTCATTGATCAAGTACACCCTGTCGCATTCCGATGCTGAACAAGCCCTTTTCAGGCGAGTGTCCGGCCCTGCGGACAGGCCTCATCAGTACGTGCTCGGCGAAATACACAGGGCCTTGCAGGCGCGAACGCTCATGCCTAGCGATCTGGTCCGGTTGCTGGCCCAGGCCGGGGATTTGCAGGTCGTCGTCACCAGCCGGTTGTGGGGTAAACCCGGCAAGGTGGCGAATGACTGGCAGCCTTGTCCCAGGATACCGGCTCCCGCTACCTGCGAGACGGTCTGGCCGCCGAAGCCGTTGCGCCTGAGCCCGGAATTCTCCAGTGCCGATGACGCCGTACGCTATGTGCATGGTCGTATCGGCGCCCGGGATCATTTCCAGGCCATCGGTTTTCTGCTGGTCGATCCTCTGCGGGGCGTGTACCGGGCGGCGGAGCCGCGTCTGGAGGACGGGAACATGGTCTACGCGCCCTGTTCGGCATTTCATCCCGATGCCTATTACCGGCCACCGTTGCCTGAGGGATATCGCATCGACGGCATGTACTTTTCGCCCGATACCCTGATTGCCGAGGGCGAGCGACTGGACGGGCGCAACTTCTTTCAGCCGGACGATCTGCATCTCATGTTCGAGTATCGCTACATTCCGGCCCGTCGCTCGAAATGGGTGCCTGTGCGCTATGGCTTCGCGATGTCCGAGGTTTACTTCTCGTCTCCCGATGGAGCGTTGCTGGGCTATACCCCCAGTCATTCGGTCGAGGAATATCAGTTGCTCAGGCGGGTTTCGCGGATTTATTCGGGAAGTGAGTCGGTACAGGCGCAACTGGCCGCAGGCACGCTCAGATCGGCCGATTTCATACGCATGGTGGCGCAGGCGGGGCGGCTGCGAGTGATCAGTCGCAGTCGGAACTGGCCGCAAGCGGGTGTGATTGTCCCGTCTGCCACCGGACCTGAAAACTGAACTGCGACTGAACGGTGCCACGTAAACCAGAGAAAACCTTTATTTACCTGAACTTATCGAGCATTGGCGCCTCTCATGCCGGTAGCCATTGATCGCGGCGGCCTGATAAGCTCGCGGCTTTACTCGTTTGCCCTATTGGCGCATGGACAAGGAATTAGCATGAAACAGCATCGGTTGGCAGCGGCGATTGCCCTGGTCGGTCTGGTACTCGCAGGTTGTGACAAGCAAGCCAGCACTGTAGAGCTGAAAACCCCGGCACAAAAAGCGTCGTATGGTATTGGTCTGAACATGGGCAAAAGCCTGGCTCAGGAAGGTATGGACGATCTGGATTCCAAGGCCGTGGCCCTGGGTATCGAAGATGCCGTCGGCAAGAAAGATCAGAAACTGAAAGACGAAGAGCTGGTTGAAGCCTTCGCTGCGCTGCAAAAGCGTGCCGAAGAGCGTATGGCCAAGCTGAGCGAAGAGTCGGCGGCAGCCGGCAAGAAATTCCTCGAAGAAAACGGCAAGAAACCAGGTGTGGTCACCACCGCTTCCGGCCTGCAGTATGAAATCGTCAAGAAAGCCGATGGCCCTCAGCCAAAGCCGACTGATGTTGTAACCGTTCATTACGAAGGCAAGCTGACCGACGGCAAGGTGTTCGACAGCTCCGTCGAGCGCGGCAGCCCGATCGATCTGCCTGTTGGCGGCGTGATTCCTGGCTGGGTCGAAGGCCTGCAACTGATGCACGTTGGCGAGAAGGTCAAACTCTTCATCCCTAGCGATCTGGCCTACGGCGCACAGAGCCCGAGCCCTATGATCCCTGCCAACTCGGTACTGGTCTTCGATCTGGAACTGATCGGCATCAAGGACCCGGCTGCGGCACCTGAAGCTGAAGAAGAACCGGCTCCGGCCAAGGCCAAGAAGTAATACTTCGCCCGGTTGTCTGAAAACGCCCTGTCTCGACAGGGCGTTTTTGTATCTGCCGTATTTCCCGAACGCTTTGTTGTCCGTACAGTCCCACTATCAGAGGGGCGGTGAGGATTGTCTGACAGTCCTGTGACTGCATTGCGGTAGCCGCGCTAAACATGTAAGTCAACGATTTCATGGGCTTTTTTTATGTGAGTAAAAAATGCCCGATTTAACCTGGACCCCCGTAGAACGGGGCGCACAGGCATGAAAACAGACGCTGTTCACAAGGTTATCCACAGCTTATGTGGATAACCTTTGAACGGAGCAGCAGGCTGGTACTTGTTTACTGACACCACCTTTTTAAACGGGAGTGAACATGAAAGCACCTTGGAACTTCATTCGTTACCTGCCCGGAGCCCGGCGCCTGCTCGCTGCGGGCCGGCTGCCGGGCCTTCTGTTTGCCGTGGCGCGCAAAGGGGCTACCGAAGGCAGCCGGCTGGGGCGTATCAAGGAAGACCTGCGCCTGCTGCAGTCCTTGTGCCTGGCCTACTGGCGCGGTGAGTACCGGGACATCAATCCCAAGGCCATATTGTCCATCGTGGCGGGCCTGATGTACTTCCTCAGCCCGCTGGATGCGATTCCCGACTGGATTCCGGGTCTGGGAATGTTCGATGACATTGCCGTCCTGGCCTGGATCATGAAGAACCTGACCGATGAGCTTGACGCCTTTCGCGCATGGCGCGAGCGTCAGTCGCCGGAGAAGCTCATCGTCGTCGAACGATTGCCTGAAACCCAGGCACTGCTGGAACGTGAAGGCGGTAAACGTTGAACGTTTCAGCGCTGTTACACAAGCTGGGTTAATCCGCTGTTAATATGGCCGCGTATGGAGCAAGCCTATACAAAATGTGTTTTTGTCCTACAGGAGGAAGCGTATGGATCTTCAAGTGATTTCTCGTGATGGAGAGCCGGAATATGCAGTCCTGCCGTGGGCTCAATATCAGGCACTCCTGAATGCAGCGGGCCTTGCGGGCAAGACACGTCCAGAGCCTGTCCAGGCATCTGGCCAAGCCTCAAGCGCCGACTACCCGGGTTTTGATCAGTTGGGTTCCCTGCGCGAGGCCAAGGGGCTTGAAGTCGCAAGCCTGGCGCGCTCCGTAGGCATCAGCCCGTCTTATCTGGAACTGATCGAGAATGGAACCCGTGAACCCGATGCTGCCATCAAGCGCAGCCTGGCATGGGAACTGGGGCTTCCAGGCTGGAGAAGCCAGCCATGAGTGTGCGCATCAGTCGTCAGCATTGGGATGGGCTGTTGAATGAACTGGAACATGCGCGCCGCCAGCGTCATCTGGTGACCTATCGGGCCTTGCTGGAGCGCCTGCAATTGCCCAGCCCGGCCATGCAGACCCTCACCGCAGCCCTTGAGCATCTGGCTGCTCTGGACGTACGTGCCGAACAGCCACTGCGCAGCTCGCTGGTCATCAGTCAGGGCGCGAGTCGTTTGCCGCGTCCCGGCTTCTTCGAGTGTGTAGAACGGCTGGGCAGGTTCTCCGGACCCTCCGATGGCGTCGCCGCTGCCGCCTGGCATGCCTCGGAAGTGGTGCGAGTGTTCGAGTTTTCCTACCCTGAACCGCTTTAGGAGCCAATTCATTCGCGAATCGATTCAGGCGTTGGACAACAAGTCCAGACGCAACGAATCGATCACATGCACGCTGGCACCCGCGACATCCTTGGCGAAGTGCTTGGCCTGCGAGGCCAGGTCGGCCAACTGACTGGCGTTCACTTGCGAGCAGCTTTCTTCGCGCAGATGCACTACACCGATCGATAGCGACAGCAGTGGAAACTCCTGACGCTGACCTTGGCGGTTCAAGGCAATGAAGCAACCCGATTGCAGGTGTTCCGCTCTGTAAAAGCGTCGGCACTGGTTCTGGAAATCATCGAGCAGAGCCTGCAGGCGCCTTTCCCAGTCCTCGAAACCCAGCACCATCAGGAAATCATCACCGCCAATATGGCCGACAAAGTCCCGGCTCGGGTCGATGCGGTCATTCAGGCACTGCGCCAGGCAAAGCAAGACTTCGTCGCCACGGGCGTAGCCGTAGATATCGTTGAAGGGCTTGAAACTGTCGATATCGACATAGCAGATCATCGATGCGCGCCCTTGTTGCAACAGGCGCGTCAGGCATTGCTGGATTGGCACATTGCCCGGCAGCAGGGTCAACGGGTTCGCGTAGCGTGCTTGCTGGATCTTCAGCTCGGTAATCAGCTTCAGGACATCAATCACCCGGCCCAACCCGATGTAGGTGCCGTTGCTGGTGATGATGAAGTCTTCTTCAATGCGCTGGCGTGCCCGGCTGGTCAGCAGACGGCTGACCTGTTGGAGGGATTGATTCACTTCCACGGCCAGAAAGTCATCGCT
The DNA here is from genome assembly GCF_030580745.1 of Pseudomonas serbiensis. Taxonomy (NCBI): domain Bacteria; kingdom Pseudomonadati; phylum Pseudomonadota; class Gammaproteobacteria; order Pseudomonadales; family Pseudomonadaceae; genus Pseudomonas; species Pseudomonas serbiensis. The sequence continues at coordinate 243,782 of NZ_JAUQOO010000004.1, forward strand.
CATCAAGCGGCTGATGGGCTTGCGGGCAAACAGCTCGGTCCCGAATGGCTTGAGCAACACTTCGGACAATGAGTGGCGATGCACGATGCCGCAGGGCCGGAAGTTTTCGTCCAGAACGGCCAGTGAGTTGAGGTTGGCCTGTTTGCGGAAGGCCTCCAGCACGTCGGCGGTCGGGGTTTCCTGGTTTACCGAGGGTTGCGGGTTGAGCAGGGCGCTCAGGTCCGAGGCTTCTTCGTTCAGGGACGTAGTCGCCACCTCGGTCTTGGGCAGCATGACGCGAATGTCGCGTGGCGGGCGTTCTTGCGGGCGGGCCAGGAGATAGCCTTGTACCAGGTCCACGCCCATATCGGTCAGCGCGGCGAGCTCTTCCGGCAATTCAATGCCTTCAGCGATTACGGTGGCCCGTGATGCCTTGGCCATTTGCAGCATGGAGCCGACGAACTCACGCTTGACCGCATCCTGATGAATGCCGTCGATGAAATGCCGGTCGATTTTCACGTAGTCGGGGCGTAGTTCCGACCAAAGCCGCAGGCTGGAGTAACCGGCACCCAGGTCATCCAGTGCGATGGAAAAACCCATATCGCGATAATGGTGCAGCGCGTTGTACAGCAGCTCGAAATCATCCGTGGGCATCTGCTCGGTCAGTTCTATCACCACATCTTTCGGGGCGATGCCGTAGCGTTGCAGCATTTCAAGGGTGCGGCCCGGTGGGTGGGAAATTTCCAGCAGGGATTCGGGGGAGACATTGAGAAACAGCTTGCCCGGCAGTTTTTGCTGGCTGAACCGACGGCAGGCTCCGTCGCGGCACATCAGTTCCAGTTCGCTGAGTCGACCGGCCTGGCGCGCTACGGAAAACAGATTGATAGGGGAGTGCAACTTGCTGTTTGACGGGCCGCGGCTCAGGGCTTCATACCCCAGAATGCTGCGCCCCGAGAGTGAGACGATGGGCTGGAACAGGCTGTGCAAATCACTACGAGCCAGAATAGAACTCAGTGCACTCAACTGCTCATTCATCGTCATGGCGGTCTCTGGATATAAAAAAGGGGCTGAACGCGCTTACGCTCAGCCCCTTATTACACTACAGATCAATGACTGTTTAATGACATATGCCATTAATTTGCCATTAATGAGTAACCGTCACTTCTTTGCTACCGAAGCGCTCAGCCCCAGATAGTCGATCAGAATGCGCCCGGTTTCTGCCAGGTAGGCATCATCCTCGGGTTTAGTCTTCTCGTTCTCTACTGGCAGGGCATCCTCGTCCTCTTTTTTCAGTTCCTTGAGCGGCTCTTCGCCCTTGGCTTTGCGGCGAGTGTTTTCAAGGGCCAGTTGCTTGCTTTCGATCGCGCTGTGTTCGGCACGACGATCCACTTCATTGAGGCTGACGGTTTTTTCGCTCATCAGCTTCTTGGCCAGTGCAAGGCGGTCTTCGATGAAGACAAACTCGGCGTTCTTGGCCGTGCGGGCTTCATGTCGCGACTGCAACTGCGCCAGGAATGGCTTGAACGGATCGATTGCAGGCTTGATCGCCGGTTTGATGCTGTCCCATGGCATGGCCTCGGGCAGGGCACTCTCACCGATTTCCTTGGTGTCGATCAGCGACGGGTAAGTGATATCCGGCACTACGCCCTGATGCTGGGTGCTCTGACCGGATACCCGATAGAACTTGGCCAGTGTCAGTTTCAGCTCGCCGTGGTTGAGCGGCTGAATGGTTTGTACGGTGCCTTTACCGAAGGTCTGGCCGCCAATCACCAGCGCGCGGTGATAGTCCTGCATGGCGCCTGCGAAAATCTCAGAGGCGGACGCTGACAAACGGTTCACCAGCAGTGCCATCGGGCCTTTGTAGAAGGCGCCTTTGGCTTCGTCTTCGAGTACATCGACCTTGCCGTCGGCATTGCGCACCAGAACGGTCGGACCCTGTTCGATGAACAGGCTGGTCAGTTCGGTAGCTTCCTGCAGGGAGCCGCCGCCGTTGTTACGCAAGTCCAGCACGACGCCATCGACATTCTCTGCCTTGAGTTCGGTCAGCAGTTTCTTGACGTCGCGGGTGGTGCTCTTGTACTGCGGGTCGCCAGCACGGTAAGCCTTGAAGTCCAGATAGAAGGCTGGAATCTCGATGACGCCGAGCTTGTAGTCCTTGCCATCCTGATTCAGGTGCAGGATCGACTTTTTCGCCGCCTGCTCTTCAAGCTTGACCGCTTCACGAGTGATGGACACGATCTTGCTGGTCTGGTCGTTCGGTGCGTTGCTGGCAGGAATGACTTCCAGGCGTACGACCGAGCCTTTAGGCCCGCGAATCAGTTTGACCACTTCGTCCAGGCGCCAGCCGATGACATCGACCATTTCCTTGTCGCCCTGGGCAACACCGACGATCTTGTCGGCCGGAGCGACCTGCTTGGTCTTGGCTGCCGGACCTGCCGGCACCAGACGCACGATCTTCACGTTGTCGTTGTCGCTCTGCAACACAGCGCCGATGCCTTCCAGCGACAGGCTCATGTTGATGTCGAAGTTTTCCGCGCTGTCAGGAGACAGGTAGTTGGTGTGCGGATCGTAGGACATGGCGAAGGTGTTGATGTACGCCTGGAAGATGTCCTCGGCGCGGGTCTGGCCCAGGCGCGCCAGTTGATTCTTGTAACGCTTGGTCAGGGTTTCCTGGATCTTCGAGGGATCCTTGCCGGCGATCTTCAGACGCAGGACTTCATCCTTGACGCGCTTGCGCCACAGTTCGTCCAGTTCGGCTTCATTCTTGGGCCATGCGGCGTCCTTGCGGTCGACCAGCAGGGTTTCCTTGGCGCTGAAGTCGAGCTTGTCGACGCCTTTGTTCAACTCTGCCAGAACGAAGTCCATACGCGCCTTGACGCGATCCAGATAACGTTTGTAGATGATGAAGCCAGGGTTCAGGTCGCCGCTCTTGAGGAAGTCGTCGAACTGGGTCTGCCACTTGTCGAACTCAGTGATATCGCTGGCTGTGAAATAGCTGCGAGACGGGTCCAGAAGCTTCAGGTAGCTCTGATAGATGATGACCGAGCGTTTGTCATCCAGCGGTGGTTTGCTGTAGTGATGTCGCTTGAGCAGCTCAACCACGTTGAGACTGGCAACCACTTCGTCGCGGTCCGGCTGAAGGTTATCCCAGCTGTTGGCGGCAAAAGTGCTGGCTGACATCGGCAACAGGCTAAGACCGATAGACAGTGCAAGGGCGGTGCTTGGGAGTAAGTGCTTCATGCTGATTCGACGTGGTGACAATTGATAACGCATATTAGGCCGTCTTTGAGGTCGCCGGTTCCTTCGGACCCGGCCGCACAATGCAAAAGCCCGGCTAAACAGCTTCGGGCTCAGTCTTGACTCACTATGGCGGCACTGTGAAGGCATTGCAAGGCGTTGAAGCATATGTAGCGGGGCTGAAGCCATCAGGTTCGGTGATGAATGCAGAGTGCGTTCGTATCCGGATGGCTGCCCGTCACGGCACACGATGCAATATATGAGCCTCCGAGGGCTTGACGGGCATTGGAGCCAAGTAGAGTTGATTCAGCCAGCATTCAGCTTTTGCTCAACCCGTGCGCTTTGAAAGCAGGGGCAGGCGGGTCAGGTATATGCCATCAAAGTCCCGCCTGACTCTGGCCGCAGTCCGCCCCGGAATTCATCTGCAATTGCAATGCTGCGTCATAGACTCAGGGGCGGGTGCAGGCTCAAGGGACCCATTCCGTCCAGCGCAGGTTATCCAGGAGTACGGTGTTTTGTTGCTGACCTAGGTATACCTTGCAAGAAAAACACGCCTGGCCCAGGTGAATTTCCTGAGAAACGATCCCGGTGCCAGATTGTAGTGGTGCATCAACGATAAGTTTTTCACCAGTGTCGTAAAAGGCGATGTGATCCCGGGTGGGATCCGCACCAACATGAGACAGCTTCAGGGTCTTGATTAAACCGGAAAAGCGGAGCGTGAACTGGTTTTCTCCTATGGCCTCCAGTGTACGGTTACCGAGGGTTGGATGAACTGTGCTGACGTTTACAATCGAAAGTGGCCTTATATAGATGAAAAGAGTCATGTCATCCGAGCAGTGCACGGTTTTATTGATCGCTAACTGCTGGGTGGGGAAACTTTCCCAGTTCTCGGAACCGCTTACCGGGTAGTAATGGGTAATGCTCAGGTTGTCGACTGGAAACGGCGTCCGGGTCAGCCCTCCATCGAACGATACTTCCATGATCAATCGCATGTAGGTGTGGTGCTTGAGTTTTTGCAGTTCATTCAAGGCTACTTGGGTGCTTTGGGCCGTATCGCTGGTGATCGCGAAGTCCTGCCAGACCGGGTGATCCCACTTATAGGCCGAGCCATCGCGGGCGGTGCCTTCAAAACGCAGCCAGACACGCTGACCTGTTGCGATGAGAGGCCAGGCCTCGACGGTCAGGTCGGCATCACTGTTTAATGGGTTGATGTACAGCAACTTGCTGGGGTACGTGGCTTGTGTGATTTTCGGTGTAGGCAGAGACGAGCCGGGTAATGCCTGTACCTCCAGAGACAGCGCATCTGATTCCTGCTCGTTCGTGCCACGGGCCACGACATAGGTGACCTCCAGTGTTTTCCCTAGCGCGGAGGCAATGGTGGCGGGGGGCACGGTAAATTCGACACTCCCCGCAGGGTTACCGGGCTGGGAAACAGGGGCGGTGGCATCCTCGTTGCCGTCCCAGCGTACGCGGATACTATCGGTTTCAAGCATGCCAAGGTATGCGACCACCACGGTTGCACCTGCCACGGCCTGGAGTGGGTCCAGTACGCCTTCAGGTGCTTCGCTCACCGTCGGAGCGGGTGTGACGAAAATATCGACGGCGGTGAAGGCGGCGAGCGAATAGCCCGACCAGTTGCTTACCTGGTCGCGGATCTCGTAATAGACCGTCAGATTTTCACAGTTGCCAGCCGCTTTCTGCAGCGCGGCGCTCACGATGATGGTTTGCGGTTTGCCCGCCTGCTCTGCTGGCAGCGGCGGGTTCTCGACGAAGAATTCGTTGCTCGCCCAGAATAGGCGGAGGACGTCGCCTTCCTGCATGTTGTCCCAGGCGGCGATGGTCAGCGGCAGGTCTGTTGGCACCTCGATATTCGAGGGCAGATTTTCTACAGGTGCCAGAGTGTCATTGATGTAGGGCGTGTGGTTATCCGTATCAAGGCCACCAGGTACGCTGCGTTTGACCCGTACCTGGCGCACGGGAGAATCCTCGGGTGTACCGCCTGCAGCAGGTGTGATCCGGTAGAACACCTCGCAAACTTCCGGCTCATCGGGAATGTCCTGAGGCAGCGCCGAAAAGTCGATGGAGGCCCGATCAGGGTTTGCGAGCAGGCTCTGGATGACCTTGCCGTTCCACCACAATTCGATGAGGTCGCCTTTGGCCGTACCGACTGGCGTGAACGCAAACAGCGCTACGCCTTTTTGCGGATCCTTGAGTTGGACCCAGCCCAACCCATCGTTTCCGCCGAGGTCGATTGACGGGATCTGCAGAGCGGGCAATTGCCCGGGTTGTTGGCTGAGTGAGGTAAAGGATGTATTCATGAATGGCTCCTGCTATGTCATGACTTCCTTGAAGGTGGGTACACCGCAGCGATACCCGCCGATTGAGTAGCGGGCTGGAGATGGGAGCAGGCCGTGGCGATGCAATCGAACGCCGTGTGTTTCAGATGAGTGCTGGCCATGGCTTGAATCCTCCAAAATCCTTTCCGGAGTCCTGCGATGCGACAGTGTCGGGGGAGTATTTAACCGATGAATCTGCATGTCACTGTCAGAAATGACAGTGCCGGACAGTCGGGCAGATTAAAGGTCGCCCGTTCGTGGACACGGTCGCATAATGCAAAAGCCCGGGGTGGCTGCCTTGGGCTCAGTTCTGACTCACGACGGAGGCACTGTGAAGGTATTACAAGGCGTTGAAGGACGTGTGGAATGGGTCGAAGAGCCAAGTCCGGCTCTTGATGTGGGGCAGGTTCGTATCAAAGTGGCCGCTGCGGGCCTGAATCGGGCCGATTTGTTGCAGCGTGCCGGGCTGTATCCGCCACCCCCAGGCGTTAGCTCGGTTCTGGGGCTTGAGTGCTCGGGTGTGATCGACGAAGTCGGGCCGGGCACTTCCTGGCAGGTCGGAGACCGCGTCTGCGCGTTGTTGGCGGGCGGTGCCATGGCTGAAGAGGTGGTGGTCGACGCGCGTCATGTGCTGCCCGTGCCCGAGGGGCTGTCGCTGCATGAAGCCGCCGCGATCCCGGAAGTCTATGCCACGGCATGGCTGAATCTGTTTCAACTGGCAGGCCTGAAGCCTGGTGAAAAAGTCTTGCTGCACGCCGGAGCAAGTGGCGTCGGTTCTGCTGGCATTCAGCTCTGCAAGGCGTTTGGCAGCCCGGTATGGGTCAGCGTCGGCTCCACCGAGCGTCTGGCGTATTGTGTCGAACTGGGTGCCCAGGGTGGTGTCGTGCGCAGCGACAGTCTGGAAAGCCTGAGTGACTTCGCCCCCTTCGATGTAATCCTCGACCCGGTCGGCGCCAATTACGCGGCCCTGAACGTCAAGCTGCTGGGGCTCGATGGCCGTTGGGTGCTGATCGGCTTGATGGGTGGGCGCGAGGCTCAACTGGACCTGGCTCAAGTATTGGGCAAGCGTATCCAGTTGCTCGGTTCGACCTTGCGCAGCCGTGACGAGCAGTTCAAGGCGGACCTGCTCAGTGACCTGGGCCAGCACGTCTGGCCGCTATTCACTGAAGGACGCCTCAAGCCGCAACTGGCCAGGGCCTTCCCGATCAAGGACGCCGAAGCCGCATTTGCTGAGCTGGCGACCAACCAGGTGTCGGGCAAGATTGTGCTGGTGATCGACGAGAGCCTCGTTTAGCGCCATTTCCGTAGGAGCGAATTCATTCGCGAAGGGCCTTCGCGAATGAGCGGAGCGCCGCCCGATTCGCTCCTACGGAAATGCGTTTTAATTCATGATGTTGAATTACTTCCAGGAATGCACCGGCCAGCCAGCCTTTTCGGCATGCTCGCGTAACACGGCATCCGGGTTGACCACATGGGGATAGTCAACCTTGAGCAGCAGCGGCAGGTCATTGCGGGAGTCGGAGTAGAAGCTGGCACCTTCGAGGTTTTCACCTTCGGCGTCCAGCCAGTCCATCAGGCGGGTGATCTTGCCTTCGCGGTAGGTCAGCACGCCGACTGTTGCACCGCTGTAGACACCGTTCTGCACATCCAGATCGATCCCCAGTACTTCATCGATGCCCAGACGCTCGGCAATGGGTTTGACCAGGTGTACGCCAGACGCAGAGATCACCAGAATGCGGTCGCCTTTGGCCCGATGCTGCGCGATGCATTTGCAGGCGTCGCTGTAGATGATGGGTTCAATGATGTCTTCCACCCAGGGGCCGACCAGATGATCGACTTCTTCTGGTGTACGGCCAGCCATGGGTTCCAGGCTGAACGCCATGTAATCTTCCATGGCCAGTTTGCCCGCGCTATAGGCGGCCATCAGTTCATTGTTGCGTTGCATGAACGACTCGGGATCGACCCAGCCCAGGCGGCCCATCTGCTCGCTCCACAAGCTGGCGCAGTCGCCGCCGATCAGGGTTTCGTCCAGATCGAAAATTGCTAAAGGCATGCGTGCCTCCTTGGATTGTTGTTCGGTAGTGGGTAGGGCGTGGGCGCGGCAGCGTCAAGTTACAAGCTTCAAGCTGCAAGTGAAGAGCACGCAAAACTGCTTGAGCTTGCAGCTTGCGGCTTACAACTTGCCGTTGCCCCTAACCCACCTCACACAACGCCGAAAGTTCTATCTTGAGGCTCACTCGTCGCCCATCGGGGTGTAGATCTTCTGCGCTGCGGTTGAGTACGTCGACCACCAGTTCCACGTCTCGTGCCTGGACACGATAGCGGATCACGTTACCCAGCAGGCTGTGACTGAGAACTTCGCCTTCCAGTGCGCCGGTCAGGCTGAGCTGGATGGCTTCAGGGCGGATCGCGACGCGGCTGTTGATCGGGCGCTGCATCAGGCGGGAGGCGTCATCGGGTTCCAGCAGGTTGTAGTTGCCGATGAAGCCCGCTGCAAAGACGTCTGCCGGCGCGGTGTAGAGGGTTTCGGCATCGCCGCTCTGGACGATTCGACCCTGGTTCATCAGGAAAATGCGGTCTGACATGGTCAGCGCTTCTTCCTGGTCGTGGGTGACGAAGATCGTGGTCAGGCCCAGTTCGCGCTGGATGGCGCGGATCTGTTCGCGCAGGTGTTTGCGAATCCGTGCATCCAGCGCCGACAGCGGCTCGTCGAGCAGCAGCAGGCGAGGGCGAGTGACCAGCGAGCGGGCCAGAGCGACGCGCTGGCACTGGCCGCCGGACATCTGGTGCGGGTAACGGCTGGCCAGGTCGGTCAGCTCGACCAGCTTCAGCACTTCGGCGACCCGCTTGTGAGTGTCGTCGGCGTTGACCTTCTGGATGCGCAGGCCGAACGCTACGTTCTGTTCCACAGTCATGTTGGGGAACAGCGCATAGCTCTGGAACACCATGCCGATATTGCGCTTTTGCGGAGTAAGCGGCACCAGGTCCTGACCATCGAGCAGGATGCTACCGCTGTTCACTGACGTCAGCCCGGCGATGCAGCGCAGCAATGTTGACTTGCCGCAGCCCGACGGGCCGAGCAGGGTCACGAATTCACCGCGTTCGATCGTGCAGTTGATGTCGCTGAACACCGCTGTGCTTGCGTAGCTTTTCTGCAGGTTTTCGATACTGACAAAACTCATATCAGTCTTTGTCCTTGTTCAGTCGGTTGGCGGCCCAGGTCAGCACCAGCACGAAGAGGAAATAAGAGATCACCAGCGCACTGTTGAAGTGCCCGCTGCTGTTGCGCATGTTGTTTAGGTACACCTGCAGGGTTTCATAGCGGGTCCCGACCAGCAGGTTGGCGAACACGAACTCGCCGAACAGGAAGGAGAACGACAGCAGCAACGCGACCAGCAAGCCTTTGCGCAGGTTGGGCAGCACCACCATGAAAGCCGCCTGCCAGGTATTGGCGCCCAGCAGTTGGGCGGCGTCCATCAGGTCGGTGAGGTTGATCGCCTGCAAGTTGTTGCTGATGGCCCGATACATGAACGGCAGTGCGACGGTGAAGTAGCAGCCAATCAGAATCCAGGGCGTGCCGACCATGGCAAACGGCCCGGAGCCATAGAGTTGCAACAAGCCCACGGACGAGGCCACGGGCGGTACTGCGAAAGGCAGCAGGATCAGGATGTTCATCAGCGCATCCAGGCGTGGGAAGTGGTAATGCACCACGAACAGCAGTGGCAGGATCAACACCACGGACAGAATCAGGGCGCCCACACAGACCAGCAGCGACTGACCGAACGCAGTGAGAAAGCGCGGGTCGCTCCACAGTGCGATGTACCACTTGAAGGTCAGGCCGCTGGGCAGAATGCTCGCCGACCAACTGGTGGACAGTGAATACAGCAGCGTGCCAGCCAGTGGCAGCAGCAGGATCAGGAACAGGACATACACCACGAAGCGGTGGTAGATCCCGGCGGGACCTCTTTCAGCGCGAGACATGGTAGCTCCTCTTCAGCAACCATTGATGAACGACAGTGACCAGCGTCATCAGGCCGACCAGAATCATTGCCAGGGCACTGGCCATGTTCGGATCAAGGCTGATATCCCCGGAAACCATGGCTGCGATGCGGATGGGCAGCACGTTGAAGTTGCCGGTGGTCAAGGCGTAAACGGTGGCATAAGCCCCCAAGGCATTGGCCAGCAGAATCACGAAGGTCCCCAGCAGCGCAGGTGCCAGGACCGGCAGACCGATATGGCGCCAGTACTGGAAGCTGCTGGCACCGAGCAAGGCCGAGGACTCGCGCCAGTCTTCGCGCAAGGCATCGAAGGCCGGGTAAAGCAGCAATACGCCCAGCGGGATCTGGAAATAGGTGTAGAGAATGATCAGGCCGGTCTTGGAATACAGGTTGAAGTCTTCAATGATCCCGGCCTTCTTGAGCATCAACGTCACGGCCCCGTTGAAGCCCAGCAGGATGATGAATGCAAAGGCCAGCGGCACGCCAGAGAAGTTGCTGGTCATGTTGGCGAAGGAATTGACGAAATCCCGTAGCCGCGAATCCACGTTGCGCAGCGAGTGGCTGCCCAGTACCGCGATCACGATGCCGAACAGGCTGGACCAGAAACTGATCTCCAGGCTGAACTGAATGGCCTGGCGATAGAAGCGGGAATTGAATGCCTTGGCGAAGTTGTCAAACCCCCAGCCTGTTTCGGAGTGCAGGCTGTTGATCGCAACCCAGGCCAGCGGCGCAATTTGAAACACGATGAAGAACAGGGCAAACGGCAGCAGGCATAGCAGCCCGAGCCATTTACCACGATTGTTGGTAGTCAATTGAGGATCTCCCGGCATACCGGTTTGTCGTGGGGCACGCCGAGCAGTTCGCAGACAGTGCCGCATAGCTCGGTTTGTCTGGGGGCTGCCTGGGCATCGAGGCTGAATGCATCGCCCAGCACGAACAGCGGTACTTCACGTTCTTCGGGGAGTAGCCCGTTATGTGATCGATCGTTGTTCATGCCGTGATCTGCGGTGACCAGTACCTGATAACCGGCATCGAGCCAGCGTTGCAGGTAATCGGCAATCAGGATGTCGGCGCTGCGTGCGCTGTTACGGTATTGGGGGCTGTCGAGGCCGTGCTTGTGCCCGGCGTCGTCGATATTCATGGGGTGGATCAACAGCAGATTCGGTGCGTGCCTGACTCGCAGGCTTTCGGCGTCGGCAAACAGGTGCGAATCGGGGTAATGGTCGGCGTAGTAAAAGTGCCCGTGCTGGATCGGCAGCGCCGGATCGTCGGTGTGACGGTCGCGGGCGGCGTCGAAGGGCGTGCGATTATACAGTTCGCTGACCCAGTGATAGGCCGCCGCTGCCGTGGTGAGCCCGGCATCGGTGGCGTAGTGGAACATGCTGCGCTGGTTGGACAGGCGTGAAACCTGGTTGTGCACAATGCCGCTTTCCAGGGGCGTGACCCCGGTCAGAATGCATTCGTACAAAGGGCGCGACAGCGCCGGCAACTCGGATTCAAGCTTGTACAGCACGGCCCGTCCTGCACTGCTGTAAGCCTGGAGATGACCCATCGCATGCCTTGCCACTTCGTAGTTGAGGCCATCGAGCACGATGAGGATGACATTGTGTTTCATGAGCGGGTCGCTCCAACTGCAATCGATACACAGGTAAGGGCGAGCAGGCATGCTGGCTCGCCCTTGGCCTTGATCAGTTCATTTCGACGATGACCTGCTCGTTCCACATCTGAGGCAGCTTCTTGGACGTCGCTTCCCACGCCGCCGCGCTCTTGATCGGGGTGACGCCTTTGTATTGCTCGTTTGGCAGCAGCTTGGCCTGGACCTCGGCGGGCAGGGTAAGGTGCTCGGCACGAATCGGACGTGCGTTGCCTTTTGCCAGGTTGATCTGGCCTGCGTCGCTGAAGATGTACTCACGCGCCAGTTTGGCCGCGTTCGGGTGTTTGGCGTATTTGTTGATGATGGTGGTGTAGCCGGAAATCACCGAACCATCGGACGGGATCAGCACCACGTAATCGTCCGGGTTGGTCATCTTGGCCTTGTAGCTCAGGCCGTTGAAGTCCCAGACGATACCGACTTCGACTTCACCTTTCTCCATGCTCTGGATATTCGGATTATTGAGTGCCAGGCGTTTCTGCTTGGCCAGTTCGGTGAACAGTTGCAGGCCAGGAGCGACGTTGCTCTCGTCGCCTTTCATGGCGATGGAGGCCGCCAGCACGCCGTTGGCCGCCTGGGCTGCGGTGCTCACGTCACCGATAGTGACCTTGTATTTGCCGCTCTTGAGGTCAGACCATTTGGTCGGGACTTCAGAACCATGCAACAGCTTCTTGTTGACGATGAAGGCGATGGTGCCGGTATAGGCCAGTGCCCAGTGACCTTCCTTGTCCTTGGCCCAGTCCGGGACTTGTTCCCAGGTGCTTGGCTTGTAAGGCTGGGTAACGCCCTTGGCGACAGCGATCGGGCCGAAGGCTGCACCCACGTCACCGATATCGGCGCTGGCGTTGTCTTTTTCCGCATCGAACTTGGCCACTTCCTGAGCCGAACTCATGTCGGTGTCCATGTGCTTGAGGCCGTATTTGCTTTCGAGGTCGGCCCAGGTGGCTTTCCAGTTAGCCCAGTCATCCGGCATGCCGACGCTATTGATCGCGCCTTCGGTCCTGGCTGCGGCTTCCAGCGTCTTGAGGTCTGTGTCCGCTGCCATGGCCGAGGTGCTCAAGGCAATGGCGGAACCGAGGAGTGATGCCAACAATAGGTGTTTCATTCAAATCTCCTTTTGCACTTCCTTTCGGAAGCGTTCTTTGCGGATAGTTTGGTCTAGATCAGCAATACCTGAGCCAAGTTAGGCTTCTTGCATGACATTTTTGTGTCGAGAGTTGTTTTCTGTTCTATGGTCAGAGCATGTGTGCTGCGTTGCGAGCTAAGCGTAGACCATCTTGAATAGCTTGCTTCCCAAGGGATTTCAGGGTGTTCAAGCGACCATTGGCATGGATCGTGATGCGATTTGTCACATGATGGTCATATAGGCGACCTAGGCTTGAAAACACTTTCAATGGGGGGCTCAAGTCTTGAATCGTGCCCTTTAATGGAGCTGGTCTAGTCCAGTCAGGTATCTCAATGCGCGAAGATGTACCACGAGCGGTAACAACTATTTGCAACGCCTTGCAGGAGCAGATCGAGCACGGTTTGTTACCGTCCGGTAGCAAGCTGCCTGCCGAGCGCAAGCTCAGTGAGGTATTTGATACGACTCGTATCACCCTGCGTGAAGCCCTGGTGCAACTGGAGGCTCAGGGGCTGATCTATCGCGAGGAGCGACGCGGCTGGTTTGTCTCGCCTCCGCGTCTGGCCTATGACCTGATCCGTCGCAGCCACTTTCATGCGATGGTCCAGGCACAAGGGCGCGTGGCTGAAACCCAGATCATTTCAGCGCGATTGCAACCGGCTTCAGCGAAAATCTGTGAAAAACTCCAGTTGCCAGCGCTTTCCAGCGTGATCCAGATCTGCCGGGCGCGGCGCATCGACCAGCGTCTGGTGCTGTATGTCGAGCATTACCTGAACCCTGAGTATTTCCCCGGCATCCTTGATTGCGATCTCAGCCAGTCGCTTACCGAGTTGTACGCCAGCCGTTATGACCTGTGCTATGGCCAGGTGCATTTCGAGATTGTGCCTACGGCGCTGCATGCCGATGCCTGCGCGGCGCTCAAGGTTTCAGTGGGCAGCCCGGGTTTGTGCATTGCGCGGGTCAACTACGATCAGCGCGGTCGCCTGATCGATTGCGACCTGGAATATTGGCGGCACGACGCTATTCATGTCAGTGCGGTGGCGGGGGATTTTCTGTCAAGCCTGCCCACTCTCGGCGAGGCTCAAGTGAGTGCCTAGCCTCATGATCAGGTCAGCTTTTCGAGAATCTTGAAGCCGACCGTGCCGATCACGAAGACCATGCCGATCCAGATCATGAACACACCAGCACCCCGATCCCGGTAACTGAAGCCGACGCTGAGCAACAGCATCCCGATCACGGTAATCATCAGCATTGAATGGAACGGATCCATGGCCCTGTACCTCACTGACTCGGCACCTATGAGTCTAGATGGGTTTGGGGCTGGCGTTTTGATGTAGCGCAATGCGCGAGTGAACGGGCCGGGCTGCGAACCGCTCACTCGCGAAGACGGGGAGTTACGGCAACTCGTGGCTGGCGTAAAACGCACTGAGCACTTTCACCAGATGCGACAGGTCATGACTGCCGGCCAGTTCGCGGATCGAATGCATGGCAAAGGTCGGCAAACCGATATCCACGGTGCGAATGCCCAGATGGCTGGCTGTGATCGGGCCGATGGTCGAGCCGCAGGCCATGTCGCTGCGCACCACAAAGCTTTGCACCGGTACTTCTTCGGCCATGCACAGGTGGCGGAAGAACCCTGCGGTTTCGCTGTTGGTGGCGTAGCGCTGGTTGCTGTTGACCTTGATGACCGGCCCGGCATTGAGTTTCGGGCCATGGTTGGCGTCGTGCTTTTCGGCGTAGTTGGGGTGAACGCCATGGGCGTTGTCCGCCGAGATCAGCAGCGACTTCTGGATGGTGCGCACATAGTCTTCGCCGTTGGGCAGCAGACGCTGGATGATCTGCTCCAGCATCGGGCCGTCTGCGCCGCAGGTCGATGAAGAACCGACTTCTTCGTGATCGGTACACACCAGCAGAGCGGTTTCATCGGTGTCGCTGTTGAGCAGCGCTTGCAAGCCTGCGAAGCAGGACAGCAGATTGTCCAGACGGGCACCGGCAATGAAGTCGCCATTGAGGCCGACCACGGCTGCGCTCTGGGTGTCGTAGAAACTCAACTCGTAATCGAGCACCACATCGGCGTTCAGGTCGTGCTCGCGGGCCAGTTGCTCGGTGAGCAGGGCGCGGAAGTCGGCGCGTTCGTCACCGGCTACTTGGGCCAGGATCGGCGGCAGTTCGTTCTGGGCATTGATCGCCCAGCCTTCATTGGCCGTACGATTGAGGTGGATGGCCAGGTTGGGAATGATCGCGATGGGCAACTTGAAATCGATCAACTGGCTTTCGACCTTGCCGTCGCGACGGAAGGTGACACGCCCGGCCAGCGACAGGTCACGGTCGAACCAGGGCGCCAGCAGCGCGCCGCCGTAGACTTCCACGCCCAGTTGCCAGAAACCCTGACGCTGTAGTTCCGGCTGCGGTTTGACCCGCAGGCACGGGCTGTCGGTATGGGCACCGACCATGCGAATCCCGCCGGTCAGTGGCGAATGACGACCCATTCTGAAGGCGACGATGGAGGAGTCGTTGCGGGTGACGTAATAACGCCCACCGGTTTCGACAGCCCAGGTTTCACGCTCGTCCAGACGCTGGAAGCCGGCTGCTTCAAGGTGATTTACAAGGGTTGCAGTGGCGTGGAACGGGGTAGGGGAGGCCTTGAGAAAGTCGATCAGGCCTTTGTTCAGCTCTTCGCGCATAAGTAGCTCCAGACAGCAATGGCGCGAGTTTACCGTATTGGCCTGGGTCGTGCTTTTTCGCGAATGAATTCGCTACGCGGGCGAATTCATTCGCGAACTGTTTAAAACGGTGCCGCACACTCGAACTTCAATCGTTCGCCACTGACCGGATGGGTGAAGCTCAGCATGCTGGCGTGCAGGCACAGGCGTGGATAGGCCGCCAATGCCTCGGGATGGGCATACAAGCCATCACCCAGCAGCGGATGCCCGATGGACAGCATGTGTACACGCAACTGATGGGAGCGACCGGTGATCGGCGTGAGTTCCACGCGACAGTGAGTGTCGTAGCGTTCCACGATCTTCCAGAAGGTCAGCGCATGTTTACCGTGCTCATGATCCACCACATGCCGGGGTTTGGTCGGCGGGTCGTAGCGCAGAGGCAGGTCAATGCTGCCGCTGTCCAGCGTCGGCTGACCCCAGCACAGGGCGGTGTAGGCCTTTTCTGTTTCGCGGTCATGGAACTGGCGAGACAGTTCGCGATGGGTATCGGCGTCGCGGGCAAGCAGGATGATGCCGGAGGTTTCCCAGTCCAGTCGGTGAACGATACGGGCTTCGGGATAGCCGTTTTCCTGCAGGCGGGTAATCAGGCAGTCCTTGTTGTCGTCGGCGCGACCTGGGACTGAAAGCAGCAATGTGGGTTTATCGATGACCAGAACGGCGGCGTCCTGATGGATGATGCGGATGTTCGACAACGGCATGCAACGGCCTCGAAACGCTGTAAACGCCAACGGCGGCATGGACGGCACTCCGAGGAAAGTGTCGCTCATGCCGCCGTGGGCAACCGCCGGATCAGCGATCTGGCAGGGTGATGTTGAGTTCCAGAATCGAACAACTGCCCTGGTTTTCCAGAGCGACCTGTACCTGATCGGACTCGATGTTGACGTATTTGCGGATCACTTCCACCAGCTCTTTCTGCAGGGCAGGAAGATAGTCAGGCGTAGGAGTGCTTCGCTGGCCGCGTTCGTGCGCCACGATGATCTGTAGACGCTCTTTCGCTACCGAGGCCGTGCTTTCTTTTTTGCGGTCACGAAAGAAGTCAAAAATATTCATTTAGCGGCCTCCAAAAAGACGCTCAAACCATCCTTTCTTCTGCACATCGACGAAACGATGAGCAACGTCCTTGCCCAGCAAACGATCGACCGCATCGCTGTACGCCTGACCGGCGTCGCTCTGGTCGTCGAGAATGACCGGGATACCCTGGTTGGAAGCCTTCAGGACTGCCTGTGACTCTGGAATCACGCCCAGCAGGCGGATCGAGAGGATTTCCTCGACGTCTTCGACGCCCAGCATTTCACCCTTGGTGACGCGCTCCGGATTGTAGCGGGTCAGCAGCAGGTGTTCCTTGATCGGATCTTCGTTGCGCTCTGCGCGGCGGGACTTGCTGGCCAGCAGGCCCAGCATGCGGTCCGAGTCACGTACCGAAGAGACTTCCGGGTTGGTCACGACAATCGCTTCATCAGCGAAGTACATGGCCAGGTGAGCACCTTTTTCGATACCGGCCGGGGAGTCGCAGATCACGAACTCGAAGTTTTCCTTGAGTTCGTCGAGGATCTTCTCGACGCCTTCGACGGTCAGCGCATCCTTGTCGCGGGTCTGGCTTGCCGCAAGCACGTAGAGGTTTTCAAGGCGCTTGTCTTTGATCAGGGCCTGGGTGAGTGTCGCTTCGTTGTTGACGACGTTGACGAAGTCGTACACCACGCGGCGCTCGCAACCCATGATCAGGTCCAGGTTACGCAAGCCGACGTCGAAATCGACGATCACTGTTTTATGGCCACGCAGAGCGAGGCCTGTGCCGATGGCGGCGCTGGTGGTGGTCTTGCCCACACCACCCTTGCCGGATGTAACCACGAGAATCTTGGCCAAGGTGTATCACCCCTAGAGGAAAAGGACAGTTAGTCCCTGAAGAGCATCCCTTGAAGCGACGTTAATCGAAGAATGATGGAAATCACGGAAGCTCGGCCATGAAAGATAGCTCTACGCTACTGCTTTCGGTTGATGCAACAGTCGAGAAACAGGTGTTTCTCAGGATTTCCTACAACCTTTACTACGTTTTCGCGACGAGTCAGAGATGCTTTGAAAATTGCGGCAGTATCCGTTAAAGACGAATGATGTTCAACACGTCGCCGGACAGGCTGACTTGTACCGGAGCCCCCCAGAGAGGGTCCCTGCGCAAGTCCTCGGAAACCTTGTATTGCCCGGCGATTGAAATCAGTTCGGCGCCCAGTTGCTGGCAAAAGATCCGTGCCTTGGTGTCGCCCTTGATGCCTGCCAGTGCCCTGCCGCGCATCGGGCCGTAAACATGGATGTTGCCATCGGCCAGAAGTTCCGCACCGGGGCTGACCGGAGCCACGACAACCAGATCGCCACCCTGGGCATAAATCTGCTGTCCGCCGCGCACTGGAGCGGTTATCACGCGCGTTGGCTTGACGGTTGGCTCGGGCGGTTTCTCGGGAATCTTTTTCGGTGCCTCTGCTTCGACAGGCTCCAGCACACGTTCCCGGGCGCCGGATGGCGGCAGCACGGGAAGATCGACGGCGATGGCGGCGGCAATGTCTTCGATGCGGTTGGCCCGTATCGCCAGGGTGCGCAGGCCATGCTGACGGCAGACGCGCATCAGACCGGGCAGATCCACGTTCCCTTCATTGGGCGAGAGTTTGTCCAGTGCCAGGATCAGCGGTGTATTGCTGAAAAAGTTGGGGGCCTGGGCAACCTTGGCCGCCAATTGACGGTCCAGGGCGTCGAGGTTGTTCCGGGCCAGCTCCATGACGGTGATGGCAAGCATGCTGCCTTTGAGCTGAAACACTGGGTCCGGGTTTTGCGATTCGATCTGGCTCATGGTCGGGATACACAACAGCTTGTCGCTAAAAGTGCCGAGACTTATAACGAGAACGCCCTCGGGCCGCAAGCCGGGTCGAACCGATGTAGAATGCGCAGCCTTTGTCCTGACGGAAGCTTAAATGGATCGCCCGCGTTTTAAAGCCAGTTTTCTTCACCCCCGTTTCTGGCCGTTATGGCTGGGGTTGGGGCTCTTGTGGCTGATTGTCCAGTTACCGTTTCGAGTACTGCTGGTGATCGGTCGGCTGCTGGGCGCGGCGATGTATTGCGTGGCCACTGATCGAAAATATATCGCCTCGCGTAATCTGGAGCTGTGTTTCCCGCATTTGTCTGCTGCCCAGCGCAAGCAGTTGCTCAAGGAAAACTTCGCTTCGACCGGCATTGCCTTCTTCGAGATGGCCATGAGCTGGTGGTGGTCCAGGCGTCGCCTGGCCGGGCTTGCCCGCATCGAAGGGCTGGAGCATTTGCAGCGTGCGCAACAGCAGGGGGAAGGGGTGATTCTCATGGCCCTGCACTTCACCACCCTGGAGGTTGGTGCAGCGTTATTGGGCCAGCAGCACACCATCGATGGCATGTACCGCGAGCACAAGAACCCGTTGTTCGATTTCGTCCAGCGTCGCGGTCGTGAGCGGCATAACCTCGACTCCCTGGCTGTCGAGCGCGAAGACGTGCGTGGCATGCTCAAGCTGCTGCGTGCCGGCCGTGCGATCTGGTATGCACCGGATCAGGATTATGGCGCCAAGCAGAGCGTATTCGTGCCGCTGTTCGGCATTCAGGCTGCGACAGTGACGGCGACCAGCAAGTTTGCCAAGCTGGGCCGTGCTCAGGTCGTGCCCTTCACCCAGCAGCGGCTGGCGGACGGTAGCGGTTACAGGCTGGTGATTCATCCGCCGCTGCAGGATTTCCCCGGTCAGAGCGATGAAGAGGATTGCCTGCGAATAAATCAGTGGATTGAAATTGCCATCACTGAATGTCCGGAGCAATATCTCTGGGCGCACCGACGTTTTAAAAGTCGACCGGAGGGCGAACCGAAGCTATACAAAAAAACATAAATAAAAAGAATGGTTGTTCACTGAGGTTCGTTGTAGATGCCAGAACGTGCAGTAGTGACAAATGCAGTGAACGAGAAAGAGTCGGTTACCGGTTTGATTCTGTCTGGAGGTGGCGCCCGTGCCGCCTATCAGGTCGGTGTACTGGCGGGGATTGCCGACCTCCTGCCCGCAGGGGCGGCCAACCCGTTTCCCGTGATTGTCGGCACCTCGGCCGGCGCTATCAATGCGGTGAAACTGGCCAGTGGCGCGCTGCACTTTCGCATCGCCATCCGCCAGTTGACCGAGTTCTGGCAGGCGTTTCGCAGCCATCAGGTACTGCGCAGCGACTGGCCCGGCGTCATTCGTCAGGCGGGGCGTTTTTTCGGACGCAGCCTGACCGGGCTGGGCCGCGACATTCCTGTCGCGCTGCTCAACAGTTCTCCCTTGCGTGACTTGCTCAGTGACCGGCTGGACCTGTCAGGTATCGATGCGGCCATCGACAGCAATCATCTGCGGGCTGTGGCGGTCACGGCCTTTGGCTACGAGTCCGGGCAAGCGGTGACCTTCTATCAGGGCGGAGGCACCATCGAGCCCTGGTTGCGCCATCGGCGCATTGGCCTGCCGACTCAATTGACCGTGGATCATTTGCTGGCAAGCTCGGCGATTCCGCTGCTGTTCGAGCCCGTAAAGATCGATCATGAATATTTCGGCGATGGCGCGGTGCGGCAGTCGGCACCCATCAGCCCGGCATTGCATCTGGGGGCCAACCGGGTGCTGGTGGTGGGCGTCAGTGGCAATCCTCGCGGTGTACAGCCCAATAAACAGATCCATCGGGCTACCAGTGGTATTCAGCCGAGTCTGGCGCAAATCAGTGGCCATATGCTCAACAGCACCTTCATCGACAATCTGGAAAGCGATATTGAATTGCTTGAACGTTTGAACCTGATGAGTTCGTTGCTGGCCGATGAACAGGCCAGACGGCAACCTGGAATGGCTCCCGTGGAGGTGCTGGTGATTTCCCCGAGCCAGCCACTGGATGAAATCGCTGCCCGCCACCGCCACGAACTGCCACCGGCCCTGCGCACTTTCCTGCGCGGCCCTGGTGCGACCAAGACCAGCGGTGCCAGCGTATTGAGCTATCTGCTGTTCGAGGCGGGGTATTGCAGCGAACTGATCGACCTCGGTCGTCGCGATGCCATGGCCCAGCGGGACGAGTTGAAACGGTTCTTGCGGTTGGAGTAATCGTTTTTAAGGCATACCAGTCACTTGTGGGAGGGGCCTTGGCCGCGACGACTTGCTTACAGGCAACACATTTTCAGCGCCTGAATGAAGTCGCGGCCAAGGCCCCTCCCACGGAGCATGACCTGACTGATCGGAATTACCATCTAAGCGAATTCATTCGCGATGCTTCTTGCTGTCAGGCCGTCAAGCCGTCAAGCGGTCATCCCTGAAATCCCGCAAGGCCTGTTCGATCTCTTCGCGGGTATTCATCACGAATGGCCCGTATTGCACCACAGGCTCACGCAACGGCTTGCCGGCAATCAACAGCACTCGCGCACCGCTTGAGCTGTTGATCTGCAACTCACCTTCATCGGCCAGCCGCACCAGACGGCTTGCACCAACGGCCTGCGGGCAACCTTCAACTTCGATACTGCCTTCATACACATAGAGCAACGCCCGATGTCCTTCGGGAATGCGCGGGCTGATGCTGTGGCCTGCGGGCAGGTGAAAGTCGAAATACTGCGGCTCGGTATCCGGCCGTTGTACGGCACCGTCCTGTTGAACCTGCCCATCGTCAAACCGGCCTGCAATGACCACCACCTCAACACCGGCTTCAGTGGTCAGGCGGGGAATGTCTTGCGGCTGGATGTCCTGATAACTGGCGTCCATCAACTTGTTCTTGCCCGGCAGATTCAGCCACAACTGGAAGCCGCGCATCACGCCTTCTTCCTGCTCCGGCATCTCACTGTGAATGATGCCGCGTGCCGCCGTCATCCACTGCACGCCGCCGCTCTGCAACAGGCCGACATTGCCCATGTGATCTTCATGGCGCATGCGACCTTCAAGCATATAAGTCACGGTTTCAAAGCCGCGATGCGGATGAGGCGGAAACCCGGCGATATAGTCGTCCGGCTTGTCCGAACCAAACTCATCGAGCATCAGGAACGGATCGAACTGCTCGACACCCTGGCCGCCAAACACCCGCGTCAGGCGCACACCGGCCCCGTCTGAAGTCGGCTGGCCAGCTTGGATCGACAGCACTTTACGAAATTGAGCCATGAAAAGGGCACTCCTGGTCAGTTGGCAATGGCGACCATGGTATGCCTGTTTGATCGATGGATGGGTTTGAATTTCCCAGCTTAACTATCGGTTTTGTTGATTGGTCTGGCGAATATTTGTATAGGCTATTTTAAAGCTTTGTATCAAACCGCCGACAACGCCGCGTAGGACTCTGACTCGCCAAACGATCGGAGTGCGAAACGCATTCACGGTGGAATGCAAGCTGAGCAGGGCTGCTGCTGAAGTAAATCGATGGACCACAGGCTTTGAACCGGAATTTTCAGAAAACGCTATTGGCACTGATCGTGGGTGCCTGTGCTTGCCAGGCTTTTGCGCTGGATTACAACGTCAGTCAGGGGCGTAATGCGCTGAACAATCAGACCTTGAGTGGTGGGCTCAACCTGATCGGTCAGGTTTCGCTGCAATCGTCCGCGAATGAAAGCGTCTTTCAGTTCAGGCGCTCTGCACTGAGCGGTTCGTTCATCAACGCCGCGGACATTACCATCGATACGGGTGGTTTTGCTGTCAGGGCGCTGGAGTTCGGCGCAATGTTTGATTCTGTCACTGCTGGCGTCAATAACGGTCCCGGTGGCGGCGGTTCGATTGACGGTGATCTGCGCAACGAGGGCTCTATTACGCTCCAGCGAGCCGATAGGGGCGCAGCCATCGATATCAGTAACATCAGTGTCACAGGTTCTGTTGTCAATGCCGGCAAGATCCTGATCGTTGAAGGCAGCGCATCAAGCCTGTTCAACGGAGCAGAAGGCATTTACCTGCATGGCTCACAAATCGCCGGTGACTTTATCAACTCGGGCTCCATTGAAGTGCACGGTGAGGATGCTATTGGCCTGATCTTTGATTGGCATGGTTCTGCAATGTTGAGCGTGGGAGGGAAACTGCTTAACTCGGGTTCCATCCTGGCCGTGGGTGACAACTCCATCGGTATGGATCTAGAGGCCCCATCAACGCCGATGCACGTCGAAAACAGCGGTTCGATCATTGCTCGGGGTAATGCTTCCGAAGGTGTCGCCTTGTGGGATGGCACGCTCGATGTTTTGCACAACAGCGGCAGTATCAGCGCCTCCGGGGACAATAATGCACACGCCATCATGGTCCAAGGTACCGATTTCACGACCACCAATGCTTCCGGTTCAAGAGGCATCGTAAACACCGGAACCATTACCTCCCAAGGTGATGCGATTGTGGTGACGAGAGATGCCTTGCCCGTCGGTTTTGAAATCAATCAGAAAGCAGGGCTGATCGCCAGTGATTCCGGTGCTGCTATCCGTGGGCGTAACCTGGCCACGCTGAACTGGAGCGGCGGCGAGATTCGCGGTGACCTGCTTAGAATGGCGGCGGTGAATGTTCAGGGCCAGGCGGCTTTCACGGGGACGACCATCGACAGCGATGTTGTTGTCCAGCGGGGCGGCTCCCTGAACCTGGATCGTGCCGGCAGCGCCATTACCGGCAATCTGCAACTTGCCAATCAGGGCGCGCTGGATATGCGGCTGTCCGATAGCACTGTAAATACCACGCCTTATCTGAGCGTTGCAGGTGCCGCGAGTTTTGCATCGGGTTCGCGTATCACCCTGAGTGCCAACCCCGGTGATTTCAACCCGACCGCTGAGGGCAAGACTTACGCCTTGCTGTCCGCGGCCAGTGTGCAGAACAGCGGTTTGACCGTGAGTAGCGTATCCACCTTGCTCGATGTTGCCAGCTATAGCGTTGATGCCGATTCGGTTGAGGCCGTGGTCAGGCTCAAGTCCGACCAGCAAGTGAGTCAGGAGTTGGGCAGCGCAGGCAGCGATCAACGTACACAAGGCCTGATCAACCGCTTCAAGAACAACGTGATTGGCCAGCTCGACAGTAATGACCGGGTATTCCAGTCGTTCGCCAACGCCAGCACCGCTCAAGAACTGGATGAGCTTGGCAAGCGGTTATCACCCGATGTCAGTCGTGGTGGAGTGGACGCAGCTTTGGCCGGGCAGGGAGCCAGCAGTTCGGCAATCGATACCCGTATGACGGGCTTGCGCAGTGGGCTTTCCTCAGGCGATGAAGTGGCTGAGAACGGCGTGTGGATGCAGGTGTTGAACAGCAATATGGATCAGGACAGCCGTGGCGGTGTGGAAGGCTACTCGGCCAATGCCAGCGGTGTGGCTGTGGGGATTGATGGTCGTCTTGCTTCCGGTGCTACTCTGGGTTTTGCCTATTCCTATGTGAATGCCAACTCGACCTCCGACATTGGTTACAAGACCGATGTGCAGGGCAATGCGCTGTCGCTGTACGGAAGCTGGGAGAAGGGCAACTGGTTTACTCAAGGCAGCGTTTCCTATGGCCGCAATGATAACGACAGCCGCCGCAATGTGGCGGGCACGCTGGCCAAAGGCAACTTCGACAGTGACGTACTGAGCATCAATACGCTTGTTGGCTATGGCTTGCGGTTCAGCGACCAACTGTTGATCGAACCGCGTGTGGCGGCTCGTTATTCCAAGGTGCAGGTCGACGGGTACACCGAGCGAGGCTCATCTGCAGCTTTGCGCAACAGTGACCAGCGCTTTGAAACCGGAGAGATCGGGGCCGGTTTACGGGTTGCCAGCGAAGCACCTTTGCTTGGTGGCACGCTCACGCCTGAACTGACACTGATGACCTATCACAACCTGATCGGTGACCGTATCAGCCAGACGTCGGCATTTGCTCAGGGCGGTTCGAGTTTCGTGGTCACGGGGGCAAAATCGGCTCGCGACAGTTACGAAGGTTCTGTTGGCGTGAGTTATGCCATCAGCGCACTGACTCTGGGTACCAGCTACACCTATCAGGGCCGTTCGGGCTACGACGCTGAAACCCTGATGTTCAAGGCGCGCTATGCGTTCTGATATTCGCGTTCGTGTAGGAGCAGAGCAGCCTTTGCGGTGTGTTGAAGGCTGCTCTGCTCAATCCGGTCTTACGGACTAATGCTGGTCAGTCAGGCCATAAATCACTTTGTTGGAGTCAGCTTGCTGGCGAATTCAGCGTACAAACGCAGAATATCTGCCGTTTTTCAGGCCTTTGTCGCCAGCAAGCTGCCTCCCACAAGTTTTGTTGTGCCTTGACTGATCGGCATCAGCCTTACTGACACTGAATCGGGCGGGAAAGCATTTGTCCATCAACGGCCTCCATGAGCGTTGCATGGGAACCTGGCAGGCTGATGACTTCACTGCAATCAGGCCGGGTTCTGGCGAGAAAGCCTGTCAGCAGTACGGGCGGCACAACGGTATCGGTTGTTCCAGCGAAGTGCCGTTGCGCAATCTTTTTGAGTCGCAGGCTGTTTTCCAGCGGATCCAGCGAGCCCTTCAAAGGCGAAAGCTGATGCAGTGCGACCCAGGCGTGAGGATCGACATTTCCGGCGATGGTCTGGATCTGCGAAATGTCGTCTCGCTCTTCAGCGATCAACAAAGCGACCGCAGCCCCTCCCGAATAGCCTATCAACTCGATTGACGAGGCGTTGTAGCGAGTCTTCAGGCGGTCGATCACATCGTTGAACGCTTCAATGACGCGACGGCTGAACCTTGTATCTGTCCACACCTCACTGACACATGCCTCGGACATCACGAACTGGCAGGGCCTGGCAACGTAGACGCCGGCGTGATCCGGGTCCAGAGCCAGGCGAGCCATGTCCGGTTGCCGTGGCGAAGGGTCAAGGCTTGGCTGGCTGCCCGTTGCCCAGGCGCGGCCATCCCCTTCAATGAAAATGCTCAATCGGCCACCTTTGGGTAGAGATCGAGGTGTAACGATTTGCAGCGCAAAGGTGCGGGTTTCAACCACGCTGGCTTCTGCGTCCTTGGCTTGAGCCCATGAGTAGAGCTTTTCCTGTTGGCTGGCGCAGCCTGACAAGGTCAAGCTGATTGCCAGAGCCGTTACCCTGATTAACTGCTGCATGGCGCTTCAACGCAAAAGAAAAGGAAGCGATCCTGCGCCTGAATGGAGGCGAAGTCGAGGGCGGTTCTTGCCTGGCTTTTGACCCGCAATTTTCAACCCGGACAGGTTGAACTGGTGGGAGCTGGCTATGGAACATTGCTTATGACCGCACGCTGTCGGGGCTTAACCCCCTGATCTTCTTCCTGCTCCGGCACCGTCCGAAGAATGGAGCATCTTGGTTCTGTTGATTTTTCCTACGGATGTTTCGGAGGGTGACTGCATCCCTATTTTTTAAAATCGCTAGATTGGTCGCCGCCAGGAAGGGGCGTGCTCAGTCATTGACTGGGTATGTCAATACAGCCATCAAGAAGAGAAGCAGGAATGAATCATCTGTATAACGGGTTTGCAAAAACATTCGATTTCAGTGGCCGGGCGTCAAGGATGGAGTTATTCGTCTTCGCCCTGCTTTGTAGCGTGCTTTTCGCGGTGGCAGTGGCGATTGATCACAGTACCGACTGGCTTTATCCGGAGACAGGTATAGGGGGCACGACCTTTCTCCTGTCATTGGCCATGTTCATGACCAATCTCTCTTTGACCGTCAGAAGGCTGCACGACATCAATCTCAGCGGCTGGTGCGTGCTGGTTGGCCTTATTCCAATCCTGGGCCCGCTGGCCCAGATATCCTTGCTGTTTTTGCCAGGCACCGACGGTGCGAACGACTACGGTCCGGCACCGCACTGAAGTTTGAAGGTGTTATGAAAAACGCCCGACCCGGTAACCCGGGCCGGGCGTTTTTGATTGCCGCATTCGTTACTCGGCAATCTGCAACTTGCGCGATTCGGTGTAGACGTAACGCACCTTTTCGTACTCGAACGGTGAGTTCAGCTGTCCGTAACGGAAACTGGTGACATAGCGGCGGTCAATGGCGCGCAGCAGGGTGATTTCCGGGTGGTCGCTGCTGACTTCGGCCACGTTCAGGAAGTTGATCTGGGTTTCTGCGGCGTAGTCGAATACCAGGCCGCCGGTGTCACGCAGGTTCGACGGGCCGAACAGCGGCAGCACCAGATAAGGACCAGAAGGCACACCATAGAAGCCCAGTGTCTGGCCGAAGTCTTCGGTCTGGCGCGGCAGGCCCATCATGGTGGCCGGGTCCCACAGGCCGGCGATGCCGATTGTGGTATTGAGCAGCAGGCGCCCCGTGGTTTGCATGGAACGCTGGCCCTTGAACTGCAACAGGCTGTTCAGCAGGTTGGACACATCGCCCAGGTTGCTGAAGAAGTTACTTACGCCGCTGCGCACGAAGCCCGGTGTGATGTAGCGGTAACCGTTGACCGTCGGCAGGAAGACCCACTCATCGAAACGGTAGTTGAAGTGGTAGACCCTGCGGTTCCAGGATTCCAGCGGGTCGTAGACTTCCAGGGCATTGATGGAGGCGCGCTCGAATTCGCGCTGGTCCAGGCCGGGGTTGAACTGCAGCGATTTCAACGGCTGGGTAAAACCATCGGCATCGAGCTGGCGCGTCACGGTGGCTGGATGCTGTGCTTTGTTGCTGGTGTCCGCGTCAGCGGCCTGGGCAGTACCTGCACACAACACGGCAGCAAGGAGTAAAAGACGTTTAGCCACGGAAGAACTCCAGCATGGCGTCACTGTTGACGCGGTAATTGATGTTGCCGCAATGGCCGCCGTATGGATAAACGGTCAGGCGATCACCGAAAGTCTTGCGCAGGAAGCCCAGGTCACCCGAGCCCAGAATCACGTCGTCGGCGTTATGCATGACCGATATCTTGGTGCTGCTGTGCAGGTAATCCTTGAGTGCATACAGGCTGACTTGATCCACGAGCTGCAACAGGCTGCCACCATCGGTACGGGCACGCCACATGGGGATGACCTGTTCGGTCAGGTAACAGTCGAAGTCGCATTGCATGGCGCGCTTGAGGAATGGCGTCAGGCTGGTGCCTTCGGTAATCGGGAACTTGGGCGGTGTGATCAGACCGCGACGGTTGATCAGGTCGGAGGTGAATGCAATGTCGGCCGACGAAAATCGGAACGAGGTGCCGATCAGCATTGCCATCTGTTCATTGGTCAGGTGCTGCTTGGACTGCTGGAAGTCATAGAGCAGTGCATCGTTGAGATCGATATAGCCTTTCTGCCGGAAGTAGCGCGTCAGTTTGGCCAGCACCAGCTCATAGAACGTGGTGGTGTCGTTGATGCCCTTGACGTTGGTCTGTACCAGCTTGTCCAGATTGGTGATGGACGTATAAAGGTTGACTGGCGGGTTGAGCAGCAGGACTTTCTTGAAGTTGAAGCTGCGGCGGGTTTCGTCCAGTTGGCTGACGAAAGCGGCATTGAGTGCTCCAAGGCTGTAACCGGTCAGGTAATACTCGGTCACCGGCAGTTGCGCCTGTTGGGCGCGGATGGCTTGCATCACCCGGTACAGGTCTTCGGCATCCTCTTTGGATATCCCCGGCGTGGCAAAACGCGAAGCGGAACTCATGAAGTCGTAGCTGGTAGGCGAGGACAACTGTACGACGTGATAGCCGGCGCCGTAATACAGCTTTTTCAGGAACTCATTGAGCGTGCTGTTATAGGGCGCGCCGGTACCGGCAATCAGGAAGATCAACGGTGCTGCATGGTCTTGCCTGGCCAGGCGATAGCTCAGCTTTTTTACGGCCCAGAAATTGTCCGGCAGCGTGAACTCGCGCTCCGGGTGCAGATTGAGCGTGTAGACGTCCTGATCGATATCTTCGTCGTCAGGCAGGTCGGGACGCATGTCCGGTGGCGTGGTCGCAATCGTTGCTTCAAACGGATTAGTCAGCGGGTAGCCATAGGTGGCGGGATCAATGTTGGTCGCCAGAGCGGACGCACTCAAACATAAGCCACCAAGAACGGTAGCAAAGCGCAGAAAACGGAGCATGACTAAATCCCTTGGGAAAGAAGTGCTGGTGAGATACGCAGGCTATGACCACCGGTGTAGTGCCAAAGTGCCGTATAAACATGCGAACCTTTGTAAGCCCAGCGAAACAATACACGTTCTGTAGATTTTGCAATGCACGTGTGTGCTTTTTTGTCGTTTTTGAGGAAGGAGGTAGGAACGGATTCATTCGCGAAATGCCCGTTCGCGAATAAATGTGCAGCGCCAGAAAACACGAAAGGAGAGCCTGAGCTCTCCTTCAATGTGTTTTTGCCTGCTCTTTTTATTTTTATAGGGCGGCCTGTTCTTGTTTTTGGCGACCTGTCCCTTTACTGCGTTCTTGTGTGATCCCCATTCGGGATCAAGAGCAAACGTATTTTTTTGAGCGCTGATTTGCTTTAACCATGGGTCTGCACAACGTCATGGTCCATCCGGTACGGGAAGCTACCTGAAGGTAGTTTTATTGTTCTCTGTCCGGTTGCGAGGCCTCTCGTTCAAGAGGTCCCTGTAAAGCCGATCCACTCCAAAAAAATCTGTTAGCTGCGCCTCTGTCCGTGTTGTTCTTGTTATGTCAGAGCCGTTTCGTCTTGTTCTTGTTGGTTTGCTACTTGTTTTTATTCTTGTTGTACCGAAGAGATAGCAGAAGCTGTGCCAACTTTTTAAAGTCCTTTAAAAACAAAGGCTTGAAAAAATCAGTCACGAGGGGAAGGCGAGAAGGGCAGTGCGGTTGTTTCCGTGTTACCCGTCTTGAGCAATGTGCGGTAACACATCCTGTTTCCTTGTTCGCAGTGAACCAGAACAGGGCAGTGGCAGGTTGATGGCTTGCGGTCCTGCAACAGGACGATGGACGTTGCATTTTCTGTTTCATGCAAAAACCGGACGGCTTTTCAGGTTTTTTTCGTGGGCATTGTCGCTGATGGCTGGGTGATGTCGTTTCCCGGTTCCTCCGTGTCGCTGACAGAGCATGTCTGATCATTGAGCCGGTTGATTATCGAGAGGTCGATGTGATGCCTGTCATGGCGGGCGAGCACGACTTAAACGTGTAGGGCGCAGCTTGCCCCAAAGCCGGGCATGAAGGGCGATCCTGAAAAACAACGTTAATGCAGCCCGACACCCGTCGGTGCGCAACTTCCGGGGAAGTGATGATGAATATGCGAAAAATTCTGGGGGCAGGTGCCGCTCTGGTACTGGCCGTCAGCTCCACGCTGGCCATTGCTGAAACCAAGACATTGACCATCGGCTACGTCGAAGGCTGGTCCGACAGTGTCGCTACGACTCATGTAGCCGCCGAAGTGCTCAAGGCAAAACTGGGGTATGACGTCAAGTTGCAATCCGTTGCGGCCGGGATCATGTGGCAGGCGGTTGCCACCGACAAACTGGACATGATGCTGTCGGCCTGGTTGCCTGGCACCCATGGTGAGTACTACACCAAATACAAGGATCAGGTCGTGAACTACGGCCCGAACTTCAAGGACGCCAAGATCGGCCTGATCGTGCCGGAGTACGTCAAGGCCAAGACCATCGAAGACCTCAAGACCGATGAGTCCTTCAAGAAAAAGATCACCGGTATCGATGCTGGCTCAGGTGTGATGCTCAAGACCGATCAAGCCATCAAGGACTATGGCCTGGAGGGTTACAAGCTGCAGGCCAGTTCGGGAGCCGGGATGATTGCCGAACTGACCCGTGCCGAGAAACGCAAGGATTCCATCGCCGTGACCGGTTGGGTACCGCACTGGATGTTTGCCAAATGGAAGCTGCGCTTTCTTGAAGACCCTAAAGGTGTATACGGCGCGGCAGAAACGGTCGACAACGTTGCCAGCCTGAACCTGGAGAAGAAAGCACCTGACGTCGTTGCCTTCCTGAAAAAATTCCAGTGGGAATCCAAGGATGAGATCGGTGAAGTGATGCTGGCGATTCAGGATGGTGCCAAACCTGATGTTGCGGCGAAGGAGTGGGTGGCCAAGCACCCTGAGCGTGTGGCTGCATGGACCGCTAAATAACGCCAAAGCGTCTGTATCAGGTCTATCAAGGCCATCTGTCGTTCTCGGCAGATGGCCTTTTGTTTGTCCGGGGTTGATTGGCACCTGCGAAAGTCTCTTGAAGTGCTTCAATGATTAATGTCGTTCTAATACTAAGGTCGTCTGGAGTACGTGCCGGACCTGACTAAAGTTGATGGCGTGACAACTCATCTGTGCTGCGAGGACAAAAACAATGAACGACAGCATTTACCTCTCGATTCAAAACAGCCCGCGCTTCAAGGAGCTGGTTTCCAAAAGAGAGCGTTTCGCCTGGATTCTCTCGGCGATCATGCTCGGGCTCTATGCCGCATTCATTCTCATGATTGCGTATGGGCCTCATATTCTGGGAGCCAAGATCAGCGCGACTTCGACCATTACGTGGGGCATGCCGATAGGGGTCGGCCTGATCATCTCGGCTTTCATTCTGACGGGAATCTACGTACGCCGCGCCAACGGTGAGTTCGACGAACTGAACAATGCAATTCTCAAGGAGATTCAGCAATGATCCGTCGTCTCTCCGCGGCTCTAGGCCTTGCAGCATTCGCACCCGCTCTCATGGCAGCAGACGCCCTTACCGGGGCGGTGCAGAAGCAGCCTTTGAACGTACCGGCGATCATCATGTTCGTCATGTTCGTGGCGTTCACCCTCTACATCACCTACTGGGCATCCAAGAAAAACAACTCGGCGTCCGACTACTACGCGGCAGGCGGCAAGATCACCGGTTTCCAGAACGGTCTTGCGATTGCAGGCGACTACATGTCGGCGGCGTCTTTCCTGGGTATTTCCGCACTGGTTTACACCTCCGGCTACGATGGCCTGATCTACTCGATCGGCTTCCTGGTGGGCTGGCCGATCATTCTGTTCCTGATCGCCGAACGCCTGCGTAACCTGGGCAAGTACACCTTCGCCGACGTAGCGTCCTATCGCCTGAAGCAAAAAGAGATTCGCACCCTGTCCGCCTGCGGTTCGCTGGTGGTGGTGGCGTTCTACCTGATTGCCCAGATGGTGGGTGCCGGTAAACTGATCCAGCTGTTGTTCGGTCTGGATTACACCGTGGCGGTGATTCTGGTCGGTATCCTGATGTGCCTGTATGTGCTGTTCGGCGGCATGCTGGCGACCACCTGGGTACAGATCATCAAGGCAGTGATGCTGCTGTCGGGTGCCTCGTTCATGGCGCTGATGGTCATGAAGCACGTCAACTTCGACTTCAACCAACTGTTCGCCCAGGCGGTCGCCGTTCACCCTAAAGGTGAAGCGATCATGAGCCCTGGCGGTCTGGTGAAAGACCCGATCTCGGCGTTCTCCCTCGGTCTGGCACTGATGTTCGGTACTGCTGGTCTGCCACACATCCTGATGCGCTTCTTCACCGTGAGCGATGCCAAGGAAGCCCGCAAGTCGGTGTTCTACGCCACCGGTTTCATCGGCTACTTCTACATCCTGACTTTCATCATCGGTTTCGGCGCTATCTTGCTGGTCAGCACCAACCCTGCGTTCAAGGATGCAGCAGGTGCCTTGATCGGTGGTAACAACATGGCGGCGGTGCATCTGTCCAACGCGGTCGGTGGCAGTCTGTTCCTGGGCTTCATCTCGGCGGTGGCGTTCGCCACAATCCTGGCTGTGGTTGCAGGCTTGACCCTGGCCGGTGCGTCGGCAGTGTCCCATGACCTGTATGCCAGCGTGATCAAGAAAGGCAAGGCCAACGAGAAGGATGAGATCCGCGTTTCCAAGATGACGACTATCGCCCTGGCGGTCGTGGCCATCCTGTTGGGTATCGCCTTTGAAAGCCAGAACATCGCGTTCATGGTAGGCCTGGCGTTCTCCATCGCCGCAAGCTGCAACTTCCCGGTCCTGCTGCTCTCCATGTACTGGAAGAACCTGACCACCCGTGGCGCTATGATTGGCGGCTGGATGGGCCTTGTCAGCGCTGTGGTGCTGATGGTGCTGGGTCCGACCATCTGGGTGCAGATCCTGCACAACCCGAAAGCCATTTTCCCGTACGAGTACCCGGCGCTGTTCTCCATCATCATCGCCTTCGTCGGTATCTGGTTCTTCTCCATCACCGACAAGTCCAAGGCAGCAGACGACGAACGTGCCCTGTTCTATCCGCAATTCGTCCGCTCGCAGACTGGCCTGGGCGCCAGCGGTGCGTCGTCACACTAAGCCCACGTTTCATCGGCAATAAAAAAAGCAGCCCGTTCGGGCTGCTTTTTCATTGGGTGACCGATAAGGTCATATCCTGCCAAGCAATACCAGAACCAGCAGAATGATCAGGATCGTACCGACAACACCCGACGGGCCATAACCCCAGTTACGGGAGTGCGGGAAGACCGGCAGACCACCGATCAGTATCAGAATCAGAACGATGATAAGAATCGTGCTTATGCCCATGATGAGTTCCTTCTTTCCGTGAGTGTTGAATGACGTGTGCAGTTAAAACGCTTACCAGTCGGTATGAAATTTTCACTGCTTGAATTATCCGACTGTTGCGATTCTTGAAAGGTTCTGAATATTTCAAGGAATTTTGAATTATTAAAAAATGCTATGTATTTCAATGTCTTGAGTGTTTTTATCGAAGGTGTTTTACCCTGTTTAAAGGGGTGATTATTATTGAACTTTTCAGGTTTTATATGACGCACGTCCTGTTTTATGGGTAAATGGTCAGCCTGAAAATAATTGAACTTTTATACGGTACGATTCTCATGCTTTATCGATTCGCGGCCGATGCCGTTGTCGTTTTTCATCTGTTGTTCATTGTCTTCGTTCTGTTTGGCGGCCTGCTCGTATTGCGCAGGCCCTGGATAGGGTTTCTTCATGTCCCGGCCATGGTGTGGGGAGCTTCGGTGGAGTTCTTTCACCTGTATTGCCCGTTGACGCCTCTGGAAAACGCCCTGCGTCAAAAGGCCGGTATGCAGGGGTATGACGGCGGCTTTATCGAGCATTATCTGATTCCTCTCATCTACCCGGCGGCGCTGACGCCGCAGATCCAGTTGTGGCTGGGCGCCGTTGTGGTGTCGATCAATGCCGCGATCTATGGCTGGCTGCTGATCCGCTTCGTGCGTCGTAGCAGGCAGACATAAGCCCCGGGTTTGCCTTGGGCATTCAGCACCTTGATGGTGGCATTACCGACTGTCAGCTGTGATTACACTCCAGCCAACGTCCTGCAAACCACAAGGCACTCTTTATGCAAAATCGCATCATGATTACTGGCGCAGGCTCAGGCCTGGGCCGTGAAATTGCACTGCGCTGGGCTCGCGAAGGCTGGCGTCTGGCATTGTCCGACGTCAACGACAGCGGTTTGCAGGAAACCCTGGCGTTGGTACGCGAAGCCGGTGGCAATGGATTTACCCAGCGCTGCGATGTGCGCGACTACAGCCAGCTCATGGCGTTGGCGCAAGCCTGCGAAGAACGCTTCGACGGCATCGATATCATCGTCAACAACGCCGGTGTCGCGTCGGGCGGTTTCTTCAGTGAGTTGTCCCTGGAGGACTGGGACTGGCAGATCGCGATCAACCTCATGGGCGTGGTCAAGGGCTGCAAGGCCTTCCTGCCGATGCTGGAGGCCAGCAAGGGCAAGATCATCAATATCGCCTCCATGGCGGCCTTGATGCAGGGGCCGGCCATGAGCAATTACAACGTCGCCAAGGCGGGCGTGGTGGCGCTGTCGGAAAGCCTGCTGGTGGAATTGAAGGAACAGGAAGTCGGCGTGCATGTGGTGTGCCCGTCGTTCTTTCAGACCAACCTGCTGGACTCCTTCCGTGGCCCGACACCTGCGATGAAAGCCCAGGTTGGCAAACTGCTGGAAAGCTCGCCGATCACCGCCAGCGATATTGCCGATTACATCTTTGAGGAAGTGGCCAAGGGCGAGTTCATGATCCTGCCCCATGAACAGGGCCGTGATGCCTGGACGCTGAAGCGCAAGCATCCCCAGGCGCTCTATGACGAAATGACGACCATGTGCGCCAAGATGCGCGCCAAGGCCCGACAGACCAAAGCCTGATTCGTTGTCAGGCAGGGCTTCATGGCCGATCAGGAATGCCTTTTTCTGATAGGGTGCCGCCATTCAAGCCCTGACTGACGAGACTTCCCGTGCTCAATTACTTCTGGTTTTTCCTTGCGGCCCTGTTCGAGATCTTCGGTTGTTATGCGTTCTGGATGTGGTTGCGCCAGGGCAAGACGGCCTTGTGGGTGATACCGGCCCTGATCAGCCTGACGGTGTTCGCGCTGTTGCTGACCCGTATTGAAGCGGCCTATGCCGGACGTGCCTATGCGGCTTATGGCGGGATCTACATCATTGCTTCCATAGCGTGGCTGGGAGTGATCGAGCGGATTCGGCCCTTGAGTACCGACTGGCTCGGTGCTGCGTTGTGCGTCATCGGTGCGACGATCATCCTGCTGGGGCCACGCTGGTCGGCGTCCTGAGCGTCTGCAACCAGCATTTTTCCTACTCGTCAGGTCTGCAAGTAAGACGTTTCCGACAGCGTGATCTGTTGGCATTGAAGGACGTTACTGATTTACCGCAGCCTCATTGAAGCGGCCTTTTCAGGGGCGCACTCTGCACTCTTTGCAATAACAAGAGAGTCGGAAAAATGCTGGTATTGACGCGGGAAATTGGCGAGTCATTCTCCATCGGTGACAACATCACCGTGCAAATCCTCGGTGTGAACGGCAATCAGGTCAGGCTCGGAATCGACGCCCCCAAAGACATCAAGATCCACCGTGCCGAAGTGTTTCGACGCATAGCCAGAAAGCTCTCGCAGCAGGAGGCCGCTCCCGAGTCGCCAGCGGCCTGAGCCTCAGTCGAAGTAGTCTTTGGGCACATCATGCCTGGGCATTAGCTGGCACTGCTGGCTTTCGAGGTCGAAGAAAATCACCGCCTGACCTTTGCTCAAGGCATGACGTACGCGCAGCACGCGGGTTTGCAGAGGTGTTTCATCGCCATTGTCCGTACCGTCGCGGGTTACGAAGTCTTCGATCAGGCGGGTGAGGGTGTCGGGTTCAAGTTGGTCGTAAGGGATCAGCATGCTGGTTCTCGTATCGGTAGCCCGCGATGATAGGCCTCTTCGCGACTGAAGTCGCTCCTACACAGACCGTGGTAGGAGCGAATTCATTCGCGAAAGGCCAGGAACCTCAAACCTCTTCGCGATTCTGCCCGATCAGGCTATCCACCGGTGGCACACGGGTGTCGGACTCCATCTGTGCATCGTGTTCGATCTGATGACTGAAACGCTCCAGTGAAGTCTGTGCCGGTTTGGCGTCGCTGGCGAATACCGGTGGGCTGAGCATGTAGGCACCCAGCAGTTTGCTCAGGGCCGCGAGGCTGTCGATATGCGTGCGCTCGTAACCGTGGGTGGCATCGCAGCCAAAAGCCAGCAACGCGGTACGAATGTCATGCCCCGAAGTCACGGCCGAATGGGCATCGCTGTAGTAATAGCGAAACAGGTCGCGGCGCACAGGCAATTCGTTCTCCACGCCCAGATGCAGCAGATGCCGCGACAGGTGATAGTCGTAAGGCCCGCCCGAATCCTGCATCGCCACGCTCACGGCATGTTCGCTGGAGTGCTGGCCGGGTGCGACCGGCGCGATATCGATGCCGACAAACTCGCTGACATCCCAGGGCAGGACGCCCGCTGCACCGGTACCGGTTTCCTCGGTAATGGTGAACAGTGGGTGGCAATCGATCAGTGGTTCCTCACCGCTGTCGACAATCGACTTGAGTGCCGCCAGCAATGCGGCCACGCCTGCCTTGTCGTCCAGGTGGCGGGCACTGATATGGCCGCTTTCGGTGAATTCCGGCAGCGGATCGAAGGCCACGAAGTCACCGATATTGATCCCCAGCGATTCGCAGTCGGCGCGGGTCGTGCAATAGGCATCCAGGCGCAGCTCGATATGTTCCCAGCTGATGGGCATTTCATCCACGGCGGTATTGAACGCATGACCGGACGCCATCAGCGGCAATACGCTGCCACGGATCACGCCGGTATCGGTGAACACGCTGACCCGGCTGCCTTCGGCAAAGCGGCTTGACCAGCAGCCGACCGCCGCCAGTGCCAGACGTCCGTTGTCCTTGACCTCGCGAACGGTCGCACCAATGGTGTCCAGATGCGCAGAAACCGCGCGGTCGGGGCTGTTCTGCTTACCTTTGAGCGTGGCGCGGATGGTGCCGCGCCGTGTCAGTTCAAACGGGATGCCCAGTTCTTCCAGGCGTTCGGCGACATAGCGCACGATAGTGTCGGTAAAACCCGTAGGGCTCGGAATGGCGAGCATTTCCAGCAGTACTTTCTGCAGGTAGTTCAGATCCGGATCGGGGATTTTCTCAACAGGCATGGAGGGAGCTCCTTAAAGCAGTTGCAAGCTTCAAGATGCAAGCTGCAAGTGGGGTAGCTGCCCTTACTTGTAGCTTGACGCTTGAAACTTGCAGCTATGGTTCAACCATGCACAGGCAGGCTGTGCGGAAACAATAGGTCGACAAAACGTTCGGCGGTGGGTTGTGGTTCGTGGTTGGCGAGTCCGACGCGCTCGTTGGCTTCAATGAAAACGTATTCGGGCTGGTCGGCGGCAGGCACCATCAGGTCCAGGCCCACTACCGGGATGTCCAGCGCCCGTGCGGCACGCACTGCGGCGTCG
The DNA here is from genome assembly GCF_030580745.1 of Pseudomonas serbiensis. Taxonomy (NCBI): domain Bacteria; kingdom Pseudomonadati; phylum Pseudomonadota; class Gammaproteobacteria; order Pseudomonadales; family Pseudomonadaceae; genus Pseudomonas; species Pseudomonas serbiensis. Next base: position 280,422 of record NZ_JAUQOO010000004.1, read on the forward strand.
CTCAGCACCGGATGCAGGATTGCAGTGACATCCTCAAGGCAGCCGCCGGTGTGAAGGTTGGCGGTGCGCCGTACGGCCAGGCGCTGGTCCATTGGCAGGATGCTGGAGTAGTCATGGCCTGCGTCGCGTACCGTGCGTTCGGTTTCTTCATCCATCGGGATCTTGCTTTCGCCACTGGTTGCGGCAGAGCGACGGCGGCTTTGAGCTTCGATCAATTGCTTGATGGTGTCGCGACCGTTGCCAATGATTTCCGCTGGACGGCGAATCGCAGCGGCCACCACTTCAAAACCGATGACCACGATGCGCAAGTCCAGACCTTCATGGAAGCTTTCCAGAATCACGCGGGTGTCGAACTGACGGGCGCGCTCGATGGCTTCCTGCACTTCATCGAAGGTGCGCAGGTCCACGGCAACCCCTTGACCTTGCTCGCCATCCAGCGGCTTGACCACGATCCGCCCGTGTTCTTCAAGGAACGCCAGATTGTCATCGGCGCTGTCTGCCCGCTGTTGAGCAGGCAGGCGCAGGCCGGCTGCCTTGAGGGCCCGGTGGGTCAGGCTCTTGTCCTGACACAGCGTCATGCTGACCGCGCTGGTCAGATCGCTCAGCGATTCACGGCAGCGAATGCGGCGTCCGCCGTAACTCAAGGTAAACAGCCCGGCATCGGCATCATCGACCTGCACATCGATACCGCGCCGGTGCGCCTCTTCGACGATGATCCGTGCGTAGGGATTGAAATCCGCCTGAGGGCCAGGGCCCAGGAACAGCGATTCGTTGATGCCGTTCTTGCGCTTGATGGCAAAGGTCGGCAGGTTGCGAAACCCCAGCTTGGCATACAGCGCCTTGGCCTGATTGTTGTCGTGCAGTACCGACAGATCGAGATAGCTCAAGCCACGGCTCATGAAATGCTCGATCAGATGACGCACCAGCACTTCGCCAACGCCGGGACGTGTGCATTGCGGATCGACTGCCAGGCACCACAGGCTGCTGCCGTTTTCCGGGTCGTTGAATGCCTTCTGATGATTCAGGCCCATGACACTGCCGATCACCGAGTTGCTGCTTTCATCCTCGGCCAGCCAGTAGACGGGGCCGCCCAGGTGGCGTGGCGTCAGCAGGGCAGGATCGATGGGCAGCATGCCGCGCGCGATGTACAGGTTATTGATGGCCTGCCAGTCGGCCTCGTTCTGCGCCCGACGGATGCGAAAGCCCCGAAAGACACGCTGCGCCGGGCGATAGTCACTGAACCACAGCCGCAACGTATCGGACGGGTCGAGGAACAACTGCTGCGGCGACTGTGCCAGCACTTGCTGGGGCGCCGCCACGTACAGCGCGATATCGCGTTCGCCGGGTTTTTCGTTGAGCAGTTCCTGGGCCAGCGCGGTCGCGTCGGGGTAGGTATGGCCAATCAACAAGCGGCCCCAGCCGCAGTGCAGCGCCAGTGGTTCGTTATCCGGCTGGCTGCCGTCTTCGGCGAAGCGTGCTTGCAGGCGTTCATAGGAGGGCGACTGTGTGCGCAACAATCGTTGGCTGTAAGCCGTCGCATTGTGTTTCATCGATCAGAGTCCTTGTTCGCTGAGCCACAGATTCAGCGCAGCCAATTGCCACAGCTTGGAGCCGCGTAACGGCGTGAGTTGGCCCTGAGGGTTGGTCAAGAGCGTGTCGATCATCGCCGGGTTGAACAGGCCTCGATCCTGGCTGGAGTCCAGCAGCAGCTCGCGCACCCAGTTGAGGGTGTCGCCCTGCAAATGCTTGAGGCCCGGCACCGGGAAGTAGCCTTTCTTGCGATCGATCACCTCGGAAGGGATGACCAGTCGCGCCGCTTCCTTCAGGACATGTTTGCCGCCATCCGGCAGTTTGAACTTGCCGGGGATGCGTGCAGACAGCTCAACCAGACGATAGTCGAGAAACGGTGTCCGTGCTTCCAGGCCCCAGGCCATGGTCATGTTGTCCACCCGTTTGACCGGGTCTTCAACCAGCATCACGGTGCTGTCCAGACGCAGAGCCTTGTCCACGGCAGCCGTTGCGCCAGGCTGGGCAAAGTGATCGCGTACGAAATCACCTGCCGCGTCAGTGGCGGTCAGCCATTTGGCTTGTACGGTGGCGGTGTATTCGTCGTAGCTGCGGTCCACGAACGCTGCACGATAAGCGGCCACCGGGTCGCTCGCGCCATCGACCTGCGGATACCAGTGATAACCGGCAAACAGTTCGTCCGCGCCCTGACCGCTCTGCACAACCTTGCAGTGCTTGGCCACTTCCCGTGACAACAGATAGAACGCGATGCAGTCGTGACTCACCATCGGCTCGCTCATGGCCCGGAAGGCCGCAGGCAATTGCTCGATGATCTCGCTTTCCTGAATACGCAACTGATGGTGACGAGTGCCATAGTGTCTGGCGATCAGGTCCGAATACTGGAACTCATCCCCGCGCTCGCCACCGGCATCCTGGAAACCGATGGAAAAGGTCGACAGGTCTTCGACGCCGACTTCACGCAACAGACCCACCAGCATGCTTGAATCGACGCCGCCGGAAAGCAGCACGCCCACATCCACCGCCGCACGCTGACGAATCGCTACCGCTTCGCGGGTGCTGTCCAGTACGCGGTCGCGCCAGTCTTCCAGGGTCAGATTCTGCTCGTCGTCATGGGGGCCGTAAGGCAGACGCCACCAGGTTTGCTGCTCGATCTTGCCGTTGGCCTGAATGCGCATCCAGCTGGCTGGGGGCAGTTTCTCGACGCCGGCCAGCAGCGTGCGTGGTGCAGGCACCACGGCATGGAAATTCAGATAGTGATTGAGGGCGATCGGGTCGAGCATCGGGCTGATATCGCCACCCTTGAGCAGGGCCGGCAGCGTCGATGCAAAACGCAGGCGCTTGTCGGTATGCGACAGATACAGCGGCTTGACGCCCAGACGGTCGCGGGCAATGAACAACTGCTGGGTGTCGCGCTCCCAAATGGCGAACGCAAACATGCCATTGAGCTTGGGCAGCATATCAACGCCCCAGGCGTGATAGCCCTTGAGCAACACCTCGGTGTCGCCACCGGAATGGAACTGATAACCCAGCCCTTCCAGCTCGTCCCGCAGTTCGGGGAAGTTGTAGATGGCGCCGTTGAAGGCCATGGACAGGCCCAACTGACTATCGATCATGGGCTGTGCCGAACCGTCGGACAGGTCCATGATCTTCAGCCGCCGATGGCCCAGGGCAATCGGCCCCTGACTATGAAAGCCCCAGGCATCCGGGCCGCGTGGCGCCAGATCATGGGTAATGCGTTCAACAGCGGCAAGATCCGCTGGTTGTTGGTCGAAACGTAATTCACCTGCTAATCCGCACATAATTCCTTACCGGGTTTCCGTTGGGGAGGTGACCGAAAAGTGCAGTCACCCAGAAACTGACCCGTAGGCGTTGTGGGAGTTTTAGATCAATAGGTTATAAGCAGGCCGTGTAGGAGCGGATTTATCCGCGAGACATCATTGAAGTCGATGCATTTCCTCAATGGGTTTCTCGCGAAGAAATTCGCTTCGGCAAAAAGAAAACGCCTAATACCCCGTCATCTCCAGATAGCCGACCCCGCTTTGACTCCCGCTGACTTTCACCGGCCCTTCCCAGTAAGGAATGCTCAACCCCATCCATGACCCGGGGTTCAGGGCATCGGTGGTGATATCCAGATTCCTGCCGGGGATCCTGATCGACCAGCGAGTCGGCAAGCGTCGCCCGGCGACTTCGGTTTCGTTCAGGGGCTTCATGTCGATGTCACGGGCATGCAGGCTTTGGGTTGTGCCGTCTGCGCCGATCCAGGTGCCGCTCAGGTAAGGCTCGCCGTTTTTGTGGCGCATGCGATACAGCATCACGTGTTCGTCGCCGTCCAGATGCAGGGATAGCCAGTCCCAGCCAGACTGGTTGGCGGTCAAGGGCTGGCTGCTCCATTCCCGGTCAAGCCAGGCGTGACCGCTGACCTGATAGGTCTTGCCATCCATCGTCAGGCTGCCGCTGGCCTCGAAAAAGGGCTGGCTGTAATAGTACGAGCCCTGGCCCTGATCGGACTTCTGGCTATATCCCTGTTCCCCCTGCAGCACCAGGGGTTTGCTGGAGGTGAGTTGCAGGTCGTATTGAAAGTCCTTCCCGGCTGCCTGCAATTGCATCTTCGCCAGCGGGTCTTGCGCCTGCGATTCGCTGTTCAGCGACCAGTCGTCGATCCAGGCCGAGAAGGGCGTGAGCTTGACGCCTGCCTGCCCGACGCCGCCGCGGGCGTAGCGCTCGGCCACATGATGCTGGCTGGCAGAGGTTGCGGCGGCATGGCCCAGCCAGATCGTGTTGTCATTCCAGCCGGTGCCGGTTGGTTCAGGGCGCAGGGCGTTGCGGAACAGCGTCCATTGCACGCCGAAGTCCTGGCCCTTTTCGTCCTTGAGGGTGGCGGTGATGTACCACCACTCGATACGAAATCCGGGATGCGGGCCGTGATCCTCAGGGAATGAAAACACCCGGCCTGGTTTGACCTGAGCATATTCGTCGGCCTGGTTGCCCATCCCGGCGAAGCCGGTTTCTGGAGGTGGTTGCTGGTCGCATGCGGTGAGCAACAGCGTTAAGCCTGCCAGCCGCAGCCAGTCAGTTTTCATTGGCGAATGTCCTGAGCAGGTCGGCTGGTCGGGTGCGGTGCAGCTTCAGCAGTGGCCAGGCCGATGCCAGCAAGGTGGCCAGTAACGCCAGCCCCATCAATTGCAGCAGTTGCAGGGGGAAAACCTGTAAAGGCAAGCGCCAGCCGAATGCCTGGACATTGATCACGGTATTCAGGCACCAGGTCAGCATGAGCCCAAGAGGGAGGGCGAGCAGGAGTGTCAGCACAGCCAATAACCAGGTTTGGCCCAGATTGAGCAACATCAACTGGCGACGGGTAACGCCCAGCGCCCAGAGCGGGGCCAGTTGTCCGAGTCGGCTTTGGCTTTGCGTCAGCAGACCGATGAACAGCGCCACACCCGCCACAGCCAGCGTCAGGCTGTTGAGTGCGGCAGTGGCGGCGAAAGTGCGCTCGAACACCTGATTCGACCAGTACTTGAGCTGGCTTTGATCGATGATGCGATTGTCGTCGAGTGCAAACCGGGTTTGCAGTTCACTCACCAGTGGCGGTGTGGCAGCATGATCGATTCGCAGGTTGAAACGAATGGGCGCCAGGTGCGGCCAGTGCTCAAGCAGGTGCCTGGCATTGACCAGCAGGTGGCCTTTGGGATTACCGTAGTCGGCGTAGATAGCCACGATACGTGGCGACCACTTACCGGCAGGGACAGGAATGTTCAGGGTATCGCCCAGCCCGAGCTTGAGCCGCCTGGCCAGTTGCTCGCTGAGCATCAGGGTGTCCTGATGGGCGAGTTGGTTCCAGGGATCTTCTGTCGTCGACTCCAGTAATACCCAGTGCTGGCGATAAGTCTCATGCTCGATGATGCCGAACAGGTCCGCAGGCCAGCCTTGCAACTGGATCGGCACCTGCCAGTTGGGCAGCACTGCCGTGATGGCGGGCTGCTTGCCCAGCCAGGCCTGCATCTCTCTGGATTGATCCGGGGTTTGCGGCGTGACGTAAAGCTCTGCGCTCAGGCGTTGCTCCAGCCAGTGACTGAAGGTCTGGCGAAAGCCTGAAGTCATGCTGCCGGCCCCGACATTGGCTGCCATTGCCAGAAGCAGGGCCATCAACGCCAGGCTCAAGGCGGGCAGTTGCTGTCTGCAATCGGCCAGAAACCACTGCCCCAGGACCGAACGGCTGCGCTTCAGCAATCCGTTCAGCAGCGCATCCAGCAATACCGGCAACCCCAGCGCCGCACTCAACAGCAAGGCAGATATCAATACAAAGCCCCAGCCCAGGCTGTTGCCGAAAAGCCAGGCCGCCAGAGCCCCGCTTGCACTGGCAGCGGCAACCCAGGCCTGACGCCGCAACCAGCGTGCATGGGCCTGTTGCCAGGCTTGTGCATTGGCCAAAGCCAGCAGTGGCAGGCGTGCGGCGCGCAACAAACTGTTGGCCCCGGCCAGAAATGCGCCGAGCAGGCTCAAGGCAATGCCGCTGAGCCACCACCCGATATTCAGGTTCAACTGTCCGTCCACCTCGGCCCCGTACAGGCCACGCAGGCTGGCCGCGACATCCGGTAACAACAGACTGGCCAGCCAGTAACCACTGACGACGCCCAGCAGCCCGCCGAGCAAAGCCATTGCCCCAAGCTCCAGAGCCAGCGCAGCGATCAGCAGGCGAGCACTGACGCCTGACGCCCGCAGGTTGCGCAGCAGACCCCGACGTTGTTCCAGTGCCAGACCAATCGCGGCATGAACAATAAACAGCCCGACCACAAAGGACAGCACCCCCAGCGCATTCAGGTTCAGGTGAAAGCTTTCGGTCAGGCGTTGCAGATTATTTTCTTCGCCGCTCTTTTTGATCACCAATTGTTCGCTGAGGGCTGGCGGCAGAGCCGGATTGTCAGCGGCAAACTCCTTGGGCAGCAGCAGGCGGGTCAATTGATCGGGCAGGTGCAGCAGCGGTTGAGCAAAGCCGATATCGGTCAGCAAGACTCCCGGTGCCATATCTTTCTTGATGTGCAGAGGCGGCAGGGCCAGACCGTCATGGGTTTCCGGGCGCTGCCCCTCTTGCAGGCCAAGTGCCTGAAGGGTCTGAGGAGCAATCCAGGTCGCGCCCGGCGGAGCGAGAAAGTCGAGGACTTGCCGGGTATCCAGCGTCTGCCCGGCCACTGCTGAACCACTGGGCAACGTCACCGGTTCGATCCCGATCAGTTGCAGGCGTTGATCCTCCAGCCCCTTCAGTGTGATGCGACTCTGCACCATCGGCGATACCGGCCAACCGGCTCGCCGCAGCTCGATGAATAGATCCTGCGAGAAAGCCGCGCCGTTTGGCGCTGTCAGGCTGGTTTGCGGTTCGCCACCAATCATCTGACTGGCCCGCTGATAGCTTTCCCGTGCCTGGCTGTTCAAGGCCTGAACACCGGTCAACAGGCTGGTAGCCAGCCATAGCCCGGTGAGCAGACTGAAAAACTGCACCGGATGGCGACGCCAATGGCTGAGCAGGGCGCGCACTGTCCAATAAAACACTCGCATATCAGCCTTCGCCCGTTACGACCAGGCGCCCCCTGTGCAATGTGACCTTGTGGGCCAATCGTTCTGCGACACGGGAGCTGTGAGTGACCATCAGCAGGCTGGTGCTGCTGTCATTCAGCAGGTCCAGCAGCAATTGCAGCACTTCATCGCTGGTGGCTTCATCGAGGTTGCCGGTGGGCTCGTCGGCCAGCAGCAGGGCAGGGCGCGAAGCGAGTGCGCGTCCGATGGCAACCCGCTGCTGTTGACCGCCGGACAATTGCTCTGGATAGCGATGGAGCAGATCACCCAGGCCGAGGCGTTCAATCAGTTGCGCCTGCCAGAGCGGGTCATGGCGTCCGGCCAGGCGTGCCTGGAACGCCAGATTGTCTTCGGTCTTGAGGCTTTCGATCAGGTTGAACTGCTGGAACACCAGACCGATTTCGGTTCGCCGCCAGTTGGCCAGCCGGGCTTCGCTCATGCTGTTCAGTTGCTGATTGGCGACGGTGATGGTGCCGCTGTCGATCTGATCCAGCCCCGCCACCAGATGCAGCAAGGTGCTTTTGCCACTGCCCGACTCGCCCATCAGCGCCAGACTGCTACCACGTTCCAGATGCAAATCGACGCCACGCAAGACCTCTACCGGGCCTTGGGCCGAGGGATAGCTCTTGAACACGTTTTGCACATTCAACATCGGGGTGCCCGGTTGGAAGTGGTCATACCTTGAGGATAACGGCTATCGCCTATGGGTGTGTGAATGAATTCATTCGTGAAGGCGGCGTTTCATACGATGCATTTCTATTGGGTGTAGCAGAAACTTGTGTGAGGCAGCTTGCTGGCGAAAAGGCTCTGAAAACTGGCAGATATTCTGCGTCTGTACGAGAAGTCGCCAGCAAGCTGCCTCCCAAAAAGTGAAAAACCAGGTCATTTCCCCTGTCTGCGAATCAACCCCCGCAAGGCAAACCGGTTGGGATGGCAGGCCTCTGCCACGCTGCGGGGCAGCGGCAGCGGTTCGTTATCCAGCCAGGCGGCGATCAGCTCGGCGGACAAGGGTGCAGTAATCAGGCCGCGTGAACCATGGCCACTGTTGACGTACAGCCCGTCCAGCCAAGGGCAGGCAATGTCCGGCACCTGTCGGGCATCTTTGCCAAGCGCCGCATAAGCCTGAATAAACGATTCCCTGTCTGCCAGCGGCCCGACGATTGGCAGGTAATCCGGGCTGGTGCAACGGAAGGCGGCACGTCCCTGTAACTGCTCCGGCAACAACTCCGACGCGCCGAGACGCTCGGTCAGGTCTTCGGATATTTCCTGCAACAATTGCAGATTGCTCAGGTGATCGGCGGTATTGGTATTCAGGTCATCACTGTTGAAATCGAAGCTGGCACCCAAGGTGTGCTCACCCAGTCGCGTCGGCGCGACATAACCTTCTGCGCAGACCACAGTGCGCAACACCTGGCTGTTGTCGGTCTGCGGCAGGCGGGTGATCTGCCCGCGAATGCGCTTGAGCGGCAGGTCGGCGCTTTGCGCAAAGTGTTTGATATCCGCGGCACCTGCGAGCACCACCACCGGCGCGCTGTCGATCAGTTGCTCCTGATTCCAGGCCTGCCATTGCCCATCGACGCGACGCAATTCCAGTGCTTCGTGATGCGCAATCAGTTTGATATTCGGGTGCGCAACCTGCGAATGACACAGCGCTGGCGGATGAACCCAGCCGCCTTCGGGAAAGAACAGCCCGCCCCAACGCAGGTTTACACCGCTGCGCGCCTCGGCAGAAGGCTGATCCAGCCGATGCAGCAGCTCTTCGGGGAAGGCGTCGGCCAGTTGTTGCTGGCGCTGGGCTTCCTTGTCGTCGAAGGCCAGTTGCAGCACGCCGCAATTGTCCCAGTCGACACCTCTTTGCAGACGCTCAAGCAGCCGTCGCGTGTGGCCAAAACCACTGAGGATCAACTGCGACAAGGCTGTACCGTGTGCCGACAGCTTCAAATAAAGCACGCCCTGCGGATTGCCCGAGGCCTCTTGGGCCGGTTGGGCATGACGCTCCAGCAGACTCACCTGCCAGCCGCGTCTGGCCAGGCTCTCTGCCGTGGCGCAACCGGCCAGCCCGGCACCGATCACCAGCGCCTTGCGTTCACCCTCAAATGCAGCGGGGCGGGCGAACCATGGCTTGATGGGCGAGGGCAGTGGCGCCTCTTCAGGCCAGGCAATGAACCTGCCGCGCAGCACTTCCCATTTATGACCGATGCCCGGCACACGCTTCATCTTGAAACCTGCCGCGTTCAGGGCGCGGCGAACCCAGCCGGTGCTGGTAAAAGTGCCAATACTCGCCTCGGGCGCCGACAGCCGCGCCAGTTCGGCGAACAGCTCCGGCGTCCACATTTCCGGGTTCTTGGCCGGGGCGAAACCGTCGAGAAACCAGGCATCGATCTGGCCGTCCAGTTGCGGCAGCATGTGCAAGGCATCGCCAATCAACAGCGTCAGGGTCACACGCCCCTCGTCGAAGATCAGCCGCTGAAAGCCTTCATGCACGGCGATGTATTGATCGAGCAAGGGTTCGGCAAAAGCTTTCAGCTCCGGCCACAAGGCCAGGGCGCGTTGAAGGTCGGCGCGGCTGAGGGGGAATTTCTCGACACTGACGAAGTGCAGCCGCGCCTCGGGATGAGCGCACTCCTGAAACAACTGCCAGGCGCAGAGGAAATTCAGCCCGGTGCCGAAACCTGTTTCCCCGATGACCAGCCGATCACCCGCAGGCAGGGCCGTGAAACGCGCGCGCAGGTCGTTCTGCACCAGAAACACATGGCGTGTTTCTTCCAGGCCGGACTCGGTGGAGAAATAAACATCGGAAAAGGCGCGGGAATGCGGGTTGCCTTGTTCGTCCCAGTCGATCTGGGCGTGGCGGGTAATGGTCATGTTCGGCTCGGCGGTGGCAGAGGCGGCATTTTACCCGTGTATGCAGACAAAAGCGGTGCAGATTGATAGCCGGACAAGCCCTGCAGGGGACCTGTCCGGCAGGTTTTTCAGTTCTGGACGACCGGGCTGCCTGCATTTTCAGGCTGCTTGCGTGGCCACAGGGTCAGGCCGTAATACAACACGCCACCCAGGAAGCAACCGGTAAACCAGGCGAAGTTGGCAATCGGCTTGAACCAGGGAATGAAGGTAAAGCACAGGCCCACCAGTGCGCTCAGCAGCAGCGCCGTAACCGCCACCCGGTTCACGCCATTGGTGTACCAGTAACGGCCGCTCGGGGTGTCGTCGAACAGGGCATCGACATCGATCTGTTGTTTCTTCACCAGGTAGTAGTCCACCAGCAGGATGCCGAACAGCGGGCCGATACAGGCCGCCAGAATATCCAGGGTGTAGTGAATCACTTCCGGGTTATTGAACAGGTTCCATGGGGTGATGAAGATGGACGCGACTGCCGCGATCATCCCGCCTGCACGCCAGCTGATACGGCTGGGCGCCACGTTGGCGAAGTCGAAGGCTGGCGAGACGAAGTTGGCGACAATGTTGATGCCGATGGTGGCAGTGACAAAGGTGAATGCGCCGAGCAGCACGGCAGTGGTGTTATCGATGCGGGCCACGGTCGCAATCGGGTCGTGGATCATCTCACCGAAAATCGGCAAGGTGCCGGACACGATCACCACCGTCACCAGGGAGAACGCCAGGAAATTAACGGGCAGGCCCCAGAAGTTGCCGCGACGCACGTCTTCCATGCTCCGGCAGTAGCGGCTGAAGTCGCCGAAGTTCAGGGTCGGGCCGGAGAAATACGACACCACCAGCGCAATCGCCATGATCACCTGACCAAAAGCCGCCCAGCCGGACAGCTCTTTTTCCGCCAGGGTGAAACTGATGTTGTCCCAGCCCGCACGCCAGACGATCCAGCCTGCCAGCACGAACATCACGGCGTAGACCGCAGGGCCAGCCCAGTCGATGAAACGGCGGATCGACTCCATGCCCGACCAGAACACAATCGCCTGTACGACCCAGAGTGTCAGGAAACCGAACCAGCCCAGGTAGGAAAGCCCCAGGAAACTCACGTCTTGATACGCGGCCAGTTCCGGGAAGAAGCGCAGCACCACAATCACCAGGGCGCTGGACGCCAGATAAGTCTGAATGCCATACCAGGCCACCGCGATCAGGCCACGAATGATGGCCGGGATATTGGCCCCGAAAACACCAAAGGCGAGGCGGCAGATGACCGGGTAGGGCACCGCAGCCTGCTGGCTGGGTTTGGCCACCAGATTGGCGATCACCTGAATGATGCAGATACCCACCAGCAGCGCGATCAGCACCTGCCAGCTTGCCAGCCCGAGGGCGAACAGACTGGCGGCGAACACATAACCGCCGACGCTGTGCACGTCGCTCATCCAGAAGGCAAAGATGTTGTACCAGGTCCACTTCTGTGGAATCGGTCCCAGATCCTCATTGTGCAGGCGCGGGCTGTAACCGGCCGGGCGTTGGTCTGTCATGGCATTCCCTCCCTTGTTGGGCCATCGCTACGGCTGGGTACCCGCGATGAGGTTTTTGTATACGATCCTGTACGCAAGACGTATGCCATTGCCCGGATTCTCAGGGAAAAAGCCTCCAGAGTATTGCCGGGCGGGAGTTCAAGGAGGAAACACCGGTGCGTGGGATCATCCACAAATGGTGCTTTCAGTGCGCGAAAACAGGGCGGTTTTGCTCGATAGAAGTGCATTCATGCCCTGAGGAAGCTGCTTGCCTGCGCAAATGGGATGGGGTGCGGGCTATCTGAGCGATAACCCAACATGGCACTATTTCTGTATACAATCGTGAGTGCCAATAACTTTCATGGCATTTTCAAGCGGCGCTGAAGGAGGCCCTGTGCGTATTCAAGTGATCAACCCCAACACCAGCGATGCCATGACCCACAAGATCGGGCTGGCCGCCCAGGCGATAGCGCGACCGGGCACGCAAATCATCGCGTGCAGCCCCGAGGACGGGCCGGTGTCCATCGAAGGGCATTTTGACGAAGCCATTGCCACGCTGGGCGTGCTGGAGGAAATACGCAAAGGACGAGATCAACAGGTCGACGCCCACATCATCGCCTGCTTTGGCGACCCAGGCCTGCTGGCCGCCCGCGAGTACGCCACTGCACCGGTCATCGGTATCGCCGAAGCCGCCTTTCACATGGCAGGCCTGATTGCCACACGCTTTGCCGTTGTCACCACCCTGAGCCGCACCCGGATCATTGCCGAGCACCTGCTGCAACGTTATGGCTTCAGCGAACTCTGCACTTCGGTGCGTTGTATAGATTTGCCAGTCCTGGCCCTGGAAGAAGGCGGCCCGGAACTGATCGAACGCATGGTCGAACAGGCCCGCCGCGCCCGTGACGAGGAGGGCGCCGGTGCCATCGTGCTGGGTTGCGGCGGCATGGCTGACCTGCCTCGACAGCTGAGCGAAGCCATCGGCCTGCCCGTAGTGGAAGGCGTCAGCGCCGCCGTGAAACTGGCCGAATCGCTGGTGGACCTGGGCCTGACCACCAGCAAGCATGGTGATCTGGCCGACCCGATCGGCAAACCGTTCAAGGGGCGTTTTGCGTATTTGAGTCGCTGAAAGGCAGCGCTCAATACTTGCCAAATGCAGCCAGGTTATACAGCGTCCACATCCGGTCATAGCCGTTGTCTACGGCGATGAAATCGTTACTCAATTGCTCGGGTTCTGCCCGAGCGGTCCAGTGTTGTTGCAGGGTAGCCAAGGCGTCGATCCAGGTCTTGGCCGGCTCGCTGATCTCGCGCCACACAGGTTTGCCGCCTCCGGCTGAGGTCAGACGTGGCAAGGTCTTGAAGTAGTCTTCAGCATCGGTCCAGGCTGCCAGCAATGAGCGGTGCAAGGCCTGAACCTGCTCGGGAGTCAGGCGCTGACTGCCCGCCTGCTCATCCAGTTGATTGATTGCCAGGCGCGCCATCAGCATGAAATTGAGCGTGTGCCAGTGCTGATCGCGTCCGAGGCGTTGTTCGATTTGCTTGAGTTGTTTGCTGCGCAATTGCAGCATTGGCTGTTCGAGCGCCTGATTGAAGGCGGGCGCACGTTCGTACAACTCGTCCATTCTTTGGGTGAGCAACTCATTGAGCTGGCGCGCAACCGGTATCTCGGGGTATCGCTCAACGTACAGTTGTTCGACCTTACGGGCTTCAGGGCGCAGATTGTCATAGGCCTGGATGTAATCATAAGCGGCAATGTCCAGAAGGCTGTTCCATTTGTGCCCGCCGCTCACATGAAAGGAGCAGGGACTTGTAGAGTCCTTCTCGGCAGAGCCCATGCCGAAGCCGCTGAACGTCCGGCTTGGAGAGGGATTGCGAGCGATCACATCGTCAAAACGGGTCTGGTAAAAGTGATAACGAATGCGCAGCAACGTATCGCTGTAAGCCAGGCATTTGTTCATCTTCAGCAACTGGGTTGATACAGACTCTGGTTTTTCGCGAGACGGCACGAGTATCTGGTGCAGCCAGGCAATCCCCAGAAACACGCATACGGCGACAACAAAGGCGCGACTACTGATCATGGTCGGCCTCCTTGCGTGGAAGGTGCGTACCATTGCTGGCGTGTCACCTGTACCTGACAGGGCGGCGAAGTGTCGTCCAGGGTTGCGCACAGGCGCAGTGGCCAGGGGTGCATGCCCTGATCTTCGCCCAGCGGGCGATAGTTGATGATGGCGACGGCTACCCAGAGCGAAGACGCCAGCAGTCCGAAGGCTATGCCGACTCTCATTTCCCGTAGCCATGAGCCGGGCGGTGACTCTGTAAATGCCTGCTTACGACGGTCTGGCCTGGACGTGCGGCTCAGCAGGGCCAGGCCCAGCAGGACTGCCGTGTAGACCAGCAGTGCGCCAATGCCACCTGCCAGAAAGGCCGGTATCGCAAGCAACCACCCCGGCAGACTTTCACGTAGCGGCAATGGCGTGGGACGTCGCAGGCTTAGCCAGTGGCCGCAGCGTTCTCTCAGAGCCTTGTCCGTGCGCCAGGCATTCAGGGCAACGGCTCGACACACCCAGCTCACGCACCACGCCAACAAGCCGAACAGTGCGGCCATCTCCAGCATTGTGCTCAGTGTTTCAAGCAGGCTGCTGCCCAGACGAAAATAATCGTTGAAGGCTATTTCCCCAGTTGAACCGAGGATTGCAAGGGGCAGTGCCCATACCGCCGGGCTGCGCTGCAGCGGACGCCAGAAATAAGGGTCCATGCCCGGCATTTCGCTTGCCAGTTGTGGATAGCGGTGCTGTACGGTATTGGCCAGGTGTTCGCACATCTGCCAGTCGGCCTTGTTGAATGCCGCCGTGAGCTGCACTCGGGCATCCTCTTGCATGGGCTGAAACAACAGGCGGGCTGCTCTGGAATCAGGACTTTCGCTTTTCTGGGCTGCGAGACGCTGTTGCTCCTCAAGAAAAGCGGTGCTGTGGCTGCGCTGCAGCAGCTCGCTCCAATAGCGCCAAGGCGTAAGGTTTCCTGTCTGTTTCCAGCCTTGGCTTGCGCATAGCGCGTCGAACAACGGGTTGGACCAGAACGTGGCGTTGAGCAGCAGCCGGGCCAGACACTCATTGAGCCACTGGCGACGGTCGAGTGTCTGTAGCCAGGCTTTTTGTTCAAGGTTGCGGCACAGATCCAGCAAGCGCTGGATGTTTCCTGTGTCCAGCGCGCTATGCAGCTGGTGTTCGGTATGGTTCAGCAGATAGTTCAATACGGGTTCGGTGGCCGCATAAGAAATATCCTGGCGTTGCCATGGGGTCAGCCAGTAAAGGTGCTGCACGACAGGCTCTGCCATCTCCTTCATGACTTCAGGGCTCGATAGACAGAGGAGCAGCAAGCGCCCTTCGAACTCCGCTTCGCAATAACTCGTGCGAGCCTGTTCCATACGCTCGACCAGGTTATCTGCCGTGATGCCTTCAAGCAGTTGCTCCGCCAGCTTCCAGGCTGGGGTCGAACCGTCGTTCAGCGGCAGGACATCAAGCGGGGCAAATGTCGGGGCCGGATCGAAGGCCTGCACCTCTTGCCATTCGGCAGACCAGTTCAGAGCCTGTTCATAGGCATCGCGCAGACGTTGAAACCCCTCAGGATCCTCGTCTGGTCGGTGTTGTTTGAGCAGGGCTGCGTATTGACGCTTGATACTGCGGGTATCGGCATCGGGTTCCAGCCCCAGCACAGACCAGCAATTCATTCCTGCACATCCAGCACAAGCAGTAGGCTGAGGGGTATGCCGACAGTCATGGGGTGTGGGACTCCTGGGACACAGTACGAATCTTGAAGGTGACTCGCTGTATCGGCAGGTATTGCACAAACTTGCGTGTACTCAGGTGGTGCGCATCAATGCATTCCGTAGGAGCGAATTCATTCGCGAAGGTATTTCAAACGACCTATCTCTGTCGGATGTACTGACCTCTCGCGAATGAATTCGCTCCTACTGCCGGCGGCTTTACCCCTTGCTATGCTCCGACGACGTAGGCCCTTCAACCACGCCGCGTGGGCCGGCGACTCCCCAGATACCGGCACCGATCACCGGCAGGACCACCACCAGAGCACTCCAGCCTGCCTTGGTCGCCAGGCTTTTGCGTGAGCGCCAGACGCTGTTGATGACCCAGGCGTCGAGCAGCATGACCATGACCGCCACGGCGATCCAGAACACGGTAGACATTTCCATTCCGGCACCTCCGTACCTGTCATGTTGCAGGAAGCACGATCGTGGAATCGGGTTCCGGCACGCTGATGGAGTTGTTGCCTGGCGTCAGGATCACCTTGCGACAATCCTCCTGGCCCTTGTCGAAAATCTTGTAACCCGTGGCGGCATCTTCCAGTGACATCCGGTGGGTAATGATCGCTTCAGGGGCCAGTCGACCGGTTTCGATATGCTCCAGCAGTTCGGGCATGAAGCGTTGGGCGTGGGTCTGGCCCATCTTGAACGTCAGGCCCTTGTCGAACGCATCGCCAAACATGAAACCGTGAATAAAACCGGAATAAACCCCCGGCACACTCACCACGCCGCCGCGCCGCACAGTGGCGATGCACTGGCGCAAGGCTTTGCCGCTGCTGCCTTCCAGCTTGAGAGTCGCTAGCACGGTTTCCGTGGTGCTGCCCTTGGCCTCGAAACCGACCGCATCCACCACGGCATCGACACCGCGCATGCCGGGTGTCTGGCGAATGATGGTGTCGGCCGGGTCATCGTCTTCATCGAAATTGATCGGGATGGCGCCGTAGGTCTTTTGTGCATAGGCCAGCCGATAAGGGTAATGATCGACGATGAAAATCCGTTCGGCCCCCAGCATTCGCGCGCACGCGGCGCAGAGCAGGCCGACCGGGCCAGCGCCGTAAATGGCGATGCTTGAACCCTTGCCGATGCCTGCATTGAGCACCGCCTGCCAGGCGGTGGGCAGGATGTCGGAGAGAAACAGAACCTTCTCGTCCGCCAGAGTGCCCGGCACCTTGAACGGGCCGACATTGGCTTTCGGCACCCGCACATACTCGGCCTGCCCGCCGGGAATGCCGCCATACAAATGGCTGTAGCCGAACAGCGCGGCGCCGGGCGGAATGGATTTCTTGTTGAGGATCGCGCCGCGTCCGGTATTGGTCGTTTCACAGGCGGAAAACAGATCCAGCTGGCAGAAAAAACATTCCCCGCAGGCAATCACGAATGGAATGACAACCCTGTCGCCCCGCTGTACAGCGGTCACCGCAGGCCCGGCTTCCTCGACGATCCCCATGAACTCATGGCCCAGGATATCGCCATGCTCCGTGGCCGGGATCTTGCCGTGATAGAGGTGCAGGTCAGAGCCACAGATGGCGGTGGCCGTGACTCGCAGGATGATGTCGTCGGCTTCCTGTATCTGCGGGTCTGGCACGGTGTCGACTTTTACATTGTGCGCCCCGTGATAGGTCAGTGCTCTCATGGTCAGCCCTCGGCTTTGCCAGAAGGAGTCTGGACTTGCCTTAGATGAACGAGGGTTGTCGTGTTTGGTTCATGGCAATGGACTAACGGTTGCTGGCCATTGATAAGCCACCGTGACTGCTCGTCGGCTTATTTCTCATCGGCCTGAACGGCTGTTATTCCCCCTCAGTCGACTCCAGTGACGGGTAAGCAGTCGGAACCCTTCAAGGCAGTCAACCTGAATCAGGACTCACTCCACGAGGTTCCCGATGAACAAAGCATCAAGCAAGAGCAGAACAACGATTGAGGATCTGTTCATTCACGAGCTTTCCGATATCTACAGCGCTGAAAAACAGATCTCCAAAGCACTGCCAAAACTGGCTCGGGCTTCGACCAACCCCAAGCTGGCCGAGGCATTCAATGCTCATCTGGAGGAAACACAAGGGCAGATCCAGCGTATCGATCAATTGGTCGAGCAGTTCGAGATCAAACTCAAGCGCGTCAAGTGCATCGCCATGGAAGGGTTGATCGAAGAAAGCAAGGAGCTGCTGGAGGAAATCGAAAAAGGTCCGGTACTCGATGCGGGCCTTATCGCTGCTTGTCAGAAGATCGAGCACTATGAAATATCCGGCTACGGAACGCTGATTGCCATGGCCAAACACCTGGGCCTGGACAATGCCGCGAGTGTGCTGGGCGAAACCCTGGCAGAGGAAAAATCCGCCGATGAGAAACTCACAGCGATTGCCGAAGAGGGCGGTACCCAGGCCGCTACGCTGGATCTTGAGGAAGGACAAGAGGTAGAGGACGATCAAGAGGAAGAAAAACAACCCCGCAAGAAAAGACAGGCCTGAGTGGTTAAGGCATACACGTGAGAGGGGGCTTGGCTCCTCTCAAACCACAACCTCATGAATTAAATGGAGTTTCCGTAGGAGCGAATTCATTCGCGAAGAGCCAGTACACCCGACAGAGTAATGTCGTTAGCCTGATGTGTTGCCATGTGAGAAAGCCGGGTTTTGTGACTGACGCCAGCGCACAAGGTTTTCTCACCCCTTTTATTGATCCTGGAGGATAGCTGAATGATATGAGTGGTCTACATTAGCCGCAGATCATTTGAAGGATGCCGCTAATGTTTGAGTCCGCTGAAATAGGTCATGCCATCTCCAATGAAACCTACGATGCTGAAGTGCCTGCGCTGCGCGAGGCCTTGCTGGAAGCCCAGTACGACTTACACGAGCAGGCCGGACGTCAGATCATCGTATTGATCAACGGCATCGAAGGGGCGGGCAAAGGCGAAACCGTCAAACTGCTCAACGAGTGGATGGACCCGCGCCTGATCGAAGTCCGCACCTTCGACCGACAGACCGACGAAGAACTCGCCCATCCCACCGCCTGGCGCTATTGGCGACAACTGCCTGCCAAGGGCCGCATGGGGATCTTCTTCGGCAACTGGTACAGCCAGATGCTGCAAGGCCGTGTGCATGGCCTGTTCAAGGATGCGGTACTCGATCAGGCAATCAGCGGGGCCGAGCGCCTGGAAAAAATGCTCTGTGACGAAGGCGCACTCATCTTCAAATTCTGGTTTCACCTGTCCCGAAAACAGATGAAATCACGCCTCAAGACCCTCAAGGACGACCCGCTGCACAGCTGGCGCATCAGCCCGCTGGACTGGCAGCAATCGAAAACCTACGGCAAGTTCGTGCGCTTCGGCGAACGAGTACTGCGCCGCACCAGCCGCGAATACGCGCCTTGGCATGTGATCGAAGGCGTGGATGCCAACTACCGCAGCCTCACCGTAGGCCGCCTGCTGCTGGAAGGCATGCAGGCCGCATTGAACACACCCAAGGCCGAGCCCAAGCCATTGACCTTTGGCCCCTTGCCCGCCAACCACGGCGAACTGACCCTGCTCGACAGCCTCGACCTGAGCCGCAGCCTGAGCAAGGACGAATACCAGGAAGCACTGATTACCGAACAGGCACGCCTGTCCGTCAACCTGCGCGACAAACGCATGAAAAAACACGCCCTGGTGGCCGTGTTTGAAGGCAACGATGCCGCAGGCAAAGGCGGCGCCATCCGCCGAGTCGCCGCAGCACTCGACCCACGCCAATACAGCATCGTCCCCATCGCCGCCCCCACCCAGGACGAACGCGCCCAACCCTACCTCTGGCGCTTTTGGCGACAGATCCCCGCACGCGGCAAATTCACCATCTTCGACCGCTCCTGGTATGGCCGCGTACTGGTGGAACGGGTCGAAGGCTTCTGCAGCGACTCCGACTGGGCCAGAGCCTACGGCGAAATCAACGACTTCGAAGAACAACTCACCGACGCCGGCATCGTCGTCGTGAAATTCTGGCTCGCCATCGACGAACAGACCCAACTCGAACGCTTCCAGGAACGAGAAAAAATCCCCTTCAAACGCTACAAAATCACCGAAGACGACTGGCGCAACCGCGAAAAATGGCCGCAGTATCGCCAGGCTGTGGGGGATATGGTGGATCGCACGAGTACCGAGATTGCGCCTTGGACGTTGGTTGAGGCGAATGATAAGCGGTGGGCGCGGGTTAAGGTTTTGAGGGTGATTAATGAGGCGTTGGAGGGGGCGTTTGGGAGGGGGAGGAAAGGGTAGAGTTCACAGGGTACTTTGTGAGAGCGGTATGAGAAAGTTTTTTTGTTGGTAGGTAACGGCCAATTAACTAGAGGCCAAGGCCAAGTTTCATAAGAGTATCGATAAGTCGTTTGGTTTTAATTTTTCAATAGAAGGGCAGGGAATGAGTCAAGAAAACTCGCTTTCGTATTTAAAGCAATTTTCGATTAGTATTGTAACGCTGGTTTTAGGATCATTTGTTTTTGTGGGGGTTATAGAGAACTACAAAAGTGATGAGTCAATAAAGGTCAGCCAGCTTGAAGCCTATTTCAAACCAGCAAGAGAGGCTGCTAACGCTTGTCTAAAGAAACAGAATGAGCTTTTTTTGCATTACCCGGAATATGGTGGTTCTTTTTCTCTATTGTTTGGAGAGCTCAATCGTCTGTTTGAAAATCCGGAGCTGTAGCATAGTATCGCATATAATGTTATTTTGGAAGGGTATGCTAAGCAGTTGTTTCGGGTGGTGAAGGTTCAGGATAGTTTGCCTCATGAAGT
Source organism: Pseudomonas serbiensis (assembly GCF_030580745.1). Classification (NCBI taxonomy): domain Bacteria; kingdom Pseudomonadati; phylum Pseudomonadota; class Gammaproteobacteria; order Pseudomonadales; family Pseudomonadaceae; genus Pseudomonas; species Pseudomonas serbiensis. Next base: position 300,481 of record NZ_JAUQOO010000004.1, read on the forward strand.
AGCAGGATGTCGGGAAGATGTTTTTTTAAAGCTAGAAATTCTGTCTATTGTGACGGGGAGCTTTGACGAGTTTGTTGGTGCATCTTTAAAGCGGGCAAATTTGCTAAATACCATTGATGGGAGGTTCAGGAGGGAGCTCAAAGAAAATACTAAAGGTGCGGATGTGGATGAGTTAATAAAAATGCTTAGAAAAATCGGAGATACAGATGTTATGTCAGAAGAAGCTATGAAGGAAATGGTTGCAGATTTTAGTGCTAAGCTTCCTGTGATTGAGAAATATAGTGAGGCTCTGGCTAAGGCAGAGCAAGAGAAGTATAATGTCGAATATGAGTTTTTCTCTGTGGTTAGGCAGGAGTCTGCAAGTCGTATCAATAGTCGCTTTAGGCAGGGCTTTTTTAGCTGGCTGCTTAGATAGTTTTTGATATGTAAATAGTGGCTGGTTACAGGGGTTGATAGAATAGCTTTGAGCTGTTTAGAGTCTGTAATGATCAGTAAAGATCAAGTATGGGTCACAAAATTTTGACGATATTACTCATTTTTTAGCGTAACGACGTCCGGTGTCAGCCGTTGTTACGCATGTTCAGAAATTCAGCTGGAGCTACTAGTTTTCCTCAAGCATAGCTTCATCAAATATTTGCTGTGTGTAAAGCTAACTATTTATTTGGCGTTTGGGTAGCTCTAATTGCCTCGCTGTTTGATGATATTGGTCGCTGTTCGTTTGTGGAGGTTCCTCTGATTATGTCCTTGTATAATGTTTGTATGGAGACTGTCAGTACGGCCAGTCCACTGATGAAGATATATATGTCAATTCCTGTCATGAGTGCGCGGACATGTTCGTAAAATACGCCCAGTATGAGGAATAGTCCGCATACGATGCCGCTCGCTTGAAATGTTGCGTTTATCATTACGCCAATGTTGAATTCTGCATTGTTTCTCCAGCATCTAAAAATATAGATACAGATGATTATTAGACCAAGTGCTAGAGATGGGATAAGTACAATTTTATCCATTTCACTTATCCTTTGTGTTTTCAGGTTGGTCTGGATTTTCTAGGGGAGTTTCTTTTTTACTTTTGTCATTAACGGACTCCCCGAGAATTGCTCCTACAAATCCCCCAATGAGTGCGCCAAAAGGTCCGCCTAGAGATGCTCCAAGTAAGGCGCCTCCGACAATTGAGCCTGTTGTTCTACTGTTATCTTCTTCGGTTCTTTTTTTATTACTCATCGACTTTCCTTGATCGAGAATGGAAGTGAGGTTTGGTTGTGTGTGTTTAGGGATGATGTTAAAAGACTAGCCTGTTGTAAGTGCAGTTCGGCTCGTGGTCGTTTTGAAGTCTGCTTCATAGTTGCTGACGATCTGCTTTTGGACGTTTGCAGTCGCCACAGCCAATGCAATCAACCAATTATTCATAATAGTAAATAAATTCGTTCCCATATGCCAGTGCTTGCGAAAGAATATTTAGGGGGGGCGTAAATCGACTATTTGAAAAAGTTAAGATTATTCAAGTTCCACTGCCAATAATTTTTGGAATGTTGATAGAAGGTCAAAGGGAATCAGTTGCTCAAAATCAACAAGAACAGTATCTATTACATGGCGCATCAGTTCACCTGTGCGTCGGCTACGAGCTTTAAGGAAAGAGAACTTTGTTTTTAGAAGTTCCTCAAGAGCGTGGTCGTCCATTCTCAAATAGGCAGTCAGGATTTCTAGTCGATGTCCTGATAAGTATTCGATGATTGTGCGATTACCATTTGCCTTGAATTCAACGGGGTGAGTTATTTCCTGAAGTTTATTTACTGCTAGTTGCCAGCGCTCTGAATTCCAATCAGATAAACTTACATATGACTCATTTTGATACAAAACCCCTATTTCATAGGCATGCCTTACGTTTTCACGTGCTACTAATGCCACCATGATGGCGGGATCAAAAAGAAGTGATTCAATACCATCGCGTATTCCTGGGGACAATACATGAACTCGAGGTGAAGGGATTTGCTTTCCATCCCAGTCGATCAACCCTAGAACGCTCTGATTTCCGTTATCGCTTAGCGTGGTTACCAGTCGCGTCACTTGTTCGCATCCCCCAGACTGTTCTAAACCCGCGTCATTTTTTTTACCAACTTCTACAAATGCTAATGAGCGTTCGGATTTTAGTTTTGGTTTGTATTTTTGATAAAGAGAGTCATAGATGCTCGCATCAGTGCGACTTTCAACAAATATCTGTCTTCTGCCTGAAAATGAAATGGATAGTGTAGGAACACCTGTCGTTAATAATGATAATGCTTCGCCTTTACTGGTTTTTACGAGCCGAGGACCACTAGGATCCATTGCATAGATTGCATTTTCGGGTGCTAGAGCAACTGTGGAGGGACTATGTGTGGTCATTATCACTGATACGTTCTTATCCTTCACCAATACGTTCTGTATGGTGCTTAGCAAGGATGCAGCCATCGAAGGATGGAGAGGGGCGTCAACTTCATCCAAAAGCAAAAGGCGTGGGAAGCTTTTAGTCTGCCTAATTTCACGAGAGTTATATAAGCAGAGAGCAAAAGACATTAATACTTTCTCGCCAGATGACAAGTCCTGAAAACGCATTTCGACGTCGCTTGTTATTTTTCTTAGCTTTGGTTCATATGTGCCGATATCATGCAGTGGAGGGCTGTCGACTCTGAAATTTAGATTCGACTCTTCAAGTATCTGATTCACAAAATCCCAAGGGGGGGAACCATATTCTTTAATAAATTCTTCATCGGAAAGTGGTCTGGTATGGAGGGCTTCAGGAGGTGGGTATTTTTCAAGGCGATCATTTTCATGAATCAATGCGCGATAGGTTACAAAGACTTGGCCGAACGCTTGTTGAAAAGGATCAATATCTCCCCATAAGAAGTTGGAGTTTCTAAAAAACTCAGTGCGAGAGGATAGCACGAAAAGCTCTGGATGAGTTTGGGCAACTCGTGGAGCATTTTTTCGCCAAAAATCATCACCAATACTATTGAATGAAGTGTTGGCGATGTTGGTGCCAAGAATTTTAATCTGAGCTTGAAGTCGCTCTATAATCTCTTTTGTTTTGATTTCGTCTTCAAAAACACTAGCTAAATCAGCTCCACTTAAACTGGCAATTTTTTGTGGAGTGGTGCACATGTGTGCAGGTATGCCTAGGTTGGTTGCGAAAATTTGCAGACTTGGAAAGTGTTGGTCCCGATGATGGGTAACTGAGTTAAACCACTGTGAACGACGTGATTGATCATGCAGAGGGTCGTACATTCCTGTATCAGTTGGAATAATGCTTGTTGAGTCAAATAGGCGTACATCAGTTTCGTGATTGGTGACGATTGATGAGGATACCTGGCCGCCTTTTATCGCTGTAAGTAGATGAGTTTTACCAGATCCATTCACTCCCGTGAGCACAACAAAGCTTGGTAAGTCTATGTCCTCGAGTCCGATTATTGATTTGTGAATGCTTGTGAACTTTAAGCTGTGAGTCATACCAACACCGTCCTTGATGTACGCTAGTATAAGTTAAATCAAAAAAAACGTACTGGAAGAAAAATCATGAGTATTACGTGAGGCTTAAAATACCCGATATCATGCTTGATGGCTATAGGCCTTTACAAAACTTTTGGACCTTGGCTTCAAAAAGCAACTGCTACGCTCTCCACTTTCGTATGATTTTGATCTGGTCGATAAATTAGCACACCATATTTTTGCGTATCAGAGCCATTGGATGCTATGACTGTCTGCATTAACCTCCGTATAAAGTTATCAAACACCGCTAGACGAGATTTTCTTGCTAGTGCGTGTGCTTGATACACCTCATTATGGCGTCAACATGCATTCGTATGTAGGTAGTTGTCACGTGTCAGATGCCAGCGCTTTTTCATATTCACTGATGAATTGTGGCAACCCATACCCCAGCACTGCACACAAATCCCGCAACTGCACTAGATCCAGACGCCGCAAGCCCTTTTCTACATCGCTCATGAACGATTGTGGTCTGCCAAGCGCCCGCGAGCACTCCGATTGAGTTAGGCTGGCATTCTCCCTGATCCTTCGCAATAGCTTGATCAGGACCTGATGTTCTCGTCGATAAAGTGCTCTTGCCATGACGCCGCTCTCGTTGAACCGCCTCATACGATATAACTGATTTTCAGATATTTGATATGCATAGATATTCTTGGCCATGACCCCCGAGCAAAGCCACCGCTTTGCCCGGCCCCCAAGAAATCCGGAAGCCCTATCTGAAAGGACACAACCCATGAAAACACGAACCCACCCCCGCAACCCGAGGCAATCATCCCGCAATACCCGACCGTGCTTCCCCAGCCGCGCAGGATCTACCTCGAAGCCCCCGTCGACTCAACTGCAAATCGTCAGTTCCATGTACGCCTACCTGATGACGAGCTGGGAGGAGTTGCCCGAGGAGAACAAGCGTGCCCTGGGTTTCGATTTTGTAGCGGGTAGTGAAGGCGAGGAGAAGGCGCTCAATCATCTGGCGCGGCTTTTTCTGGACTATGCCGATTTTTCATTTCGTCGGGCGTTGGTTGCTCGGCGCAGGCGGCTTGGGATTGATGAGACGAGCAGGGCTGTTGAGTGAGTGATGCTGCGCAGACTCAAGCGCATGGCTGAAGTCGATGCGCGTTTATGGCCGGAGCTGCCCCGGGCGAGGGCAGCCATCGGCCTGTTGTGTTGAAACGTCATGTCATGCAGCGCAATGCCGCCTATCAATGACCGGCGACGATTTGGCCGGATTGCCTCTCACCGCCTGCAAAACCATGCACCCGCGCGCTCGATGCAATGGCTAGGTTTAGCAGTAACAGCACCAATAAGGCTCAGGGAAAAGAACTCACCCTCCATTGACCGAGCAAGAGCAGGTAGGAGCGGATTTATCCGCGAGACGTCATTAAAAGCGATACATTTTCTTCGGATGTACGGGCCTCTCGCGAATAAATTCGCTCCTACGGAAACTTCATTTAATTCATGATGTTGCGTTTTTTGATGAGGCTGGTAAAGAGTCTGAAGTGGCTTGCTCGTTTTCAAACAGAGTCTATGTGGTATTTAAATATGGGTCCAAAAACCGAAGAGCTGATCTGATTCTTGGGCAGAGTTCTAAAGATGGCGTTTTCTGCTGGAAAGCCGGGTATTTCGAGTTGAACGAAAAGCTTGAAGAACTCAGAGGCGATGCTTTTCGGCTTGCGAATGAGATCAAGCGGTCACAGTGATTTCCCTTACCTCTCCCTCAACGCCTCACTCCCCCCCTTCAACACAGGCTTCAACAAATAATCCATCACGCTCTTCTCCCCGGTAATAATATCCACTGTCGCCACCATCCCCGGAATAATCAGCAGCGGCCTGTCATCCCCGCCCAGATGATTTCTATCCGTCCGTACCTGTATCAGATAAAAACTGTTCCCCTTGTCATCCGTAACCGTATCCGCGCCGATCATCTCCAACCGCGCCGGCAACCCTCCATAAATCGTGTAGTCATAGGCGCTGAATTTGACCATCGCTTTCTGCCCCGGATGGAGGAAGGCGACGTCTTGCGGACGCACTCGGGCTTCGATGAGCAGGTTGTCTTCCAGGGGGACGATTTCAAGCAGGTCGCTGCCGGGTTGGACGACGCCGCCGATGGTGTTGATCTTGAGGGTCTTGACGATGCCGCGTACCGGGGAGGTGACGGTGGTGCGGGTCATGCGGTCGTCGATGGCGATGCGGTTGGCGCTGATTTTGGCGAGGTCGGAGCGTTTTTCGTTGAGTTCGCGGGAGGCTTCGCTGCGGAAGGTCAGTTCCGATTCCTGGGTTCTGCTTTTGATCTCGTTGATGGCGGCTTCGGCGCGGGGGATGGCGAGGGTGTTGGCGTTCATCGAGCCGCGCATTTCCACGGCGTTGCGTTTGAGGCGCAGGATTTCCACGGGTGAAACGGCGCCTGAGCCCACCAGTGGCACTGACATGTCGAGTTCCTGCTGCACCAGCGCAAGGCTGTTGCGGAACTGTTCCTGGCGGGAGCGAAACTCGGCCAGTTCCTGGGTCTTTTGCCTGAGTTGTTCGTTGAGGGTGCGTTGTTCCCCGCTCAGACGCCGCTGTCGCGACTCATAAAACGCACGCTCATCGGCGGCGACTTGCGGGGCTTTGTCGATCACTTCTTGTGGCAGGAGCAAGGGCCGTCCTTCGGCTTCGGCGGCCAGGCGTTCGACCTGGGCAGTGAGGGTCAGGCGGTCGACTTCGCTTTCGCCACGGTTGGACAGAAAGCGCGTGTCGTCCAGGCGCAGCAGCGTATCGCCTTTGTTCACGACCTGGCCTTCGCGGACGAAAATCTCGGTGACGATGCCGCCTTCCAGGTTCTGGATCACCTGTACCTTGCTGGACGGAATGGCTTTGCCTTCCCCTGTGGTGACTTCCTGGAGCACGGCATATTTCGCCCAGATCAGCGCGGTCAGGATCAGCGCCGTGGCCACCCAGACCGTGAGGCGTTGCGAGTCTGACGAGTCTTGCTGCATGGCGCTGTTGCGTTCGTTCATGAACCCGGCTTCGGGTTTCAAGCGGCGGCGCAGCCCGTAAGTGACTGACATGGTGATGCTCCTCAAACAGGTGGCGGGCCGACCTGGCCCTTGCGCAGCGCGTCGATCACGGCAGTCTTCGGGCCGTCGGCCACCAGCTTGCCGTTGTCCAGAACCAGCAGGCGATCCACCAGGTTCAGCATCGACATGCGGTGGGTGACCAGCAGCAAGGTTTTGCCGGGTATCAACTGATGCAGGTGCTGGCGCAGAGTGTCTTCGCTGGCGTTGTCCATGTGGCTGGTGGGTTCGTCCAGCAGCATGATCGGCGGATCACGCAACAATGCCCGTGCCAGCAACACGGCCTGACGCTGACCACCGGACAGCAACTGTCCGCGCTCGCCCACAGGCCGGTCGAACCCTTGGGGATGCTTGAGGGCCAGCTCATCGACGCCGGTAATGCGGGCGACTTCCAGCATGCGGGCATCGCTGGTGTGGCGAGCGCCGAGGGTCAGGTTGTCGCGCAGGCTGCCGGCCAGCAGCGGCAAGTCATGGGCGACGTAGCCGATCTGTTGGCGTAGTGCGGTGATTTCCAGTTGCCGCAGGTCGAGGTTATCCAGCAGCAACTGGCCTTCGTCGGGTGTGTAGAAGCCCATCAGCAGGCGTGCCAGGGTGCTTTTGCCGGAGCCGCTGCGACCAATGATGCCGATCCGTTCGCCCGGTTCGACGCTGAAGCTGATGTTGTTCAGTGCGGGTGCGCTTTGCTGGCCATATGCAAAGCTGACATTGCTGGCGCTCAATGCGCCCTTGAGTGGCGGGCATTGCAGTGGACGCTGGCGGGTGTCTCGCTCCTGAGGCAATGCCATCAGGGTGTCGGTGCTTTTCATGGTCAGTTGCGCTTGTTGATAGCGGGTGATCAGCCCGGCGATCTGGCCCAATGGTGCGAGCACGCGGCTGCCCAGCATGTAAGTGGCCACCAGCGCGCCGACGCTCAGGTTGCCCGCGATGATGCTGTAGACCCCGGCGACGATGGTTGCCATGCCGCAGAACTGCTGGATGAATAACGTGCTGTTGCTGGCCAGTGCGGCCAGATGCCGGGCGTGGTTGTCCAGGCGGGTGAGGGCGCCGTGGGTGTTTTCCCATTGGTGCTGACGCTCGCCTTCGGCATTGCAGGCCTTGAGGGTTTCCAGACCGCCGAGGGTTTCGACCAGCAAGGCTTGTCGTGCTGCGCCCAGGCTCAGGCTCTTTTGTACGGTGTCGCGCAAAAGCACCTGAATCGTCCAGGCAAAGGCAACGGTCAGGGGGAAGGCGATAATCGGGATCAACACCAGCCAGCCGCCCAGCAAACCGATAACGCCCAGCATCAGCAAGGCGAATGGCAGGTCGATCAGGCTGGTGAGGGTGACGGCGGTCAGAAATTCCCGAAGCCCCTGGAAGTCATGAATGCTCTGGGCAAAACCACCCACCGTGGCGGGGCGGTTTTGCATGTGCATGCCGATGATGCGTTCAAACAGAGTGGCCGAGAGAATCAGGTCGGTCTTGCTGCCGGCCTGATCCAGCAAGCGGGCGCGAATCAGGCGTAATCCCAACTCGAACAGGGTGCCGATCAGCAGCCCGATAGCCAGCACCCATAAGGTCGCGGTTGCCTGATTGGGCACTACGCGGTCGTAGGTCTGCATGACGAACAAGGGCACCATCAGGCCCAGCAGGTTGATCAACAGGCTGGCGAGGATGGCATCGCTGTAGAGCCCGCGAGACAGTTTCAACGTGTCACGAAACCATGTCTTGACCCTCGGCAGCAAAGGGGCGCGCAGCTGTTCCAGTTCATGTTGCGGACGGGCGAACAAGGCCTGGCCGGTGTAGCGACGGGCCAGTTCCTCGCGGCTGATCCATTGCTCGCCACCTTCGTTTTCACTGGGCAGGATCAGCGCCCGACCGTCTTTGCCCCAGCGACTCAGGACGGCACAGCTCTGCTGGTCGAGCAACAGCAAGACCGGCAGATTCAGGCTGTCGATGGCGTTCAGGTCTCGGCGCAGCCAACGGGCCTGCAATCCGGCACTGGCGGCGGCCCGTGGCAGCAGCGCACTGCTCAAGCGCTGTCGGTCCAGCGGCAGACCGGCACTCAGGCTGGCGCGACTGGTGTTGCAGCCGTGCAGGTTGCAGAGGATCAGCAGGCCATCGAGCAAGGGATCGTCGTCGTTCGGCACTGGGTCGAGGGCGGCGGACAGTTCCATACGATTCACAGGTGGACTCCCATAGAACAGATGATTCAACGTGTGGGAGGCAGCTTGCTGGCGAAAGGGCCAGTAAAACCGGCACATATGCAGTGCCTGCACATCTGACGTCGCCAGCAAGCTGCCTCCCACAAAACGGATCGGTTTTAATCCGGGGTGGTTTTATTTACTTCAGCGAGGGCAAGCGAGCCTGGTTTTCAACTTCGTTCAGCGCCACCGCTTCGGAAGGCAGCACCACGCGCTGTTTGCGCAGCAACTCTCCTTCGCTGGCCAGCACGCGATACATGGCCAGTTCTTCGGTGTAACGCACTTCTGTGTAACGGCGGCTGGCGTTGTACAGTTCGTTTTCGCTGTCCAGCAGGTCGAGCAGGGTGCGTTGGCCCAGACCGAACTGGTCCTGATACGCGGCGCGCACGCGGGTGGTTGAGGTCACGTAGTCACGGGCAATCGGGGTTTGCTGGCGGGCGTTGTTCATGGCGTTCCAGGCCAGCGACATGTTTTCGTTGAGCATGCGCAAGGCGTTGTTGCGGATATCCAGAGCCTGGCCAGTCTTGTAGGCGTTGGAACTCAGACGTGCCTTGTCCCGGTTGCCGTTGAACAGGTTGTAATTCATCACCACGGCGGCTCGCCATTCGTTGTCGTGGCCTTCCTCGCCTTGCAGGTTGTCATTGGCGCCCACGGCCAGTTCGGCATCGAAGCGTGGATAAAAGGGCGACTTGGCAATTTCATATTGCTTCTCGGCGGCCTGCACATCGGCCTGCGCCGACTTCAGATAGGGATTGTTGAGCAGCATGCTCTGCTGGGCATCGGACAGGCTCAGTGGAACCTCGCCCTTGATCGATGGCGGCGTCTCCAGCTCGTCCGGCAGGCGACCTACTGCGCTGGCAAAGCTGGCTTCGGCGTCCGCCAGTTCCACTTGTGCGGTATAGAAGTTGTTCTGCGCCAGCGCACGACGAGCCAGGGACTGGTCGCGATCCGCTGTGCTGCCCACGCCGCGTTCGCTGCGCAGGGTGATCTGGTCATTGATGCGCAGGTGAGCTTGCAGGTTGTTGCGGGCCAGGGTCAGCAGCTCACGGCACTTGAGCACTTCCAGGTAAACCTCGATGGCGCGCAGGGCCAGGCTCTGGGAAGTGCCTTGCACGTAATAGGCGCGGGAGTTGACCACGGCCTGGGTGCGGCCCACTTCGTTGGGCGTATTGAAACCATCGAACAGTAACTGGCGCAGGCGCAGTTCGGACTGGGTGTAGTTCAGGATTTGCGAGTCATGGCCGTAGAGGGCACGGGTGCTGGGGCTGTCGGTCTTTTGCCGACCGTAGGTGGCCACCAGATCCACTGTCGGCAGATAGCCGCCCCTGGCAACTTTCAGTTCTTCACCGGCAGACAGCCTTTCGTTCTTGCTGGCCTTGATTTCCGGGTGATGGTCGATGGTGTTCTGGATCGCTTCGGTCAATGTGATGGCTTGCGCTTGCGCACAGGCCACCGCAAGCACGACGGCGCTGTAAAGCGGTGTCAAATCGCGCATGAATACGTCTCCCTTCGTAATAGTGTTCTGCTGGTCAATAAAATGACTTTTTCGTGCAGTCAGCCGTGTCAGGCTTGTAACAACACAGCTAAGAACAACTTTTGGGAGAACTCAGACGTTTTTTTCATATGCATTATGCCGAAAAAAACTTATGCCATTTTCGGAATACAGACGATGGTTGTTTTTATCAGGCTCATTTATTCAGCCACTTAAGTGAAGAGTTTTAGAGTTTATTGGCTTTCGACGGAATTATGTCGACATGTGAAGGGCGTGAAATTACATGCAAAAACAACCTGTTGGTCAGGCGACGATATTTTGTCGTTAAAAGGTTGTCAGGGCTTTATCTGTTACGCAGGTGAGTCGGTTCAAGAACGGAGCCGAAGGTTTTCGGGTTCGATCATTACGAAAAATGGAGGGAATATGGCCAGGGTGATCGGTACGGTACGACAAGCGGTAGGCGATGTTGTAGCAGTGTCGAGCGGTGGAACTCAGCGTGTGTTGCTGGAGGGGGATCGGGTATTTGCAGGCGAGCAGCTACAGACAGGCGCAACCGGTGGAGTTGCCGTGCAGCTTGAGGGCGGTGGTGAACTGACGCTGGGCCGCGACAGCCGCTTGCTGCTGGATACATCGATTCTGGACGGCCAGCCTGTCCATGTGGAAACCCTCGACCCGCTGACCCCGACACTCGGGCTGTTGGTGAGTGTCGAGCAGGCCACAGGGCTGGACGCGGAGCCCGTGCAGAGCGGCGATGAAGCCGTTGGCTCAGAAGGCGGTGGGCATACCGCCGTGATCCTCAGTGAAACGGGAGCAGAGGTGACGCCTGTCATCGGCTTCCCGACTCAGGGCCTGACCATGGTGCCGCTGTTTCCCGAGGGGCAGGCCGAGTTCCTGCGCGGCGTGACGAGCGATCCACCCGTCACGGTGGTGATACCGCCGCTGGTGGAGCCCCCCGTCGTCGTTCCGCCCGTAGAACCACCGGTCGAGCCACCGATTGATCCGCCAGTCGAGCCTCCTGTCGATCACTGCGTCAAGGTGTCGTGCAGTGCGCTGACACTCAATGAAGCCAACCTGTGTGGCGGTTCGCAGCCCGATGCCGGGAAGCTGACCCAGTACGGCACTTTCACGGTCAGTGCGCCGGACGGGCTGCAATCCCTGACGGTCGGCGGTATCGAGGTGATTGTTGCCGGGGTCGTGGCGGGCTTTCCCTTGTCGGCACTCACCGCGCTGGGCAATAGCTTGAGCATTACGGGGTACGACCCGCTGAGCGGGCAGGTCAGCTATAGCTATACCTTGCTCAATCCCCAGGGACACCCTGAAGGCGAGGGCACCAATAGCATCGGTGAGCAGATCGAAGTGATCGCCACCGATCTGGACGGTGACTCGGGCTCGGCCCATCTGGATATTTCGATCATTGACGATGTGCCGCTGGCCGACGATATCGAGCTGGCTGTGCCGTGCCTGCCGCCAGGCTGCGATGACATGGATACCCGAGTGGCCAATGGCAGCCTGCTTGCGGGCGGTACCTTCGGCGCCGATGGCGGGTTCGTCAAATCCATCACTCTTGAGGGCGTGACTTATCTCTATGACCGCTGCGGTATCAGCGTCGTGGATGACACAGGCTGTGGCGGTTCCACTCTGCTCGGTTTCGATCCCGTTACTCACGAACTCACGCTGGTCAGCAGCACGGGCGGCACACTGCTGGTGAACATGGAGAGCGGCGCTTTCAGTTACACGCCGGGTGCTGTCGGGACCTCCATGACCGAGCAGATCGGTTTTGTGCTCAGCGACAACGATGGCGATCTGGCCGGAGCCGACCTGCTGATCCATGTCCCGGTGCCCCAAGGGCCTGAGGCCGTGGCGGACAACATCATCACCAACATTCTGGCCCCTTGCATCGAGGTGCCCGGTGCAGTGTTGCTGGCCAATGATCGTTCGCCCAATGGCGACCCGCTGAGCGCGACGCCAACGGTTTTCAATACCGGCTGGCGTGCGCCCGGCGCGGATTTCACGGCCTGCATGCCAGGCACTATCGAGTTCAAGGGGGCTCGGGACAAGGTCGAGAACCAGGTGCGGGACCTTGGCCGCAGCGACTTTTATTCCAACAGCGCCGTGACCGCGATGGTGTTGCTCAACGGCTATCTGGGCGCCTGGCAGATCGATACCTATAACCATCAGGACATCTTCAATATCGAGCTCAAGGCCGGTGAAACCCTGACGGTCGACACCCGCCATGTGTCCGATCAGGTGGGGCTGGCCTGGAAAATGGACAACGGCGAGTATCAGCCTCTGGGCGAGGGCGGAACGATCACCGCCACTGAGGACAATGTCTATCGCCTGATCCTGATTCATCAGCCTGATCCGGGCGTGATCAATAAAGGGCTCACTTACCAGATTGGCCTGACCATCGACTACAGCGCCGTCGATACCACGCCCACTTATCACGGCACTTACACCGCCAGCGATGCCCGTGGCGGCAGTGATGTCGCGCCGGTCAGCATCAGTTATCAGCAAGGGCATTCTCTGGTCGGTACTGATGGCGATGATGTGTTGCTGGCAGGCGGAGGAAATGACTGTCTGTATGGCGGCGATGGCAACGATCTGCTGATTGGCGGGGCTGGCAATGACACGCTGACCGGCGGTGCAGGTCAGGACACCTTCATGTGGCTGGCCGGCGATACCGGGCATGACCGGGTTGTCGATTTCACGTTCGGTGCCGACAAACTCGACCTGTCTCAGCTATTGCAGGGCGCAGGCGTGCAGGGTGATTCGCTGGATGACTATCTGCACTTCAAGGTTTCGGGCAGTGGCACAAACCTGGTATCGAGCATTGAAGTTGGTGCCAGCGGCAGCGCGGCAAGCCAGACCATCGATCTGGCGGGCGTTGATCTGGCCGGGCATTACGGTGTGACGACAGGCGCGGGCGGCTGGGTCGCCAGTGGTGCGGACACGGCTTCGATCATCAACGGCATGCTGGGCGATCATTCCCTGAAGGTCGATACGGTGTGATGTTCAAGTCTTGTGCAGGGTTTTCTGGCGAAGGATATAGATCGTCACCAGCACTGCACTGGCCAGCATGAAGCCGCGAGCCCAGGGTTGTGCTACCAGATAGCAGGACAGGCTGATGCTGGCCCACATCAGGGCAATGGCGTAGACCTTGCCCTTCAGGGGAATGCCGTTGCCGGCCAGATAATCACGAATCCACGGCCCGAGCCGTTTGTGATTGACCAGCCAGTTGTAGAAGCGTGGTGAGCTGCGTGCGAAGCAGGCGGCGGCCAGCAGCAGAAAAGGCGTGGTGGGCAACACCGGCAGGAAGATCCCGATGACACCCAGGCCTACGCTTGCCCAGCCGACAGCCACCAGCAGATAGCGCACTAGCCGGTGACGGCTGGTGCGCGGCAAGTCCTGCGCCATAGGCGCCGACTCAGTGGTGACGGGGCTTGAGGATCGCCGGTTTTTCGTCCGGGGCCTGGCACAGCAGGTACAGGGCGGTGAGGGCTTCGGGGATCTGGACGATCATGTCGTCCATCAGGTTGGCATCCGAGGCAATGTCGGAGAACTCCGGCTGTTCGTCGAACAGGCCCGAACCGACCATGATCGGCAACAGCATTTCGCTGACTTCTTCCTCGGCGCTCTCGAACCAGGCGTTTTCACGCAGGAACACGCCTTCCATGAAGCCGATGCACCAGCCGCGCAGGTCGGAGTCGTCCGGTTCGTCGCCCAGGTCCAGGTCGCATGGCAGCTCGAATTCTTCGTCGGAAGCCAGCTGGCGGGCGATATGCGCCTGCAGCAGGCTCAGGGTGGTTTCGATTTCTGCGCGCTGGGCTTCGCTGGAGTAGTGCGGTGGCTCGGAGAACAGAGCGTCGATCCACTCACGCTCCGGAACCTGCTCGGAACAGATGGAAATGGCGGTCAGATAACCATGAGCGGCCACGTAGTCCAGCGCCTCTTCGTGCAGTTCATCTGCATCGAGGAAGACTTGCAGGCGGGTAAGTTGCTCAGCGAAGGACATGGACGGACTACCTTGGAAAGAAAACAATGCTGAATTCTAGGCCCTGCGCGTCCGGGGCGCCAGCGCAGAGGTCGATCACAGTTAATTTTGACCACTCATGTCCCGGTCATCCTTTGCCTTTGATCGCTCGGGTATACTGCCGCGCTTTGCAGTGCAGCAGGACAATCTGGGGTTTTTATGCTCGAACAGGCACAACACGTACTTAAAGACATCTTCGGCTACGACAGTTTTCGTGGTCGTCAGGGTGCCATTATTGAGCGCGTGGCCAGCGGTGGCGATGCATTGGTTCTGATGCCTACCGGTGGTGGCAAGTCCTTGTGTTTTCAGGTCCCTGGCCTGTTGCGCGATGGTTTGTGCGTGGTGGTCTCGCCACTGATTGCCCTGATGGAAGATCAGGTCTCGACGCTGGACGAACTGGGGGTTTCGGCCGCCTCGCTGAACTCGACCCTGAGCCCCGAGCAGCAGCGCGAGCTGGCCAACCGGATTCGCCAGGGCGAGGTCAAGATGCTCTATCTCGCGCCTGAACGTCTTGTTCAGCCGCGCATGCTGGCCTTTCTGCAAAACCTGAAAATCGCCCTGTTCGCCATCGACGAGGCGCACTGCGTTTCGCAATGGGGTCACGACTTCCGGCCTGAATACCTGCAACTGGGGCAACTGGCCGAGCTGTTCCCGGATGTACCGCGCATCGCCCTGACCGCCACCGCCGACAAGCGGACCCGGGAAGAAATAGTCACGCGCCTGCATCTGCAGAACGCTGAGCGCTTCCTGTCCAGCTTCGACCGTCCGAACATTTTCTACCGCATCGTGCCCAAGGAGCAGCCACGCAAGCAGTTGCTGGCGTTTCTGTCCGAGCGGCGCAGCGATGCCGGTATCGTCTACTGCCTGTCGCGCAAGAAAGTCGACGAAGTAGCGGTCTTTCTCAGTGACAACGGCTACCCGGCGTTGCCTTACCATGCCGG
Source organism: Pseudomonas serbiensis (assembly GCF_030580745.1). Classification (NCBI taxonomy): domain Bacteria; kingdom Pseudomonadati; phylum Pseudomonadota; class Gammaproteobacteria; order Pseudomonadales; family Pseudomonadaceae; genus Pseudomonas; species Pseudomonas serbiensis. Next base: position 315,693 of record NZ_JAUQOO010000004.1, read on the forward strand.
TCTGCCTGCCGAGACTCGCGCCCACAACCAGAAGCGCTTCCTTAATGAGGAAGGCTTGATCATGGTTGCCACCATCGCCTTCGGCATGGGCATCGACAAACCCAACGTACGTTTTGTCGCGCACATGGACCTGCCCAAGTCTCTTGAGGCGTATTACCAGGAAACCGGTCGCGCCGGACGTGACGGCCTGCCCGCCGATGCCTGGATGGCTTACGGCCTGCAAGATGTGCTGATGCTCAAGCAGATGTTGCAGAACTCCGAAGGCGATGAGCGCCACAAGCGTCTGGAGCATCACAAGCTCGATGCGATGCTGGCGCTGTGTGAGGAAACCCGCTGCCGTCGTCAGACGCTGCTGGCCTATTTCGACGAAGACATGCCCAATCCGTGCGGCCATTGCGACAACTGTGTCGATGGTGTGCAGACCTGGGATGCCACCGAGCCTGCACGTCAGGCCCTGTCGGCGATCTATCGCACTGGGCAGCGTTACGGCGTGGGCCATCTGGTGGACGTTCTGCTGGGCAAGTCCAACGACAAGGTCGAGAGTTTCGGCCATCAGCATCTTTCGGTGTTCGGCGTCGGCAAGGCGCGCTCCGAAGGCGAATGGCGCTCATTGTTCCGGCAGCTGGTGGCACGCGGGCTGGCTGATATCGATCTGGAGGGTTACGGCGGCCTGCGTCTGAGCGACACGTGCCGCCCGCTGCTGCGAGGCGAGGTCACGCTGGAACTGCGTCGTGACCTGAAACCGCAAACCACCTCCAAGGGCAGTTCCGGCAGCCCGGCCAGTCAACTGGTGCGTGGCGAAGAGCGCGAGCAATGGGAAGCCTTGCGTGCCTTGCGTCGCAAGCTGGCCGAAGAACATGGCGTGCCGCCTTATGTCATCTTCCCCGATTCGACCTTGCTGGAAATGCTGCGCAGCAAGCCTGAAACCATGTCGCAGATGGCTCGGGTCAGCGGTGTCGGTGCGCGCAAGCTGGAGCGTTATGGCGAGGCATTCCTTGAGGTGCTGGGCGGGGCGGCAGAAGCGCCTCGCGTGGTGGCCGATGTGCGTCACGAACTGATCAGCCTGGCCCGCGCCGGCATGACGCCCGCGCAGATCGCCGGGCAATTGCAGTGCTCTGAAAAGAACGTTTACACCATGCTTGCCGAAGCCATCGGCAAGCAGCAGTTGTCACTGGAGCAGGCTCTGGATCTGCCCGAAGACTTGCTGGGTGAAGTTCAGGATGCCTTCCTCGATGGCGAAGGCGAACTGCCCGCCGTTGCGGAAATCGCCGGGATGTTCACCGGGCGAGTCCCCGAAGGTGTCCTTTATTGTGTTCGGGCGGCCTTGCAGTCCGAGTTCGAGATGTAAGCCGGACGCGACGAAACATCAGGGTGTCAGGCTTGCCTGAATACTGTGGGCATGATTAGCTCGCTAATAATTAGTTTCAACCATGAGTTTTCTATGCCATTGACTGATGAACACCGTTTCGGGTTGCAACTTGCGCATCTCACCCGAGGCTGGCGAGCCGAGCTGGACCGCCGTCTGGCCGGTCTGGGCCTTTCCCAGGCCCGCTGGCTGGTCCTGTTGCATCTGGCGCGCTACGAAGAGCCGCCGACCCAGCGTGAACTGGCCCAGAGCATCGGCGTTGAAGGCCCGACCCTGGCGCGTCTGCTCGACAGCCTTGAAGCTCAGGAACTGGTGCAGCGTCAGGCTGTTGTCGAAGACCGGCGCGCCAAGAAAATTGTCCTCAGTGAAGCGGCACGTCCCCTGATCGAGAAGATCGAGACCATCGCCAATGCGTTGCGCGTCGAACTGTTCGAAGGGCTGAGCGAAGAAGATCTGCGAGTGTGCATGAATGTACACGCACGGATTCTGGCCAATCTGGAAAGATCCTGAGGCGAGGCCACGGGTTCTCGCTCATACTGCTGACGGACAGTGAAGTCCATGACTGATTACGCCAAGATTTCCATAAGGGTTCGCATGCTCAAGAGTTCTCAGGCTGCTGTCGAGAGTGACGGTCGCACGCAGCGCAAGGTTGTAACCAGTGTTCACAAGAGTGTGGTGGCAGCCTCTTTCGTGCTGTCATCGCTGTTTTATTCGACACTGGCGTCAGCCCTGGGGCTGGGCGATATCACCCTGCATTCGGCCTTGAACCAGCCATTCGACGCCGAGATCGCGCTGCTGGAAACCGGCGGTCTGGGCCCGGAGGATGTCATCGCCAAGCTGGCCTCGCCCGAGGCTTTCGCCAGGGCGGATATCGAACGTTCGTTCTTCCTCAATGACCTGCGCTTTACCCCGATCATTAACGGTAATCGCGGCGTGATCCGCGTGGTTTCGAGCAAGCCTGTCACTGAGCCCTACTTGAATTTCATGGTGCAACTGACCCGGCCCAACGGCGACCAGTTGCGCACCTATACCCTGTTGCTCGACCCGGCCACCACCCCGGAAGGGCAGGCTGCGATACGTAACAGAAAACAGGAACGTGCAGCCCAGCCAGCGGCCGAGAGGCGCATGCCGGTTGCACCGCCTGCGGCTCAGGAGGGCAAGCGTTACACCGTTGTCGAGGGCGATACGCTCAACGCGCTTGCCCAGCGTCTGCAAGGGCAAGGCAAAACGTCTGCCAGCCAGTTGGCCGAGGGCATTCGCGCACTCAACCCACAGGCTTTTGCCAGTGGCGCCAACTCCTCCCTGAAAGTCGGTCAGGTATTGCTGTTGCCTGATGCGGCGGTATTGCCGAGTGGCTCACCTGCTCCTGCTGCAAAGACCGCCGCGACCGAGACCCAGGCCGCTGAGGCGCAGCGGACTGCCGATCAACTGGCTGCTGCTGCCATTGAGAGCCAGCAGTTGATCAGGGCAGTGGAAGATCTCAAGGTCACGACCCAGGAATTGCAGGAACAGTTGGCGGGCAAGGACAAACAGATTATTGCCTTGCGCACCGAACTGGCTCAGGTCCAGGCCAACCCTGCGGTCAACCCGGCTGTTGCTCCTGCTGCACCTGCCCCTGTGGCAGCGCAACCGGTGCAGAGCGATTCTTTCATCAGTTGGCCCGTTTTGCTGGGCGCGGTACTGATCGTCTTGCTCCTGCTGGCGTTTGCTTATTCAAGACGTCGTCATCAGCCGCGCAAAAACCTGGAGCCTATCGTTGCGTCGGAAGAGCCGCTGATCAAACCTGCCCAGTCGACAATCCTCCCGGTTTTCGAGGTGCCTGCCGTGGCCGAGCCGCAACCGGTCGCCGCTGTTGCCCCGTCCCCGGTCAGGGCGCCCGTTGCGCAACGTCTGGCTGGCGCGGCCCCGGATGCACTCGATGGCGTAAGCATCTATATCGCCTATGGCCGGTTCAGCGAGGCATTGGGGATCTTGCGCGGTGCTCTGGAAAAACAGCCGGAGCGTGAAGATATTCGTATCAGAATGCTTGAACTGCTGGCCGAGCAGGGCGATGTCGCCGGCTTTGCCAAGGAAGAAGAGGCTGCACTGGAATATGGCGTCGATGCCGGGAAAATCCAGGAGATCCGCGCACGTTATCCGCAGATGAACGTTTCCGTGCAGGCACCTGCCGCGGCCGCGGTTGTGGCAGCAGTGGCGACATCCCCGAGCCTTGAAAAAGCGTCGCCGCCCGAACCCGCTGCTCAGCTCGACGAAACGGCCGCCGCTGCGCTCAACCCTGAGCATATCGACGAGTTCCAGTTGAATCTGGACGACCTGTCGATGGATGCCAACTGGGATCTGGTCGATCCTTTCGACTCTCCGCCGACCCGCAGCAAACCGGCGGCTCCAGCAGTACCGGCCGCCCCGGAAGTGGACCCGGCGTTCTCCTCGAACCTTACCCAGTTGCCTGAAGTATTCGAGCTGCCCGACGATCAGTTCCTCAGCGACTTTTCCGAGCCTGAAGTCATCGAGCCGGTTGAAGTCATTGAGCCGGTCGATAGCGACTCGTTGAGCGACGACTTTCTCGACAGCTTCATGGATGACGATTCGGAATTCGACCTGCTGGATCTGGACGAAGCACCTCTGACCCGCATCAACGAGGCTCAGGTCCTGATTGATGACGGCGAGATCGAAGCAGCGCGGGAAATCTTGCTGCAAGTGATCGAAGAGTCCGACGAGCAGCACAAACAGATGGCGCGGGAGTTGTTGGCGGGGATCAGCTGATCGTTATTCACGAATGAATTCGCTCCTACGGTAGGAGCGAATTCATTCGCGAAAAGCACTCAATGCTTGCTGCTTTGCTCCGACATGGCCAGCAGTTGTTTTTCCTGGTTCCAGTCAAAAGGCTCGTCATTCTGTTCGGCTTCGTAACGGCGCTCTTCGAGTGCCTGATACATGTCGATTTCGTCGTCCGGCATGAAATGCAGGCAGTCACCGGCAAAGAACCAGAGCAGGTCGCGAGGTACCAGGTGGGCGATTTGCGGGTAGCGCTGGATCACCTGGCAGATGATGTCCTGGCCCAGGTACTGGCTTTCGATAGGGTCTTGCGGCAGAAGCGTGATCAGTTCGTCGAAGCGCTCCAGGAACAGCGCATGGCTTTCCTCGGGAACCTGATCGGCCTCGCCCAGCGCGACCAGAATGCTGCGCAGGTGCGTCAGCAGGCTGAGATGGTGGTCGAGAGTGGCGTCGGCCATGGTGTGATCCTCAAAGACAAAAACGAGCGCGAGAGTATAAGGCTCTGCGCGCTCGCTGTGGTAATGCACTGACAGTTATCGAGTCTTGCCCGGTGTCAGGGTCAATTGCTCCTTGTCGAAATCATCCACGTCGATCACCTTGCGACGTGCCGCTTCTGCCGTTTTCAGGTTTTGCGCTTCAGTAGGCATCAGGACCCCGAGACGCAGAGCGGCATCGATGACATGTTCGCCCGGCGTGGGCTGGATCTGTCCGCTCTTGAGCACCTGTTGCAGTTTCTTGTGCAGTGGCTGGGCTTCGCTCAGCAAGTCGCAGGCCTTCTGCAGTGCGGCGACCGGATCTCCTTCCGCTTGCGGGCGGTAGCAACCGGCCAGGAGTTCTTCCAGCGTCGGGTCACCTTTGGCGCGGCCCAGCACTTGCGCCACTTCGGCACCCAGTTTGTCCGACGGGCCTTTATGGCGACGGCCGAACGGGAAGACCACCACTCGCAACAAACCACCCAGCAGACGGTTGGGGAAGTTGCTCAGCAACTCGTCCAGCGCTCGCTCGGATTGCCCCAGACTTTCTTCCATGGCCCAGCGCAGCAGCGGTCGCAGATGCTCGGGGGAGTTGAGGTCGTGATAGCGCTTGAGCGCTGCCGAGCCCAGATACAGATGGCTCAGGACATCTCCCAGCCTTGCCGACAGGCGCTCGCGGCGTTTCAGCTCGCCGCCCAGCAGCATCATGCTCAAGTCGGCCAGCAGGGCGAAGGCTGCTGCCTGACGATTCAATGCCCGGAAATAGCCCTGGCTCAAGCTGTCGCCCGGTGCCCGCTCGAAATGGCCCAGGCCAAGGTTGAGCACCAGGGTGCTGGCCGCGTTGCTCACTGCAAAACCAATGTGCTTGAGCAGCAGGGTGTCGAACTCGGCAACGGCGTTGTCCTTGTCTTCACGTCCGGCCAGAGCCATTTCCTTGAGGACGAACGGGTGGCAGCGAATCGCGCCCTGGCCGAAGATCATCAGGTTGCGGGAAAGAATGTTGGCGCCTTCCACGGTGATGAAAATCGGCGCGCCTTGCCAGTTGCGTCCCAGGTAGTTGTTCGGCCCCATGATGATGCCCTTGCCACCATGGACATCCATGGCGTGGCTGATGCATTCGCGGCCGCGTTCGGTCAGGTGGTACTTGAGGATCGCCGAGAGTACTGAAGGTTTTTCCCCCAGATCCACGGCATTGGCGGTCAGTATCCGTGCGCTGTCCATCAGCCATGCATTGCCGCCGATACGCGCCAGCGCTTCCTGAATACCCTCGAAGGCTGACAACGGAACATTGAACTGTTCACGAACCTGCGCGTACTGGCCTGTTACCAGGCTGGTGTATTTGGCTGCACCCGTGCCGACAGCGGGCAACGAGATCGAGCGGCCCACCGACAGGCAGTTCATCAGCATCATCCAGCCTTTGCCGAGCATTTCCTGGCCGCCGATCAGGTAACTCAGGGGAATGAACACATCCTTGCCGGAGTTGGGGCCGTTCATGAAGGCGGCGCCCAGTGGCAAGTGACGACGACCGATTTCCACGCCGGGCGTGTCGGTCGGAATCAGCGCCAGGCTGATGCCCAGGTCCTCTTCCTCACCCAGCAGGTGTTCCGGGTCATGGGCCTTGAAGGCCAGACCCAGCAGGGTCGCCACCGGGCCGAGCGTGATGTAGCGCTTTTCCCAGTTCAGGCGCAGGCCGATCACTTCTTCACCTTGCCACTGGCCTTTGCAGATGATGCCGGTGTCGGGCATCGCGCCTGCATCGGAACCCGCCAGCGGGCCGGTCAGGGCGAAGCAGGGGATATCGTCGCCACGGGCCAGACGTGGCAGGTAATGATTGCGCTGTTCGTCGGTGCCGTAGTGCAGCAGCAATTCAGCCGGGCCGAGTGAGTTGGGCACCATGACCGTGGAAGCCAGGTCGCCGCTGCGGGTGGCCAGTTTCATTGCGACTTGCGAGTGGGCATAGGCCGAGAAGCCCTTGCCGCCGTATTCCTTGGGGATAATCAGCGCGAAGAAACCGTGTTCCTTTATATGCGCCCAGGCTTCTGGCGGCAGGTCCATGGCCTGGCCGATTTCCCAGTCGCTGACCATTGCACACAGCTCTTCGGCAGGGCCGTCGAGAAAGGCTTGTTCTTCTTCGGTCAGGCTGGCTTTCGGGTAGGCCAGCAGTTTGTCCCAGTCCGGGCGACCGCTGAACAGTTCGCCGTCCCACCAGACGGTCCCGGCGTCGATGGCATCGCGCTCGGTATCGGACATGGGTGGCAATACTTTCTGGAACCAGGCGAACATCGGTGCCGTGAAGAACCTGCGACGCAGGTCCGGCAGAGCCAATGGCAGGAGAACCGCCAGCCAGAGTACCCAGAAAACTGTCAGCAACCAGCCCGGAGCGTGGCTGAAAATGCCCATCGCCAGCAGGTAGACCGCAATAATGCCCAATGCAGGCAGCGGGTCGGTACGTCGATGGGCCAGCCAGGCAATGCCGACCACCAGAACAACAATCCACAACAACAGCATAAACTTTCCTCCGTGGTGACATTGGCCTCTGACAAGGACTGTTTGCCCGACAGATCTGCGCCGACATCGTTAGTGACCCTTCATGGTCAAGGAAGTTGCGGTGTTCTCAGGTTAGACTGGCATGCGAACATTTTTCAGAACAATTGCCGAGGGAATGCAATGCTCAAGATCTGGGGCCGCAAGAATTCCAGCAACGTGCGCAAGGCACTGTGGATTGCCGAAGAAGTGGGTGTGCCCTATGAAACCCGGGATGCCGGTGGTGCGTTCGGGTTGGTGGACGGGGCTGAATATCGGGCCAAGAACCCCAACGGCCGTATCCCCATGATCGAAGACGGCGACTTCGTGCTCTGGGAGTCCAACGTCATCGTGCGCTACCTGGCTGCACTGCATGCGCCAGATACCCCTTTGTATCCTGCCGACCCGAAAGCCCGCGCTCAGGCCGATAAATGGATGGACTGGACCACGTCGACCATTGCAGCACCTTTCAGTCTGGTGTTCTGGGGTGTCGTTCGCACGCCTGCCGAAAAGCAGGACTGGGTCAAGATCAACGAGGGTATCCAGACCCTGCACGGCTTGTTGCGAGTGGCTGATGAAGCGTTGTCCCGCCAGCCTTATCTGTCTGGCGAAGTGTTCGGCATGGGCGATATCCCGTTGGGCTGTTTTGCCTATGGCTGGTTTGAAATGCCGATTGAACGTCCCGAGTTGCCCCATCTCAAAGCCTGGTATGAGCGCCTGAAGACGCGCCCGGCTTATCAGAAGGCGGTCATGACGCCTTTGACCTGAGTATCTGGCCCCGCCATTAATACTTACTATCAATAGATGTATCTGTACTTGTGTGACGCAGCCAAGCAACATGGCCGGGCTGCGTTAACTTGTAAGCAGCTATTTCAAACTACAATCATTTTCTTTTTTCCCCAGATTGGTGTGTTTTTCGATATGAGTTCTGCTCTGTCCATCCGGCAGCTAACCAAAACCTACGGCAACGGTTTCCAGGCCCTGAGTGGTATTGATCTGGACGTCGCCGAAGGTGATTTCTTCGCCTTGCTCGGCCCCAACGGTGCCGGCAAATCCACAACCATCGGGATCATCTCGACCCTGGTCAACAAGACCAGCGGCACCGTGAATATTTTCGGTCATGATCTGGACCGCGAGCCTGCCGCTCTCAAGCGCTCCATCGGTGTGGTGCCTCAGGAATTCAACTTCAACCAGTTTGAAAAGACTTTCGATATCGTCGTGACCCAGGCCGGTTATTACGGCATCCCGATGAAAGTTGCCAAGGAACGTGCCGAGAAATACCTGACTCAGTTGGGGTTGTGGGACAAGCGTGATGTGCCTTCGCGCTCGCTCTCCGGTGGCATGAAACGCCGACTGATGATTGCCCGTGCGCTGATTCACGAGCCGCGCCTGTTGATCCTCGACGAGCCGACGGCTGGTGTGGATATCGAGCTGCGCCGTTCGATGTGGAGCTTTCTGACTGAACTGAACCAGAAAGGCATCACCATCATCCTCACCACTCACTATCTGGAAGAGGCTGAGCAACTGTGCCGCAACATCGGCATCATCGACCATGGGGTGATTGTCCAGAACATGGGCATGAAGCAATTGCTCAACACCCTGACTGTCGAGACGTTCGTGCTGGACCTGAAAAATGCCTACCAGAGCGCGCCGAAACTGATCGGTTATCCCTGCAAGCTGCTGGACAGCCACACCCTGGAAGTCCAGGTCGACAAGAGCGTTGGCATCACCGCCTTGTTCAGCCAATTGGCTCTGCAGAATATTGACGTGCTGAGCCTGCGTAACAAATCCAACCGACTTGAGGAGCTGTTTGTGTCTCTGGTGGAAAAAAATCTGGCGAAGGTGGCTCTATGACCGGCCAGAGCGGTGAATTCCGTCCCAACATGGTTGCACTGAACACCATCGTCTATCGCGAAGTCCGGCGCTTCATGCGGATCTGGCCGCAGACGTTGCTGCCGCCAGCGATCACCATGGTTCTGTACTTCGTGATCTTCGGTAACCTGATCGGCCGGCAAATCGGCGATATGGGCGGTTTCACGTACATGCAGTACATCGTGCCGGGTTTGATCATGATGTCTGTGATCACCAACTCTTATGGCAACGTGGTATCGAGCTTCTTTGGTGCCAAGTTCCAGCATTCCATTGAAGAGCTGATGGTCTCGCCTGTTTCGCCGCATACGATTCTGGTGGGTTACACCCTTGGCGGTGTATTGCGCGGTCTGATGGTCGGGCTGATCGTGACGTTGCTGTCGATGTTCTTTACCGACCTGCAAGTGCATCACCTGGGCGTGACGATTGTTGTGGTGGTACTGACAGCGACCATTTTCTCGCTGCTGGGCTTCATCAACGCGGTTTTTGCACGTAACTTCGACGATATCTCGATTATCCCGACTTTCGTGCTGACGCCTTTGACCTATCTGGGCGGGGTGTTCTACTCCATCAGCCTGCTGCCGCCGTTCTGGCAGACCGTCTCACTGGCCAACCCGGTCCTGCACATGGTCAATGCCTTCCGTTACGGCATCCTGGGGGTTTCCGATATCAGGATCAGCATCGCGCTTGCCTTCATGGTCGTGGCAACCGTGGTGCTGTATATCGGCTGTGCCCGCCTGCTGGTGAGCGGACGCGGGATGCGGCAGTAACCTTTTCTCGTATGTGTATTCCCTCTGTGGGAGCGGATTCATCCGCGAAGGCCTTCGCGAATAAATTCGCTCCTACGCAGGCGTGGCGCAGTTAAAGAACAAAACCGGTAACACTCCATCCCGCCCATTTTTCTCTGTAGCGCTCATCCTTGAAGCCTCACCGCTTTGAGGGATGTTCATGCGCACAGGGATGATCGCGCTTGCTCTGGGTCTGTTGGCCCTGCGTTTTTTGCCCGCGTTGCCGCCGGTCTGGCTATTGCTGCTGATGCCGGTGGTCGCGTTGATGCTGCTGCCGTTTCGCACTTATCCACTGGCACTTTTTCTGTTCGGACTCACCTGGGCCTGTGTGTCGGCGCAGTCGGCGCTGGATGATCGGCTGTCGCCACGGCTCGACGGGCAGACGTTATGGCTGCAAGGTCAGGTGGTCGGCTTGCCGGGTTCTGCCGAAGGTGTGGTGCGTTTCGAACTGGAGGAGGCCCGGTCGCGACGGGCGAAGTTGCCGCAGTTGATTCGTGTGGCCTGGTATGGCGGCCCCGAAGTGCGTAGCGGCGAGCGCTGGAAACTGGCAGTCAAACTCAAGCGGCCGGCCGGGCTGGTCAACCCCGATGCTTTCGATTATCAGGGCTGGTTGCTGGCCCAGCGCATTGGTGCCACCGGCACGGTGGTGGACGGGGAGTTACTGGTGCCAGCCCGCGCCGCCTGGCGTGACGGGATTCGCCAGCGGTTGCTGGCTGTCGATGCCTTTGGACGTGAAGGCGGGCTGGCGGCGCTGGTGCTGGGTGATGGCTCCGGTCTGTCGACGTCCGACTGGCAAGTGTTGCAGGACACCGGCACCGTGCATCTGCTGGTGATTTCCGGCCAGCACATCGGGCTGTTGGCGGGCGTGGTCTATCTGCTGGTCGCGGGGCTGGCTCGCTGGGGATTATGGCCGCGCTTCCTGCCCTGGTTGCCATCGGCCTGCGGTCTGGCATTCGGTGCGGCGCTGGGGTATGGCTTGCTGGCCGGGTTTGATGTGCCGGTGCGTCGGGCCTGTGTGATGGTTGGCATGGTTCTGCTCTGGCGTTTGCGCTTTCGGCATCTTGGCCTGCTCTGGCCGCTGCTGGTGTCCCTCAATCTGGTTTTGATCTTCGAGCCTCTGGTCAGTTTGCAGCCGGGCTTCTGGTTGTCGTTCTCGGCGGTGGCAATTCTGATCCTGATCTTTGGCGGGCGTCTCGGCGCCTGGGGCTGGTGGCAGAGCTGGACACGTGCCCAGTGGTTGATTGCCATTGGTCTTCTACCGATTCTGCTGGCCCTGAACCTGCCGGTCAGTATCAGTGGTCCGCTCGCCAATCTGCTGGCTGTGCCTTGGGTCAGTCTGATTGTGTTGCCTCCTGCATTGGTGGGGACGCTTTTGCTGCCCGTGCCTGTGATGGGTGAAAGTTTGCTCTGGCTGGCCGGTGCCGCGCTGGAGGGGTTGTTCGTTTTTCTGGGGGCGGTTGCCGATATCCGGCCCGCCTGGCTGCCAGGCACGGTGCCGGCCTGGGCGTGGGCGATGAGCCTGCTGGGCGCTCTGCTTCTATTGCTGCCGAATGGCATGCCCATGCGTTTACTGGGTTGGCCGCTGTTATTGCTGTGTGTTTTCCCGCCGATCAAGTCGGTGCCTCATGGGCAGGTCGAAGTGCTGCAACTGGATGTCGGGCAGGGCTTGGCGACTCTCTTGCGTACCCGCCATCACACGCTGCTGTATGACGCCGGGCCGCGCTTCGGCGAGTTCGATATCGGTCAGCGGGTGGTGGTGCCTGCCATCCGCAAGGCTGGTGTGCGCAACCTGGACCTGATGATACTCAGCCATGCCGACACCGATCATGCGGGAGGCGCGCTTGCCGTCCATCGGGCGCTGCCGGTTCTGCGGGTAATGGGCGGTGAGCTGACCAGGCTCGATCCTCAATTGGATGCCCAACGGTGCCGCAACGATGAAACATGGGAATGGGATGGTGTACGTTTTGCGACCTGGCGCTGGGAGCAGGCCGAGGAGGGCAATCAGTCCTCCTGCATGCTGAGTGTCGAGGCCAATGGTGAGCGATTGCTGCTGACCGGGGATATCGATGCACAGGCCGAGCAGGCTGCGCTGAACAGCGATTTCGATCTGCGCGCCCATTGGTTGCAGGCGCCGCACCATGGCAGTCGGACCTCTTCCTCAAAACTGTTTCTGCGCGCAGTTGCTCCGGTTGGCGTGTTGATCTCCCGTGGACGCAACAATGCGTTCGGGCATCCTCATCCATTGGTCATGGCGCGTTATCGATGGCAGGGGATTCGCAGCTATGACAGTGCCGTACTGGGAGCCATCGGCCTGCAACTGGGGACCTTCGGCCAACCCCGGGCAGAGCGGGGCGAACAGCGCTTCTGGCGTGATTGAATGCGCGGATGTTTATCTCGGGCTTCGGACAGTCGCCGAGCCTATGTTAGAGTGGCGCCAATTTTTCAGGGAGTGGTCATTGTGTGGGAACTGGTCAAATCTGGCGGCTGGATGATGTTGCCGATCATTTTGAGTTCCATCGCCGCTGCCGGCATCATCATTGAGCGTCTATGGACGTTGCGTGCCAGCCGCATAACGCCTCCGCACCTGCTGGGACAGGTCTGGCAGTGGATCCAGGACAAGAAACTGGACAACGAAAAGCTCAAGCTGCTGCGCGCCGACTCGCCGTTGGGTGAGATCCTCGCTGCAGGCCTTGCCAACTCCAAGCATGGTCGCGAGATCATGAAAGAGTGCATCGAAGAGGCCGCAGCACGGGTCATTCATGATCTGGAGCGCTATCTCAGTGCCCTGGGCTCCATTGCCGCCATGGCACCCCTGCTGGGTTTGCTGGGTACGGTGCTGGGCATGATCGATATCTTCGGCTCGTTCAACAGTTCGGGAGCCACGGCCAATGCCGGTGCTCTGGCAGGCGGTATTTCCAAGGCGCTGATCTGCACCGCGTCGGGCCTGATCGTCGCGATCCCCGCGATTTTCTTCCATCGTTTCCTGCAGAGCCGAGTCGATGAACTGGTGGTCGGCATGGAGCAACAGGCGATTCGTCTGGTGGAAGTGGTGCAGGGCGACCGTGATGTCGATCTGGTGGATGCGCCGGTCGATCTGAAATCCATGGCCCGCACCGGGGGCAAGAAGAAGTGAAATTTCGCCGCCGCAAGCCGCGGGAGAACATCGACATCAACCTTGTGTCGTTGATCGACGTGGTGTTTATCCTGCTGCTGTTTTTCATCGTCACCACGACATTCACCCGTGAAACTCAGTTGCGCGTGGATCTGCCGCAGGCGGTGACCGGCACCCCGGATACCGAGGCCAACCTCAAGCATCTGGATATCGCCATCAATGCTGACGGTCTGTTTTCCCTGAACAACCAGTTGCTGCCGAAAAACGATCTGGCGACCCTGATCGAAGCACTGCAACGCGAGTCGGCGGGCGATACCAGCCTGCCGCTGTCGATCAGTGCCGATGGCAAGACTCCCCACCAATCGGTCATTACTGCCATGGACGCTGCAGGCAAGCTGGGTTTCAGCCATCTGCGCATGACCACTGTCGAGGCCAACCAGGCTAACTGATGGCACTTACCGATCGCTTGCTTGATGCCTGGTACAACGGCCATCCGGCGCTTGCACTGCTGCGTCCCCTTGAGAGCCTTTACCGGCGCGTCGTGAATGGCAAGCGTAAGCGTTTTCTGGCGGGTGAGGGTGATATCTACCGGGCGCCAGTACCGGTCGTGGTGGTGGGTAACATTACGGTGGGCGGCACCGGCAAGACGCCGCTGATTCTGTGGATGATCGAACACTGTCGCAGTCGCGGGCTGCGCGTGGGGGTCGTCAGTCGCGGTTATGGCGCAAAGCCGCCAAGCCTGCCGTGGCGAGTCCTGCCAGATCAGAGTGCTGACGAGGCGGGCGACGAGCCGCTGCTGATCGTGCAGCGTTGTGGCGTGCCGTTGATGATCGACCCGGATCGCAGCCGTGCCGTGCGCGCCTTGCTGGCTGCCGAACCGCTTGATCTGATCCTCAGCGACGACGGTTTGCAGCACTATCGGCTGGCCCGTGATCTCGAACTGGTGCTGATCGATGCCGCACGTGGGCTGGGCAACCGCCGCTGTCTGCCGGCCGGCCCGTTGCGCGAGCCGGTCGAGCGGCTGAACAGTGTCGATGCCTTGCTCTATAACGGTGCCCTTGAAGATCGTGACGACGGCTATGCCTTTGTGCTCAAGCCCGCGGCGCTGATCAATCTGCGCAGTGGCGAGCGTCAGCCGGTGGATCATTTCCCGGCTGGCCAGGCGCTGCATGCCGTGGCGGGTATCGGCAATCCGCAACGTTTCTTCAATACCCTCGAAGGATTACACTGGCGGCCTGTGCCTCACGCTTTTGCCGACCATGCGGTCTACAGCGCTCAAACGCTCACCTTCACACCATCGTTGCCAGTGATCATGACCGAGAAGGATGCTGTGAAATGCCGTTCCTTTGCGGCCGATGACTGGTGGTATCTGGCAGTGGATGCGGTGCCTGGCGCTGCCTTCGTCAACTGGTTCGATGAGCAGCTGACACGTCTTTTTCCATGATTGCCTCAGGAGTCCCCATGGACACCAAACTACTCGATATCCTCGCTTGCCCGATCAGCAAGGGGCCGCTGAAGCTCAGTGCCGACAAGACCGAACTGATCAGCAAAGGCGCAGGCCTTGCCTACCCGATTCGCGACGGCATCCCCGTCATGCTGGAAACCGAAGCGCGCACCCTGACTGCCGAAGAGCGTCTGGATAAATGATAGCGGCTTTCACGGTTGTCATTCCGGCACGATTCGGTTCCAGCCGCTTTCCCGGCAAGCCGCTGAAAACCATCGCGGGCAAGCCGATGATCCAGCATGTCTGGGAGCAGGCCTGTAAAAGCGGTGCCGAACGTGTCGTGGTTGCCACCGACGATGCGCGGATTGTCGAAGCCTGTCAGGCATTCGGTGCTCAGGTACTGATGACACGTGACGATCACAACTCGGGCACTGACCGTCTGGCTGAAGTGGCCGAACAGTTGGGGCTGGCGGCTGATGCCATTGTGGTCAATGTCCAGGGTGACGAGCCGATGATCCCGCCTGTGGTGATCGATCAGGTGGCAGCCAATCTCGCTGCGCATCCTGAAGCCGGTATTTCGACCCTGGCCGAGCCCATCGATGATGTCACTGCGCTGTTCAATCCGAATGTGGTCAAGGTGGTGGCGGACGTAAACGGCCTGGCTTTGACTTTCAGCCGGGCGCCATTGCCGTGGGCGCGGGATGCTCTGGCCGCAAGTCGGGACGTGTTGCCTGAGGGCGTGCCTTATCGTCGTCATATCGGCATCTATGCCTACCGTGCCGGTTTCCTGCATGACTTCGTCAGTTGGGGACCTTGCTGGCTGGAGAACACCGAAAGCCTGGAGCAATTGCGAGCGCTCTGGAATGGCGTGCGCATTCATGTGGCCGATGCTCTGGAGGCACCGCCTGCCGGTGTCGATACGCCTGAAGACCTTGAGCGTGTAAGGCGCTTGCTGGAGATTTGATGTCGGTTTGTCTTGTTCAACTGAAGGTAAGCGCATGACCTTGCAGGTGCAGTCCGGGGTTTCACTCAAACCCTTCAATACCTTTGGCGTGGATGTGCAGGCGCAACTGTTCGCTGAGGCTCGTGATGATCAGGAAGTGCGTCAGGCTCTGGCGTATAGCGCCGAACATGCTGTGCCCTTGCTGGTGATCGGTGGTGGCAGCAATCTGTTACTGACCGATGACGTCCGGGCACTGGTGCTGCGCATGGCCAGTCGCGGGATTCGTGTCATCAAGGAGGATTGCGCTCAGGGTATTGTCGAAGCCGAGGCGGGCGAGCCCTGGCATCCGTTCGTGCAGTCCTGCCTGGAGCTGGGTTTTGCCGGGCTGGAAAACCTGAGCCTGATCCCCGGAACGGTGGGTGCTGCCCCGATGCAGAACATCGGTGCTTATGGCGTCGAGATCAAGGATGTTTTCCACAGCCTGACGGCGCTCGATCGCCAGACCGGCGAGTTGCGTGAGTTTTCCCTGGAAGATTGCCGGTTCGCTTACCGCGACAGCGTATTCAAGCAGCAACCTGGTCGCTGGTTGATCCTGCGTGTGCGTTTTACCTTGCGTCGTACGCCTTCTCTTCACCTGGAGTATGGCCCGGTTCGCCAGCGTCTTGATGAGATGGGGATCAAGGAGCCGAGCCCCTTTGATGTCAGTCGCGTCATCTGCGCGATCCGCAGCGAGAAACTGCCAGACCCTGCCGTGCTGGGTAATGCCGGGAGCTTCTTCAAGAATCCATTGGTGACGGCTGAACAGAGCGAAACCATCAAGCGCAACTATCCGGGCGTAGTGGGTTATCCCCAGGCCGATGGTCGCGTGAAACTGGCAGCCGGATGGTTGATCGAGCAGGCTGGCTGGAAGGGCTTTCGTGAGGGGGATGCAGGCGTGCATGCGCTTCAGTCGCTGGTGCTGGTCAATCACGGTCAGGCCACAGGCCTGCAACTGCTGAGCCTTGCCCGTCGAATCCAGGCAGACATTGCCGAACGTTTTGGCGTGGAACTGGAGATGGAGCCCAATCTGTATTGAGGCTGCGCCTTCAGGCTGGCTGATGCCGAGCTGAAACGCCAGACACAAAAAAGCCCTACCTGCTCACACAGGTAGGGCTTTTTCATGGGCCGGGGATCAGGCGAGTGGTTTAGGCTCGGTCTCTTCCTGGGCTTGCGGTGCAGCAACTACTTCAGTTTCAGCGGCAGCAGCCTGCTCGGCTTCCTGGCGACGACGCTCTTCTTCTTCGCGCTTGCGGCGACGAACTTCGCGTGGATCGTTCGGGGCGCGACCATTGGTGCTGACCGGCGCAGGTGCTTCGGCCACTACAACTGGCTCTGCTTGCGGTGCCGGCTCAGGCTCGACGGCTTGTGGCGCTGCATAAGGAGCGGGCTCCTCCTGAACGAGTACAGGCTCGGCGACTGGTGCAGGCACTGGCAGCTCGGCGGATTCGGTAGCCGGCACGTCAGCCTGAACCGGAGCTTCGACCGCAACTTCCGGAGTTGGCTCTGGCGTTGGCTTGAACGGTACGATGTTTTCAGCCTTTGGCGCGTTTTCAGCCTGTGGTGCTTCAAACAGTTCTGCCTGAGCTGCACGTACTGGCGCTTCGACTACTGCTGGCTGCACTTCGACTTCAGGTGCGGCTTGCGCTTCTGGAGCGGTTTCGGCAACTGGCGCTTCGATGGCTGGTGTCTCTACAACCGGGGCTTCTACAGCCGGTGCTTCGACTGGCTGGGCTTCGGCAACGGGAGCTTCGACGACAGGCGCCGCTGCTTCGGCAGGTATTTCGGCCGATGCGTTGGCAATTTCTGCCTGGCGGTTGGCTTGCGCCTCGGCCGGGGCACTGATTACGGCTTCAGCGACAGCTGCGGTAACAGCCTGACCTGCTTCCTGGTCTTCACTGCCTTCGTTCTCTTCGGAGCCTTCGATCACATTGCCGTTGGCGTCACGCTGACGCTCGCGACGGTTGCTGCGACGACGCTGGCCACGGGAGCGACGACGAGGGCGTTCGCCTTCGCTGCCTTCCTGGTTGTCTTCGCTGGTCAGCTCTTCATTGTTCAGCAGTTCTTCTTCGCTGGTCGCGGCGGCGGCCTGCTCTGCACGTGGCTGACGCTCTTCACGAGGAGGGCGTGGCTGGCGTTCTTCGCGTGGAGCGCGCTCAGGGCGTTCTTCACGGGCTGCGGCTGGCGCTGCATCCAGAGGTTCGCGCAGTTCGCGCACAGGACGCTCTTCGCGTGGCTTGCGCTCACGTGGTGCGCGAGCCGGACGCTCTTCGCGTGGCGCAGCATCGTCACGGACTTCGCGAGGTTCGCGTGGAGCACGTTCTTCACGAGGGGCACGTTCTTCGCGTGGAGCGCGTTCGGCACGCTCTTCACGTGGCGCACGTTCTTCACGCGGCTTGCGCTCTTCGTCGCGACGGTTGTTGCGGCCACGGCTCTGTTGACGACCGTTGCGGCGCTCTTCGTTGCGGGCAGGGCGTTCGCTGGCTGGTTTTTCCACGACCACCGGTGCAACCGGCTCTTCCTTGGTGGCGAACAGGCTCACCAGGGATTTCACCAGACCCTTGAACAGGCTTGGCTCGTGAGCAGCAGGAGCTGCAACCGGAGCAGCGGCCTGGGCTGGAACCGGTGCGTTGGTACGCGGCGGTGCAGTCTTGACTGCGGCTTCCTGGCGAACCAGGGTGCGGGTGGCTGCGGCTTGCGGCGCAACTTCTTCCACTTCGGCAGCGGCAGCAGCGATTTCGTAGCTGGACTGATTGTTGTGGGCTTCCGGGCTGTCATCGCGCAAACGCTGAACTTCGAAGTGCGGCGTTTCCAGATGATCGTTCGGCAGGATGATGATGCGGGCGCGGGTGCGCAGTTCGATCTTGGTGATCGAGTTGCGTTTTTCGTTCAGCAGGAACGCGGCGACCGGGATCGGCACCTGAGCGCGTACTTCGGCAGTACGGTCTTTCAGGGCTTCTTCTTCGATCAGGCGCAGGATGGCCAGCGACAGGGACTCGACGTCACGGATGATGCCGGTGCCGTTGCAACGCGGGCAGACGATGCCGCTGCTTTCACCCAGGGAAGGGCGCAGGCGTTGGCGGGACATTTCCAGCAGGCCGAAGCGCGAGATACGACCGACCTGAACGCGGGCGCGGTCGGCTTCCAGGCTTTCGCGGACTTTCTCTTCCACGGCGCGCTGGTTCTTGGCAGGGGTCATGTCGATGAAGTCGATGACGATCAGGCCGCCGATGTCGCGCAGGCGCAACTGACGGGCGATTTCTTCGGCGGCTTCAAGGTTGGTCTGCAGTGCGGTTTCTTCGATGTCGCTGCCTTTGGTGGCGCGCGCCGAGTTGATGTCGATGGATACCAGGGCTTCGGTCGGATCGATGACGATGGAGCCGCCGGAAGGCAGTTCGACGACGCGCTGGAAGGCGGTTTCGATCTGGCTTTCGATCTGGAAGCGGTTGAACAGCGGAACGCTGTCTTCGTACAGCTTGATCTTGCTGGCGTACTGCGGCATCACCTGACGAATGAAGGTCAGGGCTTCTTCCTGGGCTTCGATGCTGTCGATCAGGACTTCACCGATGTCCTGGCGCAGGTAATCGCGGATGGCGCGGATGATGACGTTGCTTTCCTGGTAGATCAGGAATGGCGCGGCACGATCCAGGGATGCTTCCTTGATGGCGGTCCAGAGTTGCAGCAGGTAATCGAGGTCCCACTGCATTTCTTCGCTGCTGCGGCCAAGGCCGGCGGTGCGAACGATCAGGCCCATGTCGGCAGGAGCGATCAGGCCGTTCAGGGCTTCGCGCAGTTCGTTGCGCTCTTCGCCTTCGATGCGGCGCGAAATGCCACCGGCGCGCGGGTTGTTGGGCATCAGGACCAGATAGCGGCCAGCCAGGCTGATGAAGGTGGTCAGGGCTGCGCCCTTGTTGCCACGTTCTTCTTTCTCGACCTGAACGATGACTTCCTGGCCTTCGCTCAGGACGTCCTTGATGTTCACGCGGCCTTCAGGAGACTTCTTGAAGTATTCGCGGGAGATTTCCTTGAGGGGCAGGAAGCCATGGCGCTCAGAGCCGAAATCGACAAAGGCAGCCTCCAGGCTTGGCTCGATGCGGGTGATCCGGCCTTTGTAGATGTTGGCCTTCTTCTGCTCGCGAGCACCGGACTCGATGTCCAGATCGTAGAGGCGCTGGCCGTCTACCAGAGCAACACGCAACTCTTCGGGTTGAGTTGCGTTAATCAGCATTCTTTTCATGTAGTACCGTCGGTTTCCGGGCTGCCGGAAACGGCGTTCGGCACACACGACTTCTCACGGTCGGTGTCAGGGCACGTCAAGAGTGTATGGACACTCCATTGTCTAGCGATGTTCTCGATCAGAAGGATCGAGGCGTCGCGACGACGTTTCCTGTTTGCTGTGGTGACAAAAGGCACCCTTTACAGCAAAAGCTTTGTCAGGAGGAGGAATCGACCATCGGTAGCGGACGAGATGAAGCGTCTAGAACAAGCCTTGTGCTACACAGTCCGATGGTTGTGCATCTCCACCCTACACGTATCCCTGATAATTCGGGTGCTGCCGCGCGCAGAATCCGCAGCGGGTTGGCATTTACCGCGAGCTTCCATGGGAAGTTCGCGCATCATTGCTTGAGGCGTTGTTCCCGAAACATTCGCTCGTAGCGTCTGGAAGCGACTGCACTTTGTGAACTGGCCGTGAATTGTGCGCGCTGAAGGCGAGTGGTTACTCTGCGATCCGGCGTGTTTCAGGCCTCATGTCACCTGCGCTCGTTACGTTTCCAGCGTGCTCCGTTGTCACCGAACACCTCGTAGGACGGCCTCCCGTCCTCGTGAATTGCGCTGGTCAGGGCCGGTTGTCAACCGTTTGTCCGCTGTCCGGCCGCTTTTGGCGGCGTTCGCGACTATAGCAGCAATCATTAAGTGCTTCAAATCCATAAAAAATTGTTATGATTTGTCGCATGACGAATATTGCCCCCCCAACCCCCGGCGTTCAGCTGGTAGAGGTTGCCCCGGAACTTGCCGGTCAACGCATCGATAACTTTCTGATCACTTATCTCAAGGGTGTGCCCAAGACCTTGATTTACCGCATCTTGCGCAAAGGCGAAGTGCGTGTGAACAAGGGGCGGATCAAGCCCGAGTACAAGTTGCAGGCGGGCGACATCGTGCGCGTTCCACCTGTGCGTGTGCCTGAGCGCGATGAGCCTGTGCCGGTCGCACAGGGTTTGTTGCAGCGCCTTGAGGCGGCCATTGTCTACGAGGACAAGGCCTTGATCGTGCTCAACAAGCCGGCAGGAATCGCCGTGCATGGCGGCAGCGGTCTGAGTTTCGGTGTCATCGAAGCCTTTCGCCAGTTGCGACCTGATGCCAAGGAGCTGGAGCTTGTACACCGGCTGGACCGGGATACCTCCGGTCTGTTGATGATCGCCAAGAAGCGCAGCATGTTGCGCCACCTGCATGCTGCCTTGCGCGGCGACGGTGTGGACAAACGCTACATGGCGCTGGTTCGCGGGCACTGGGCGACGGCTCAGAAGCAGGTCAATGCGCCGCTGCTCAAGAGCAACCTGCGCTCCGGCGAGCGTATGGTCGAGGTCAATGACGAAGGCAAGGAGGCCCTGACGATTTTCAAGGTCCTGCGTCGCTTCGGTGATTTCGCGACCATGGTCGAGGCCAAGCCTGTAACGGGTCGTACCCATCAGATTCGTGTCCACACATTGCATGCCGGGCACTCGATTGCCGGCGATACCAAGTACGGCGATGAAGATTTCAGTCGCGAGATTCGAGAGTTGGGTGGCAAGCGCCTGTTCCTGCATGCCTATATGCTGACCGTGCCATTGCCTGACGGGGGCGAGTTGAAGTTGCAGGCCCCGGTCGATGAGATGTGGGCCAAGACTGTGGAGCGTTTGAGTGCGTCGTGACTATGATCTGTTGATTTTCGATTGGGACGGTACGTTGGCCGACTCGGTCGGTCGTATCGTCGAAGCCATGCGTACGGCGGCATTGAAAGGCGGGATGGAAGCCCGCGACGATCTGGCGATCAAGGGCATTATCGGCCTCGGGTTGCCAGAGGCGATTCGCACGCTGTACCCACACATTACGCCCAGTGACCTGCTTGAATTCCGGCAGCGCTATGCCGACAGCTATATGGAAATGGACAAGGTGCCATCGCCTCTGTTTGCAGGTGTGCGCGAAGCCATTCAGGCGTTTCGCGATGAGGGTTATCGCATCGCTGTCGCCACGGGCAAGGCGCGTCGTGGTCTTGACCGTGTTCTGAAGTCCAATGACTGGCAGGACTATTTCGATATCACCCGGGCTGCCGACGAAACCGCCAGCAAGCCGGACCCGTTGATGTTGCATGAAATCATGGCCCATTGTGGTGTTGCGCCCGAGCGTTCGCTGATGGTGGGTGATTCATCCTTCGATCTGCTGATGGCGCGTAACGCTGGCATGGATTCGGTTGCGGTCGGCTACGGTGCGCAATCCCTGGATTCGTTGCGTGAGTATCAGCCGCGTCTGTCCATTGAGAGTTTTCCTGAATTGCGCACCTGGTTGGGTGAGCGTGGCGTTTAGTCTTCGCGGTTGGAGTGAGTGAAATATGTCTGACGAATGGAAAGCGCCTGCCTCGCAAAAAACGGATGACACCGTTGCTGGCAAGGAAGATGCAAAAAGCTGGAAGCTGTTGGAGAAAACCCTGCTGGCCGGTGTTCAGGAGCAGCGTCGTGCGCGCCGCTGGGGCATCTTTTTCAAGTTTCTGACCTTCGCCTATCTGTTCACCATGTTGCTGCTGTTCACGCCGCTCATGGATATGGAAAAGAGCGCTTCACGCGGGGCAAGCCACACCGCGTTGATCGAAGTGCAGGGCATGATTGCGGACAAGGAGTCGGCCAGTGCCGACAATATTGTCGGCAGCCTGCGCACCGCTTTCGAGGATGCCAAGACCAAGGGTGTGATCCTGCGTATCAATAGTCCTGGCGGCAGCCCTGTCCAGTCGGGCTATGTCTACGATGAAATCCGTCGCCTGCGTGCCGAGAAGCCGAATATCAAGGTGTACGCGGTCATCACCGATCTTGGCGCTTCGGGTGCCTATTACATTGCCAGCGCTGCTGACCAGATTTACGCCGACAAGGCCAGTCTGGTGGGCTCCATTGGTGTGACGGCTGCCGGTTTCGGTTTTGTCGGGATCATGGAGAAGCTGGGTGTGGATCGCCGGACCTATACCTCGGGCGAGCACAAGGCTTTCCTTGACCCGTTCCAGCCGCAGAAGGCTGACGAGACGCAGTTCTGGCAAAGCGTGCTGGACACGACGCATCGCCAGTTCATTGCCAGCGTCAAGCAGGGGCGCGGTGATCGCTTGAAGGATAAAGAGCATCCCGAGCTGTTCTCGGGGCTGGTCTGGACCGGTGAGCAGGCTGTTTCGCTGGGTCTGGTCGATGGTCTGGGCAGTGCGAGTTATGTGGCTCGTGAAGTGATCGGCGAGAAAGAGATCGTCGATTACACCATTCAGGAGTCGCCTTTTGACCGGTTCTCCAAAAAGCTGGGCGCCAGTATCGCGGAGCGGATTGCGATGTGGGCCGGTTTTAGCGGGCCAGTGTTGCGCTGATCTTTGATTGAGCAAACAACCCGACCATTGGTCGGGTTGTTTGTTTCTGGCTCAGGGAATAGTGATCCCTTCATTTATAAGCATGTCCACCAGACGAATCAGTGGCAGGCCGATCAGGCTTGTGGCGTCGCTGCCTTCGGTGCTGCGGAACAGGCTTACGCCAAGTCCTTCGGCCTTGAAGCTGCCGGCGCAGTCAAAAGGCTGCTCTGCATGCAGATAGCGCTCGATGCTGGCTTTGTCCAGGTTGCGCATGTGGACGCTGAATGGCACGTAGTCGACCTGGCAGTGGCCGGTCTTGCTGTTTAGCAGCGCCAGGCCGGTAAGGAAGGTGACGGTTGTGCCGCTGGCCGCTGACAGTTGTTCCAGGGCGCGCTCGAAGGTGTGGGGTTTGCCGAGAATCTGTCCGCCAAGCACGGCAACCTGATCGGAGCCGATGATCAGGTGGTCCGGATATTCGTGGGCAAGTGCCTGGGCTTTTTCCCGTGCAAGGCGCTGCACAAGGTCGATTGCGCTCTCGTCGGCATGGCGGCTTTCGTCGATATCGGGCGATTTGCAGGCAAATGGCAGGCGCAAACGGGCAAGCAGTTCGCGACGATAAGGTGAGCTGGAGGCGAGAAGCAGGGATGGCATACGGTTCTCCGTGGGCTGAGCGCCGATTCTAATGAGAGGTCGTAGTTGCGAACAGGCCTGAATTTCCTTTGACATGCCAAGGGGGCATCCCTAGAATGCTGCGCCTATGTTGAATGACCCGATTCCACCTCACGTTGACCCGCGCAAATTGGCTGATCGTGGCACTACCCTTCAAGGTGAAGTGCTGCTGGCCGATTTGGAGAGACTCTGCGACCCGCTTTCCGACAATGTCGGTACGGTGCAGGCTAAATTCGTTTTCGAGCGTGACGAGCGCCGGTCTGTGGTTATCCACAGTTCCATCGACGTCTCGGTCAAGATGGTTTGCCAGCGTTGTCTTGAGCTGGTCACCCTGCCGATCCACAGCGAGTGCAGTTACGCGGTGGTGAAGGAGGGTGCGAATACCCAGTCGTTACCGAAAGGTTATGACGTGCTGGAACTGGGCGAAGATCCATTGGATCTGCTGGCATTGATCGAGGAGGAGCTTTTGCTCGCCTTGCCGATTGTGCCTGCTCATCATCCGGAAGAATGCCAGCAACCGGCGGGTCTCGATGAGCCCGAACCGAGCGTGGACGAGGTAACGCGGTCCAACCCGTTCAGTGTATTGGCGCAGTTAAAGCGTGACCCAAACGTTTAGGAGTTAATCATTATGGCTGTTCAGCAGAACAAAAAATCCCGCTCTGCCCGTGACATGCGTCGTTCGCACGACGCTCTTGAGGCAAGCACTCTGTCCGTAGAAAAGACCACTGGTGAAGTTCACCTGCGTCACCACGTATCGCCAGAAGGCGTATACCGTGGCCGTAAAGTGATCGACAAGGGCGCTGACGAGTAATTTCTTGTCCGCTCCGATCATTGCGATCGACGCAATGGGCGGGGACTTCGGTCCCCGCAACATTGTTCAGGCAAGCCTCGCGTGCCTGACTGCTACGCCCTCGCTTCACCTGGCCCTTGTCGGCCAAGCTCCCTTACTTGAAGAACTGATTACCCGCCATTCTGGTGTGGATCGCTCGCGCCTGCATATTGTCCATGCAAGCGAAGTGGTCACCATGGACGAGCGTCCGTCCCAGGCGTTGCGCGGCAAGCCTGATTCTTCGATGCGTGTTGCCTTGGGGCTTGTGGCTGATGGTCAGGCTCAGGCCTGTGTCAGTGCGGGCAATACCGGTGCGTTGATGGCGTTGTCGCGCTTTGTGCTCAAGACCCTGCCGGGTATCGACAGGCCGGCGATGATTGCCGCCATTCCTACCCGCAACGGCTATTGCCAGTTGCTGGACCTGGGGGCCAACGTCGATTGCTCTGCCGAGGCTCTTTACCAGTTTGCGGTCATGGGGGCGGTCACGGCCGAGGCGCTTGGGGTTGTGAGCCCGAGGGTTGCCTTGCTCAATGTCGGCACCGAGGACATCAAGGGTAATCAGCAGGTGAAGCAGGCGGCCGCGTTGTTGCAGGCGGCCAAAGGGCTCAACTACATCGGTTTCGTCGAGGGCGATGGTTTGTACCGCGGCGAGGCGGATGTAGTGGTCTGTGACGGCTTTGTCGGCAATGTGCTGCTCAAGTCCAGCGAAGGGCTGGCGACCATGATTGCTGCACGAATGGATGAGCTGTTCAGGCGCAACCTGATGGCGAAGGCGGTCGGGGTTCTGGCAATGCCTCTGTTGAAGCGTCTGCAGGCTGAACTTGCGCCTGCAAGGCATAACGGTGCGAGTCTGTTGGGCTTGCAGGGGATTGTGGTCAAAAGTCATGGTTCGGCCAGTGCCCAGGGGTTCGAGAGTGCGATTCAGCGGGCGCTGATCGAGGTTCGGGAAAACCTGCCGCAACGCCTGCGCGGGCGGCTGGAAGTGTTACTGCAAAGCAGTGACTCCTGAAAATGTGACGCAATCGACTGGCCAGTCATCCAAACGTGCAGTCATGCAAATTTGAATTCCTGCGTTCGGTATATCCGGACGCCTATTTTCGACGACAACAATTCAGGGGCCTGTTACATGTCTGCATCCCTCGCATTCGTCTTCCCGGGGCAAGGATCGCAATCGCTCGGCATGCTCGCCGAGCAGGGCGCACAGCATCCGTTGATCCTCGATACTTTTGAGCAGGCATCCGATGCTCTGGGCTATGACCTCTGGGCGTTGACCCAGCAAGGTCCGGTCGAGTCGCTTAACCAGACCGACAAGACCCAGCCTGCAATCCTGACAGCCTCCGTTGCCCTTTGGCATGTATGGCTGGCCGAGGGCGGTGCCGTTCCTGCGTTCGTCGCCGGTCATAGCCTGGGCGAATACAGTGCGCTGGTCGCTGCCCAGAGCCTCAGCCTTGCCGATGCGGTCAAGCTGGTCGAGCGCCGTGGCCAGTTGATGCAGGAAGCTGTTCCGGCCGGTCAGGGCGGTATGGCTGCAATCCTGGGGCTGGACGATGCCGATGTCATCGCAGCCTGCGCCGAAGCCGCGCAGGGTGAAGTGGTCAGCGCCGTGAACTTCAACTCGCCGGGCCAGGTGGTTATTGCGGGTGCCGCCGAGGCGGTGAAGCGTGCGATGGAGCTGTGCAAGGCCCGTGGCGCAAAACGTGCATTGCCATTGCCGGTCAGTGTGCCGTCCCATTGTGAGCTGATGCGTCCGGCAGCCGAGCGTTTTGCCGAGTCCATCGAAGCCATCGAGTGGCAGGCACCTGTCATCCCTCTGGTGCAGAATGTCAGTGCCGCTGCCGTGAATGATCTGGTCACGCTCAAGCGTGATCTGCTGGAGCAGTTGTACAAGCCGGTACGCTGGGTGGAATCCATCCAGAGCCTGGCGAGCCATGGTGCGACCCAGTTGGTGGAATGTGGGCCGGGCAAGGTGTTGGCTGGTCTGAACAAGCGTTGCGCCGAAGGCGTGATTACCTACAACCTGGATACCCCGGACGCCTTTGCCGCCGCACGCGCGGCACTGGCCTGATTAGGAGAAGCTTGCATGAGCCTGCAAGGTAAAGTTGCACTGGTGACTGGCGCCAGTCGTGGTATTGGTCAAGCCATTGCCCTGGAATTGGGGCGCAATGGCGCAGTCGTCGTGGGTACTGCGACCTCTGAGTCGGGTGCCGAGCGCATCTCTGCGACATTCAAGGAAAACGGCATCGAAGGCTTCGGCCTGGCGCTGGACGTTTGCAATGCCGAGTCCGTGGATTCGGTGCTGGCAACGATTCAGGAGCGTGTCGGTGCGCCGCTGATTCTGGTCAATAATGCCGGTATCACCCGCGATAACCTGATGATGCGCATGAAAGATGACGAGTGGCATGATGTCGTCAATACCAACCTGAACAGTCTGTTCCGCCTGTCCAAGGGCGTTCTGCGTGGCATGACCAAGGCTCGTTGGGGTCGTATCATCAGCATTGGCTCTGTTGTCGGTGCCATGGGCAACGCAGGTCAAGTAAACTATGCATCCGCCAAGGCGGGGCTTGAAGGTTTCAGTCGTGCGCTGGCTCGTGAAGTCGGTTCGCGTGCCGTTACCGTCAACTCAGTGGCACCAGGTTTCATCGATACAGACATGACGCGCGAGCTGCCTGAAGCTCAGCGTCAATCCCTGATCACCCAGATCCCGTTGGGACGTCTGGGTCAGGCCGAAGAGATTGCGCATGTTGTCGCTTTTCTTGCGTCCGAAGGCGCAGGTTACGTTACCGGAGCTACAATCCCGGTTAACGGCGGGATGTACATGAGCTAAAAGTGGATGTTCGTTTCAAAAAGTGTCATACGAGCTGTCTAAAATCCGTTGTAAAACTGCAATCTACAAATAGGCAAAGGGCGGGTGAGGTTCGGTGGAGGAGCGTTAAGCTTGAAATCAGCAAAACCTCTTCTATACACTTACCCTCTGGCCAGATGCCTGAACATTTCCACTAGGAGTTAAAACTAGGTATGAGCACCATCGAAGAGCGCGTCAAGAAAATCGTTGCCGAGCAACTTGGCGTCAAGGAAGAAGAAGTCGTTAACAACGCTTCCTTTGTTGAAGACCTGGGTGCTGACTCCCTGGACACCGTTGAGCTGGTAATGGCTCTGGAAGAGGAATTCGAGACCGAAATCCCTGACGAAGAAGCGGAAAAGATCACCACCGTTCAAGCTGCTATCGATTACGTCAACAGCCACCAGGGCTAAGACTTTGTAATCGTTGTTGCTGTGATGTGAAAACCGCACTGCTCTTACCGGCGTGCGGTTTTTTCTTTGAAAAAGCGATGTCTTGTCAATAATAGAGAAGGAGAGTCCTGTGTCGCGTAGACGCGTCGTGGTCACCGGGATGGGCATGCTTTCGCCATTGGGTAACGATGTACCCAGCAGTTGGCAAGGTATTCTGGCGGGCCGCAGTGGCATTGGCCTTATCGAGCACACGGACCTTTCGGCCTTCACCACCCGCTTCGGTGGTTCGGTCAAAGGCTTCAATGTCGAAGAATACCTGGCGCCGAAGGAAGCGCGTCGGCTCGATCTCTTTATTCAATACGGCCTGGCCGCCAGCTTTCAGGCTGTGCGCAATGCGGGTCTTGAGGTCACGGATGCCAACCGCGAACGCATTGGCGTTGCCATGGGGTCGGGTATCGGTGGTCTGACCAACATCGAAAACAGCAGTCGTCTGCTGCATGAGCAGGGGCCGGGGCGGATTTCTCCGTTTTTTGTACCGGGCTCGATCATCAATATGATTTCCGGATTCCTGTCCATCCATTTGGGGGCACAGGGTCCTAACTACGCCATTGCCACAGCCTGTACCACGGCTACGCACTGTATCGGCATGGCGGCGCGCAATATCGCTTACGACGAAGCTGACGTCATGATCGCCGGCGGCGCCGAAATGGCTGCCTGCGGTCTGGGCATGGGCGGTTTCGGTGCGGCGCGTGCATTGTCTACCCGCAACGACGACCCGGCGCGTGCCAGCCGTCCGTGGGACAAGGGGCGCGACGGTTTCGTCCTCTCCGATGGTGCGGGCGCACTGGTGCTCGAAGAGCTTGAGCACGCCAAGGCGCGTGGCGCGACCATCTATGCCGAGCTGGTTGGTTTCGGCATGAGCGGTGATGCCTATCACATGACTTCGCCACCCGATGACGGTGCCGGTGCTGCACGTTGTATCGTCAATGCGCTGCGCGATGCGAAGCTCAATACCGATCAGGTCCAGTACATCAATGCTCACGGTACTTCGACACCTGCTGGCGACCTGGCTGAAGCCTCGGCGATCAAGTCGGTATTCGGCGATCATGCCTACAAGCTGGCAGTCAGCTCCACCAAGTCCATGACCGGTCACCTGCTGGGTGCCGCCGGCGCGGTAGAGGCGATTTTCAGTGTGCTGGCGATTGCCGATCAGGTCGCTCCTCCAACCATCAACCTGGATGAGCCGGACGAAGGTTGTGATCTGGACTTCGTGCCTCATGAGGCGCGTCGCATGCCGATCGATGTTGCAGTCTCCAACTCCTTCGGATTTGGCGGTACCAACGGCTCGCTGGTGTTCCGTCGGTTCAGCGAGTGATGCTCGCCTGGGTTGATGGCTGTCCCGAAGACTCTCTGTCCCTCAAGGACAGAGGTCTTGCCTATGGCGATGGTGTATTTGAAACCATCGCCGTCAGGAAGGGGCAGCCGTTGCTCTTCGAGCGTCATATACAGCGCCTTGGAACGTCCTGTGAGCGTTTGGCCATTCCGGCCGATCAGGCGCTGCTTCGTACTGAAATGACCCGCTTCGCTGCGCAACTGGGCGACGGGGTCATGAAGCTGATTCTGACCCGTGGCGATAGCCAGCGCGGTTATGCTCCAGCCGCTGATACCCGTTCGCGCCGCATCCTTCAGGGTGCTCCGGCGCCTGCTTATCCGCCAGCCCATGCCGAGCAGGGTGTACGTCTTTTTCCTTGCAAGACCCGACTGGCCGAGCAGCCGTTGCTGGCTGGCATCAAGCACCTGAACCGTCTGGAGCAAGTGCTGGCCCGCTCCGAGTGGCAAGACAGCGAGCATGCCGAAGGCCTGATGTGCGATACCTCCGGTCGCGTGATCGAGGGGGTCTACAGCAATCTGTTTCTGGTTCGCGAGGGTGGCTTGCTGACCGCTGACCTGAGTCGCTGTGGCGTGGCGGGCGTGATGCGTGCCGAGTTGCTGGATCAGGCACGAAATCAGGGTATTGCTGTCGATATCCGTGACCTGCACTTGTCCGACCTTGAACAGGCGGATGAGCTGTTTCTGTGCAATAGCGTTTATGGGGTGTGGCCGGTGCGTGGCTTTTCAAGGCTGAACTGGCCGGTTGGTCCGCTCACCCGTAAACTGCAAGACATTGCTCGAGCACTTCTGGATAACTGATTCGTGATCCGAAAAATACTGGTATTGCTGGAAATCGCTGTAGTCCTGGCAGGTCTGGCGCTGGGCTTTGCCTGGTGGCAGCAACGGGAAGCGTTGAGGCAACCTCTGAATGTCACCCAGGAACAACTGCTGGACGTACCTGTCGGCTCTTCACCGTCCCTGGTGTTGAATCGCCTGCAGGCCGACGGCGTGATCAAGGATGCCTTCTGGCTGCGTCTTTACTGGCGTTTCAATCTGGCCGAGCAGCCGCTGCACAGTGGCGAATATCGCATGACGCCGGGCATGGACGTACAGGCGCTGTTTGGTGTCTGGAAGCGCAAGGAAGTCGTGCAGTACAGCCTGACGCTGGTGGAAGGCTGGAACTTCCGGCAGGTACGCGCTGCATTGGCCAAACAGCCCAAACTTGAACAGACCCTGAGCGGATTGAGCGACAGCCAGTTGATGGCCAGGCTTGGACATTCCGATGTCTTCCCTGAAGGGCGTTTCTTTCCCGACACCTACCGCTATGTGCGTGGCATGACCGATGCCGAATTGCTCAAGCAGGCCTACAACCGTCTGGAAGACGTGCTGGAGGAGGAGTGGAGCAAGCGGGCGGCGGATTTGCCGTACAAGGACCCGTACCAGGCCTTGATCATGGCCTCGCTGGTTGAAAAGGAAACCGGCGTGCCTCGCGAGCGCGGTGAAATTGCCGGGGTGTTTGTCCGTCGCCTGGCGCTGGGCATGCTGCTGCAAACCGATCCGACGGTGATCTACGGCATGGGTGAGCGCTACAACGGCAAGCTGACCCGGGCCAACCTGAAAGAGGCGACGCCTTACAACACGTACGTCATTTCCGGCTTGCCGCCGACACCGATTGCTCTGGCCGGGCGAGAAGCCATTAATGCTGCCCTCAATCCCGTATCAGGCACCAGCCTGTACTTTGTAGCCAAAGGGGATGGCAGCCATGTGTTCTCCGACGACCTGGATGCCCACAACGCAGCGGTACGCGAATACCAGCTCAAGCGTCGTGCGGATTACCGATCCAGCCCGGCACCCATTCCGGTAGCACCTGCCGGGTCCGGTTCGACTTCCCCGGAGTCTCAACCTGCGGCTACGCCCGATGCACCGCCAACAGATTCGGCCTCGCAATGAAAATAACTAAGGATTGCCTGTGACTGGCTTGTTCATCACCCTTGAAGGCCCGGAAGGCGCCGGCAAAAGCACCAACCGTGATTATCTGGCAGCGCAATTGCGCGCCCAGGGTGTCGAGGTACTGCTGACCCGTGAACCCGGTGGCACGCCACTGGCCGAGCGTATTCGTGAGTTGCTGTTGGCACCCAGCGACGAAGCCATGTCTGCCGATACCGAGCTGCTGCTGGTATTCGCCGCCCGCGCCCAGCATCTGGCCGAAGTCATTCGTCCTGCACTGGCGCGTGGTGAGGTGGTCCTGTGTGACCGTTTCACGGATGCCACCTATGCCTATCAAGGCGGCGGACGCGGTTTGTCCCATGAGCGCATCGCGGCGCTGGAAACTTTTGTCCAGGGTGCCTTGCGTCCAGACCTGACGCTGGTGTTCGACTTGCCGGTTGAGGTGGGTCTGGCGCGTGCCGCTGCCCGAGGCCGGCTGGATCGTTTCGAGCAGGAAGGCCGGGCGTTTTTTGATGCGGTGCGCAGTACCTATCTGGCGCGGGCGCAAGCCGAGCCTGCCCGTTACCGTTTGGTGGATGCGGCGCAGACACTGGCTCAGGTTCAGTCGTCTCTGGATGCGTTGCTGCCCGAGTTGCTGGAGCGGCAACGTGGCTGAAGCCTACCCGTGGCAGACGTCTCTGTGGCAACAGATGGCCGGTCGTTCCCAGCACGCTCATGCCTACCTGTTGCATGGTCCTGTGGGGATCGGCAAGCGAGCGCTGGCCGAGCGTCTGATGCACACCTTGTTGTGCCAGCGCCCTGAAGGGCTCGATGCCTGTGGGCAGTGCAAGTCCTGTCTGTTGCTGGCGGCGGGTAGCCATCCTGATAATTACGTGCTGGAGCCTGAAGAGGCAGACAAGCCCATCAAGGTCGATCAGGTTCGCGATCTGGTGAGTTTCGTCGTGCAGACCGCGCAGATGGGCGGGCGCAAGGTGGTGCTGATCGAGCCTGTCGAGGCGATGAACATCAACGCTGCCAACGCGCTGCTTAAAAGCCTTGAAGAACCTTCGGGCAATACTGTTCTGCTGTTGGTCAGCCATCAGCCCAGCCGGTTGCTGCCAACGATCAAAAGCCGTTGCGTGCAGCAGGCTTGTCCATTGCCCAGCGAGCAGGCCAGCCTGGAATGGCTGGCAACAGCCTTGCCGGACAGCACGGATGATGAGCGTCTGGAGCTGCTGACCCTGGCTGCCGGTTCGCCTCTGGCGGCGGTTTCGCTTCAGGTTCAAGGTATTCGCGAGCAGCGGGCTCAGGTGGTGGATGGTGTGAAAAAACTGCTCAAGCAGCAGCAATCGCCGACCCAACTGGCGGAAGGCTGGAAGGATATTCCGCTGCTGCTGCTCTTCGACTGGTTCTGCGACTGGTCGCACCTGATCCTGCGTTACCAGTTGACTCAGGATGAAGACGGGCTTGGCTTGAGCGATATGCGCAAGGTCGTGCAGTATCTGGCGCAAAAGACGCCTCGTGCCAAGGTGCTGGAGATTCAGGACTGGGTACTGGCGCAGCGGCAGAAAGTCATGTCCAAGGCCAATCTCAATCGAGTGTTGTTGCTTGAAGCTTTGCTGGTGCAGTGGGCAGGCCTGCCTGGACAGGCGTAGACTCGCAGTCTTGGGAACCTTTGAGGAGTTGCAATGAGTTTGCCACCTAGTACGGGTCCACGGAACGGCATTCTGTCCCTGACCATCAAGGACAAGTCCGTGCTGTATGCGGCTTATATGCCTTTCATCAAGAATGGCGGCTTGTTCATTCCCACTAGCAAAAGCTACAAGCTGGGCGATGAGGTGTTCATGCTGCTCAATCTGATGGATGAGCCGGAGAAGGTTCCGGTGACCGGCAAGGTGACCTGGATCACTCCCAAGGGCGCGCAGGGCAACCGGGCTGCCGGTGTCGGCGTGCAATTCAACGACGGTGACAATACCGCTCGTAACCTGATCGAAACCTATCTGGTTGGTGCTCTCAAGTCCGACCGTCCCACTCATACGATGTAGTTGTCTCTTTACCCATGCTTGTAGATTCGCATTGTCACCTCGACCGCCTTGACCTCACCCAGCACGATGGCTCTCTGGACGCTGCCCTTGAAGCCGCGCGTGGCAGAGGCGTGGGGCATTTTCTATGCATCGGTGTCAGTGCCGACAATGCCGGTGCCGTAAAGGCCCTGGCCGAGCGTTATGACGACGTGGACTGCTCGGTGGGTATTCACCCGCTGGATCTCAAGCCTGGCGAAGCGCCTGCCCTGGACTGGCTGCTGTCCGAGCTGAATCACCCGCGGGTGGTGGCGATTGGCGAAACGGGCCTTGATTATCACTATGAGCCCGAGGCCGCCGAGCTTCAGCAGGCCTCCTTTCGTCTGCACTTGCAGGCGGCCAGTGCCACGGGCAAACCTGT
Source organism: Pseudomonas serbiensis (assembly GCF_030580745.1). Lineage (NCBI taxonomy): Bacteria > Pseudomonadati > Pseudomonadota > Gammaproteobacteria > Pseudomonadales > Pseudomonadaceae > Pseudomonas > Pseudomonas serbiensis. Next base: position 349,060 of record NZ_JAUQOO010000004.1, read on the forward strand.
CATCGTCCATACCCGTGGGGCGCGTGCCGATACCCTGAACCTGTTGCGTGAAGCCGCCTTGCCTCAGGCTGGCGTGCTGCATTGCTTCACCGAAGACTGGGAAATGGCCAGGGCGGCCCTGGACCTGGGGTTCTATATTTCGCTGTCCGGCATCGTGACCTTCCGCAATGCCGATGCGCTGCGGGATGTGGCGCGACAGGTGCCGGCCGATCGCCTGCTGGTCGAGACCGATTCTCCCTATCTGGCGCCGATTCCTTATCGCGGCAAGCCAAATCTGCCGCAATACGTGCGTGAAGTGGCTGAGTTCCTGGCGATGTTGCGGGGCGAGCCCTACGAGCGTTTTGCCGAGCAGACCACCGAAAACTTTGCCCGGCTGTTTCCGTTGGCGCGTGTGCCGAAGCGCTGAAACTCCTTAATTTCAGGCAAAAAAAACCCGGATTCTGGGGGGTGAAACCGGGTTAAGACCATTAGGAGTAAAACAAAGGTACGCTGTCCATCGGCACCTTTACCGGCCTGTCACTTGGGGGTGTATGACACGCCAGCGTTTTGAGTATTGATCAGGATTGTGGTGCGTCCAGTATAGGGTGTTCATTTTTTAAACAGTTTTGGAATACTAAACCGCTTATTGATTGCTCAATGAGCGGCTCTGCTGAGTGGATTTTTACCTCTTTACTGAAAGTCCCTGATTTGAAATGAAATACGCCGATAGGGCGATAATTCCGATGTTCTTGATTCCGGGCGCTGTCCGACGAGTCATTTCCTGTCCTGATTGCCTTCATTGCACTGCAAGGGTGGCTGAGTTTTCGAGGTTGTGAGTGGAATTTTCCAATGGTTTCCTGCTGAGTCTTTCGCTGTGTCTGGACATCGGGCTGGCCAATATCGCGATGATCACGCTTTCAATGCAGCGAGGGTTTTCCAGGGGGCTGTGGCTGGGGTTGGGGACTTGCGTAGGGGATCTGGTGTACGCCGTTCTGGCCATGCTGGGCATGGCTGTCCTTCTGCAATATGAAGCGGTGCGCTATGTGCTCTGGCTGGGAGGTTCGGCGGTACTGGCTTACCTGTGCTTCAAAATGATGAAAAGTGCAGTTGGTGTCAGTGCCGGTATCGAAAGCGGGGGCGCACAGCTGGGTACTACGGCACCATCGTTGTTCTTTCGCGGCATTTTCCTGGCCATGTCTTCGCCCAGTGCGATTCTGTGGTTCGCGGCAGTTGGCGGGGCGCTGATTGCCCGGCAAGGCTCGGACCTGTCGAGTGCTTCGTCCTTTCTGGCAGGGTTTCTCGCGGCGGGCGTAGTCTGGTCGATTACCCTGTGCGCGCTGGCTCATCAGGGTGGGCGACTCATGGGCGAGAAGATGCTGAAGTGGTCTTATATTGCCTCGGCGTTGATCTTTGCCTATTTCACTCTTTACGTTGTGATTACCGGCTACATGGAGTTCGTGGGGCGGCCTGCGCTTGAGTAGCCAGAAGGGTAATTGCGGCGTCAATTCATCCATATGCGGTGAGATGGTCGGATGATCCGTGCAATCTGGCGCCATTTGGGCATAATACGCGGCTTCGATTTTGATCCCTACAGATCTTCTTATGCAGAAAGAACCTCGTAAGATCCGTGAATTTCGCCGCCGTGAGCAGGAAATTCTCGACACCGCGCTAAAGCTGTTCCTTGAACAGGGTGAAGACAGTGTCACCGTCGAGATGATCGCGGATGCCGTAGGCATAGGCAAAGGCACGATCTACAAGCACTTCAAGTCCAAGGCCGAGATCTATCTGCGGCTGATGCTCGACTACGAGCGCGACTTGAACGAGCTGCTGCACTCTGCCGACGTCGACAAGGACAAGGAGGCGCTGTCGCGTGCCTACTTCGAGTTCCGCATGCGCGACCCGCAGCGTTATCGCCTCTTCGATCGTCTGGAAGAAAAAGTCGTCAAGGGCAATCAGGTTCCCGAACTGGTCGAAGAGCTGCACAAGATCCGCGCCTCGAACTTCGAGCATCTGACCTTGCTGATAAAAGGGCGGATTACCGAAGGCAAGCTTGAAGATGTGCCTCCGTATTACCACTACTGTGCTGCCTGGGCGCTGGTGCATGGCGCTGTGGCGCTGTATCACTCGCCGTTCTGGAGCAATGTGCTGGAAGATCAGGAAGGTTTTTTCCACTTCCTCATGGATATCGGCGTGCGCATGGGCAACAAGCGCAAGCGCGACAGCGATCCACTGCCGGATGCAAAACCGGACCTGTAGGGCTATTTCAAAGGTCTGATGGCTGGCTCCCACATTTGTAGGATTCATCGGCCTCTCGCGAATGAATTCGCTCCCACATTGACCCTCTCGCGTCTTGTTTGGCGCGGAAGCTGCATCCGACGACCATTCGCCGGTTTTCCGTCACCGGCATCTGGGAGGGTATGATGCGTAGCCTGGTTTTATTGCTGACGCTGTTGGCGTTGAGTGGTTGCATGAAAGTCAGTGATATGGGGGAGGGGGTTCGTGAGCAGTTCAGCGATGCGGGCCTGCTCGATCACAGTGAAACCCGTCGTCTGGGTAACTGGCGCGTTCAGCCGGACTCCTTCATCTATATCGCCCAGGGCGCTTTCGTGCCGCCTGGCCGTGCTTATCCGCGTCCCAATGTGGTCGCTGAAGAAACATTCAAAGGCTTTGTCGAATACTTCCCCATGGTCCGCCGTGCCCAGGCACCGATAGGTCTGGATGAGGCGATGACCGAAGCGCGCAGTGCCGGTGCGCACTACTTGCTCTACACGCGCTTTGCCAAGGCTGATGACCGTATCGGGACCTACGATGAATGGGCCGATCAGGAAGCCGTGGATCGCCTGGGTATCGACCGTGGCGTCATCCAGTTGATGCTGATCGAAACCAGTACTCGTTATCTGATCGACAGCGCCCGGATTCGCAGCCGTGGCGGATTGCTGACACTTTACGATACCAAGCCTGAAGATTTGCTTGGTCCGCCCCTTGAGGACTACGCTCGTATGTTGTTGGGTGTAGAGCGCTAGAGGCAAGACATGAGTGATTCAGGCAAGGCCAGCGATCTGCTTTCGCAGATCCCCGCAACCAGAGGGCTACCGCCTGTTCATTTGTGGAACCCTGATTTCTGTGGCGATATCGACATGCGTATCGCCCGGGACGGCACCTGGTACTACCTGGGCACGCCGATTGGCCGCAAGCCCATGGTCCGTCTGTTCTCCACCATCCTGCGTCGTGATGGCGATGATTATTTCCTCATCACTCCCGTGGAGAAGGTGGGCATCAAGGTCGATGATGCACCTTTCGTGGCGGTCGGCCTGCACGTGAGTGGTGAGGGTGAAGAGCAGATCCTGCGTTTTGTCACTCATGTCGAGGATGAAGTCGAGGCCGGGCCAGATCATCCGATTCGGGTCTTGATCGATCCTGTCACCCAAGAGCCCTCGCCTTATGTGCATGTGCGCAACAATCTTGAAGCGCTGATCCACCGTAATGTGTTTTATGAACTGGTCGAACTGGCGGTTTCGCGTCAGGTGGACGGCCAGAGCTGGCTGGGTGTATGGAGCCATGGCTCATTCTTCACTATTGGCCTGGAGCCCTGAGCCTGTCCCTTGCCTGCAGGGTTAATTGCCTGCTGGCATCGCGACAGTTAAAGTGCCGCTCCCTGTTTTGCCTGAGGTTTTTGCATGAGTCAGTCCTTCGATATCGCCGTGATCGGCGCCACCGGTACTGTCGGCGAAACCATCGTCCAGATTCTGGAAGAACGTGATTTTCCTGTCGCCAATCTGTATCTGCTGGCCAGTTCCGAATCGGCAGGGCATTCCGTGCCGTTCAGGGGCAAGAATGTTCGCGTGCGTGAAGTCGATGAGTTCGATTTCAGCAAGGTCCGGCTGGCGTTTTTCGCTGCCGGTCCAGCCGTCAGCCTGAGTTTCGCATCCCGTGCCATTGCCGCTGGTTGTTCGGTGGTGGATCTGTCCGGCGCTCTGCCTGCCAGCCAGGCGCCCCGACTGGTGCCTGAGGTCAATGGCGACTTGCTCGCCGCGAATGCCGGCCCCCATCTGATCAGCAGCCCAAGCGCGTCGGCCACAGCGTTGGCGCTGGCGCTGGCACCGTTGCGCAGTGCTCTGGATATCGTGCGGGTCAATGTCACTGCCTGTCTTGCCGTATCCACGCTGGGTCGCGAAGGGGTTGCCGAACTGGCGCGCCAGACCACCGAATTGCTCAATGTCCGCCCTCTGGAAACACGCTTTTTCGATCGCCAGATGGCTTTCAACCTGTTGGCGCAAGTCGGCACGCCGGACGAGTCAGGCCATGTTCCGCTTGAAAGGCGGCTGGTCGATGAGCTTCGTGAGTTGCTGGTACTGCCTGCACTAAAGATTTCGGCCAGTTGTATTCAGGTGCCGGTGTTCTTTGGTGACAGCTTCAGTATCTCGGTACAGGCCGCAGGCCCGGTTGATATCGCACTGGTTAATGAATTACTTGAATCTGCACCGGGTATCGAGCTGGTCGACGCAGGCGATTACCCGACGCCGGTAGGCGATGCGGTAGGCCAGGACGTGGTTTATGTAGGGCGTGTTCGGACGGGAATAGACGACCCGGAGCAACTTGATTTGTGGATTACTTCGGATAATGTTCGCAAAGGAGCCGCTTTGAATGCTGTGCAGGTTGGCGAATTGTTGATAAAAGGCTATGTGTAAAAGATACTTGGCAACAATTCGAAGAATATTTCTAGCGGCGCTATGCCTTACACCCAATGCAGGACTACCTCCCCGGATACCGGGGAATCTTTAAACAAGGGATGGGCTATGGTTCAGGTTCGTAAACTGGTATTAGCAATTGCTGCGGCTTCGGCGCTGTCATCTGGGATGGCGCAGGCGTTGGGGCTCGGGGAATTGTCGGTAAAGTCGACCCTGAACCAGCCTTTGGTAGCCGAAATTGAATTGACTCAGGCACAGGGTCTGGATGCCGCGCAAGTAGTTCCCAGTCTGGCAACTACTGCCGACTTTGCGCAGGCGGGTGTGACGCGACAGGCATTTCTCAATGACCTGACTTTTACCCCGGTTATCAATGCCAGCGGTAAAAGCGTGTTGCGCATTACTTCCAGCAAGCCGGTGCGCGATCCCTATGTGAAGTTCCTGGTTCAGGTGCTATGGCCTAATGGCCGGTTGCTGCGTGAATACAGCCTGTTGCTGGATCCACCGAAGTTCTCGCCAGAGGCCGCCGCAGCTGCCGCAGCCGCAGCACCTGTCGCTCCGGCAGCTCCTGCGCAGTTGCCATCGGTTGCGCCGCCTGTGGCTGCTCCGGCACCCGCCACGCCTCCTGCCCCAGCCCCGGCGCCCGAGGCAGCGTTGCCGCCTCCAGCCGTGGACAAGCCTGCGCAATACGTCACCACCAACAACGATACGCTGTGGGAAATTGCCGCCAAGGTTCGTACGGGCGGTACGGTTCAGCAGACCATGCTGGCAATTCAGGCGCTTAACCCTGACGCTTTCATCGGCGGCAATATCAACCGCCTGAAAAAAGGCCAGGTGCTGCGTCTGCCGACCCCTCAGCAGACCACTGCGCTGCCTCAGCCTCAGGCGCTTGCGGAAGTATCCCAGCAATATCGTGCCTGGCGCGAAGGGCGTCGTCTGCCGGCGGGCACCCGTCAGGTGGATGCAACCCGTCGTGCGCGAGCCGGTGCGGCTCCGTCGCAGGTTGAAACCCGTGACAACCTCAGTCTGGTTTCTGCAAACGGCAAGCCTGCTGCCCAGGGCGCGGCAGGCAATGGTGATCTGAGCAACAAGCTGGCCGTGGCTCAGGAGGCGCTGGATACTTCGCGTCGTGACAATGCCGAGCTGAAAAGCCGCATGAACGATCTGCAAAGTCAGCTCGACAAATTGCAGCGCCTCATCGAACTCAAGAACGATCAACTGGCCAAGGTTCAGGCGGGTGCTGCTGCGCCAGTCAATCCTGCGGTGCCGGCTGCACTGGTCGACGCCAATGGTGCGCCGCTCAAGCCAGCGGGTGAAGTGGCCCCTGAAGATGCCTTGCCAGCCGGTGCCGCTCAGGTAGCGACACCGCCTGCGGAGCAACCGTTGGCCGTCGAACCTGTCCCTGCCCAGGAAGAAGATCCGCTCAACAACATCCTCAACAATCCTGTATTGCTGGGGCTGATTGGTGGCGGTGTTCTTCTGGTTCTGGCGCTGTTGCTGTTGTTCCTGGCGCGTCGTCGCAATGCCAAGGCCGAGGCTGAAAAGCACAAGCGAATGGCGCGAGCCTTGGCTGAAGAGTCCGATTTCGTTTCCGATATGGACATGGATGTGCCGCAAGCCAGCTTCGATGGGCTCGATGTGCCGCCACCGAACGTCAAGATGGGCGCAGCTCCGGCTGCTGCCGCTGCGGCGTCCCGTGAGCGTCCGGCTGATCCGTTGGTACAGGCCGAGATCCATATTGCCTACGGTCGGATGAATCAGGCTATCGAATTGCTTGAAGAGTCGGTCAAGGAAGATCCGGCGCGTGATGACATTCGCCGCAAGCTGATGGAAATCTACTCCGAGCAAGGTAACAACAAAGCCTATGCGGCCCATGAGCGGAAGTTGGTGGCTGCGGGAAAGCGTAATGCTGAGGTCGAGCAGCTAAAGGATCGAGACTCGACCGAGAAGGCGCCAGAGCTGGCAAAGGCTCCGGTAGCTGTTGAACCTGTTCCGGCGCCTGCTGCACTTGAGCCGGCTCCTGCGCCAGCGCCTGCACCGACAGTGGCCCCTGAGGTTGCTGTTGCGGCAGCGGCGGCTGCTGTGACGGCCGCGGCCGTTGCGGCGGAACTGGATGCCAAGTACGTGGAAGAGCTTCTGGCTGAGGATCCTGAAGATCCGACGCCTGAGCTTGCTCCTGAACCCGAGCCTGAGCTTGCTCCAGAACCGGAGATTGACCTTGAGCCGGAGCCGGAGCTGGTTGCCGAGCAGCCTGCGCCTGTGGTGCCTGAGCCTGTAGCAGAAGAGGACGATCCGTTCGATCATGATTTCGATCTGAGCCTGGACGAGTTCGAGGAAGCGCCAGTGGCTGAGGTTTCCACGATCAACGATCTGGACGATCTGCTGCTGGATGAGCCGATTGTTCCGGCTGTGAGTGCTGACGATGAGCTGAGTTTCGAGTCCATCATGCAGCAGCAGAAAGACGCCCAGGCCGCGGCAGGGGTTGATGATCTGGCCGATTTCGATCTGGATCTCTCGGAAGAGGAGCCAGCGCTCAAGGCTGAGGATGATGTGTTGCTTAGCCTGGGCGAGGATCCGCTTGATCTGGGTGAGCCGGCACCTTCATCTCTGGAGGATCTGGAACTGCCTGAGGACTTCGATCTGTCACTGGCTGACGAGATCGAAACCGATCAGGCGAGCCAGGCCTTCGCTTCCGAGATCGAAGACGTCAACGCGGAACTGGATCGTCTCTCGCAGAACCTTGAGCATCCGCCGCTCGATGAGCCTCGCTTCACGGCTGAAGATGCTGCGCTGGAAGACGAGCCTGAGTTCGACTTCCTGTCGGGTGTCGACGAAGCAGCGACCAAGCTGGATCTGGCGCGGGCCTACATCGATATGGGCGATGCCGAGGGTGCTCGGGATATTCTCGATGAAGTGGTCAGCGAAGGGGATGACGGGCAGAAGAGTGAAGCGCGCGAGATGTTGGCGCGTCTGGCCTGATTCATGTTCTGCTGCACTGGAACGGCCGCTTTTGCGGTCGTTTTCATTTGCGTATCTGCTCACTGGCGTCTTTTTTCGGCGCCCGTATAATGGCCGCCTTTTCGCAGACTCACAGGCTGTAGCACCTTGGCGAACATAGACAACCCGGCCGCCGAGATGGCTGCCGAGGGCTTTTCCCGAATCGCGCTGGGCGTGGAATACAAGGGCTCGCGTTATTGCGGCTGGCAGCGTCAGGCGTCTGGCGTTCTGACGGTGCAGGAAACCCTTGAGGATGCCTTGTCCAAAGTCGCGGCCTCACCCGTTTCGCTGATGTGCGCAGGGCGTACAGATGCGGGTGTGCATGCCTGCGGGCAGGTTGTTCATTTCGATACCCGGGCCGAACGGACGATGAAAGCCTGGGTCATGGGCGCCAATATCAATCTGCCTCACGATATCAGCGTCACGTGGGCCAGGGTCATGCCGGCTCATTTCCATGCGCGCTTCAAGGCGATTGCACGTCGTTATCGCTACGTGATCTACAACGACCAGATTCGCCCTGCGCACCTTGGCCAGGAAATCACCTGGAATCACCGGCCGCTGGACGTCGAGCGCATGGCCGAGGCTGCCCGGTATCTGGTCGGCACCCATGACTTCAGCGCCTTCCGTGCCGGGCAGTGTCAGGCCAAGTCGCCCGTCAAGCAGTTGCACCATTTGCGTGTCACCCGGCATGGCAAGATGATTGTCATCGATGTGCGGGCCAATGCCTTCCTGCACCATATGGTGCGCAATATCGCGGGTGTGCTGATGACCATCGGGGCAGGGGAGAGGCCTGTGGAGTGGGCGCGTGATGTACTGGAAAGCCGCGTCCGCCGTACCGGTGGCGTCACGGCGCATCCTTACGGACTGTATCTGGTGCAAGTCGAGTACAGGGATGAGTTTGCGCTGCCGGATCGCTACATCGGTCCGCACTTTCTTACAGGCTTCAGCGAACTTGACGGCTGACGACCCGAAAAGCATTTGCTAACATCCGGGACTTTCCGAAAGGTCTGAGGTTTTCACCACATGTCAGCCGTTCGCAGCAAGATCTGCGGGATTACCCGCATAGAGGATGCTCTGGCTGCCGTCGAGGCGGGCGCGGATGCCATCGGTCTGGTGTTCTACTCCAGAAGTCCGCGGGCCGTGAATGTGCAGCAGGCGCGGGCGATCATCGCCGCATTGCCGCCCTTCATCACCACCGTCGGGTTATTCGTCAATGCCAGTCGTTGCGAGCTCAATGAAACCCTGGATGCCGTGCCGCTGGATCTCCTGCAGTTTCATGGCGATGAAACACCCGAAGAGTGCGATGGCTACCACCGTCCCTACATCAAGGCGCTCAGGGTCAAGGCGGGTGATGACATTGCTGCCATCTGCCGTACCTACGTCAACGCTCGCGGAGTCCTGCTCGATACCTATGTTGACGGCGTGCCCGGTGGTACGGGCGAAACCTTCGACTGGGCATTGATTCCCGATGATCTGGACAAGCCGGTCATCCTGGCTGGCGGGCTGACTTCTGCCAACGTGGCGCAAGCCATTACCCAGGTCAGGCCATATGCCGTCGATGTCAGTGGTGGCGTCGAAAAGAGCAAGGGCATCAAGGATCGCGACAAGATTCTTGCCTTCATGAGTGCGGTCCACGGCGCTTGATGTGACGGTTGGCGCTTTGCCGCCGTCCATAAGCCTGTCCCCGCCATAAGTATGCGGGTCGGATTGAACGAGCGACTGCATTTGCGTGTGTCGCCGATTAACAGTGGGGTCGAGGGTCATGCAGGTCTTGCCGACCGCTGCCCGTCATCACCGCCACCTATACGAATTTAAGCTAAGGGCATGCGCCTGGTGTCGAACGCCAGGCGTGGGAGCCAAACCGGTACTGGAGAAATAAAGCATGAGCAACTGGTTGGTAGACAAACTGATCCCTTCGATCATGCGTTCCGAGGTCAAGAAAAGCTCGGTCCCCGAAGGGCTTTGGCATAAATGTCCTTCCTGCGAAGCGGTGCTTTATCGCCCTGAGCTTGAAAAGACCCTGGACGTCTGCCCCAAGTGCAACCACCACATGCGTATCGACGCCCGTGCCCGTCTGAACATCTTCCTGGATGTCGAAGGCCGTGCCGAGCTGGGTGCGGATCTGGAGCCGGTGGATCGCCTGAAATTCCGTGACAGCAAGAAGTACAAGGATCGTCTGGTCGGTGCGCAGAAGCAGACCGGCGAGAAAGATGCCCTGATCTCCATGAGCGGTACCCTGCTGGGCATGCCTGTCGTGGTGTCGGCGTTCGAGTTTTCCTTCATGGGCGGTTCGATGGGTGCAATCGTTGGCGAGCGTTTCGTACGTGCTGCCAACTATGCGCTGGAAAATCGCTGCCCGATGGTCTGCTTTGCTGCTTCCGGCGGTGCCCGTATGCAGGAAGCCCTGATCTCCCTGATGCAGATGGCCAAGACTTCGGCTGTCCTGGCGCGTCTGCGTGAAGAAGGTCTGCCGTTCATTTCCGTGCTGACCGACCCGGTCTACGGTGGTGTATCCGCCAGTCTGGCGATGCTGGGCGATGTCATCGTTGCCGAGCCAAAGGCCCTGATCGGTTTCGCAGGCCCTCGCGTCATCGAGCAGACCGTTCGCGAAAAACTGCCTGAAGGCTTCCAGCGCAGCGAGTTCCTGCTGAACCATGGCGCCATCGACTTGATCATCCCGCGCAGTGAACTGCGTCCGCGTCTGGGCAAGCTGCTGGCTCAGATGATGAACCTGCCGACTCCCAAGTTCGTCGCGCCTGTTCTTGAGCCTATAGTCGTTCCACCGGCACCGGCCACTGTATGACCCCTGAAACCCTGGGCGACTGGCTCGCCTATCTGGAGCAACTGCATCCCTCGGCCATCGACATGGGGCTGGATCGTTCGCGACAGGTGGCGCAGCAACTGGGGCTTACCCGGCCTGCGCCTCGGGTTGTCACGGTAACCGGCACCAACGGCAAGGGCTCGACATGCGCATTCGTCGCAGCCTTGCTTCAGGCCCAGGGCCTCAAGGTGGGTGTCTACAGTTCTCCGCATCTGCTGCGCTATAACGAGCGTGTGCAGGTGCAGGGTGTCGAAGCTTCCGATGCCGAACTCTGTGATGCCTTTGCCGCTGTCGAGGCGGCGCGTGGCGATATCACCCTGACGTATTTCGAGATGGGTACGCTCGCTGCTTTCTGGCTGTTCGAGCAGGCCCGTCTGGATGCTGTCGTGCTGGAAGTCGGTCTGGGCGGTCGCCTGGATGCCGTGAATCTGGTGGATGCCGATCTCGCGTTGGTGACCAGTATCGGTATCGATCATGCCGACTGGCTGGGCAATACTCGTGAGTCGGTTGCCTTCGAGAAGGCGGGTATTTTCCGTCAGGGCCGTCCGGCGCTTTGTGGCGATCTTGATCCTCCTGCGCCATTGCTTGAGCAGGCGGATCGGCTAGGCTGTCCCTTGTCATTGCGTGGTCGTGACTTCGACCTGACCGTTACAGGTCAGGGCTGGAACTGGCGTGGTCGTGACAAGGCGGGTCGGGTGGTCGAGCTTTCCGGTCTGCCTTTGCTGGATCTGCCGATGGAGAATGCTGCACTGGCACTCCAGGCTTATCTGTTACTGGATATGCCATGGCAACCCGAGATCATTGGCTCTGCATTGTCGGCTGCGCGGATTACCGGTCGTCTTGATCGCCGTGTGTTCCAGTGGCAGGGCAAGACCTTGAACCTGTTGCTCGATGTTGGTCACAACCCGCATGCTGCGCGGTTTCTGGCGCAGCGCATGGCTCAGCGGCCTGTGCTCGGCAAACGCCTTGCGGTGTTTGGCCTGCTGTCGGACAAGGATCTGGAGGGTGTGGCTGAGGAGCTGGTTTCCAGTATCCAGAGCTGGGCTGTGGCGCCACTGCCTACGCCTCGCAGCCGATCTGCCGGACAATTGCAGTCGGTGCTGCAGAACCTTGGCGCTGAAGTAGCGTCTTACGACAGTGTTGCGCTGGCGCTTGAAGCCCAATGCGCAAACGCGACGGCCGATGACGAGATTTTGCTGTTCGGATCTTTTTACTGTGTGGCCGAGGCTCTGGAGTGGTTGGCCCGGTACACCGATGAGGAAGCTGCAAATGGCTTTGCTGGATAAAGTATTCAAGCAGCGAATGGTAGGTGCCCTGGTTCTGATTGCTGTGGCGGTCATCTTTCTGCCGATGCTGTTCACACGTCAGGACGAGGTGCGTCAGGTACAGGTCGAAGCACCTTCTGCGCCTCAGGCTCCGGTTGTTCCGCAGGTCAAGGTGGAGCCGGTACCGGTGCCCGAGCCGCAAATCCTGCCGCAGGAACCTGTGCCGGGTGAAGAGGGCGCCAGCGTGGCCAGCCAGTTGCCGCCATCGATGCCGATCGCACCTGCTCCTCCTGTGGCTGCTGCACCGGTGCCGGCGCCCAAACCTGCCAAACCGGCTCCAGCCCCGACTCCAGCTCCGGCGCCTGCCACTCCTGCTGCTACTGCGCCAGCCACTGCCAAGGCGGCTGCGGGCGGTGTCGATGCCAACGGGCTTTCGGTGAGCTGGTCTGTACAGTTGGCCAGCATGTCCAATCGTGCCAACGCCGATAATCTGCAAAAGACCCTGCGTGCCCAAGGCTACAACGCTTACATTCGTACCGCCGATGGTGTGAACCGGGTGTTTGTCGGACCGTTGATCGAACGTGCCGAAGCCGATCGTCTGCGCGATCAGCTGGACAAACAGCAGAAACTCAAGGGAATTGTGGTGCGCTTTCAGCCAGAGCGTGGCTAAAAGTCGCATCGCATCGCGAATCGCAGCTTACCGGCAGGCGGGCGCTCTGCTAAAATGCGCCGCCTCATCAGTCTGTAGGCTGCACCGTGCCATTTACTCCGGTTGACTGGGCGATTATCGGAATTGTCGCCATCTCCGCTCTGATCAGCATCAAGCGCGGCTTCGTCAAGGAAGCCTTGTCTCTGCTGACCTGGATCATCGCGGGCGTTGTTGCCTGGATGTTCGGCGCGGGGCTGTCCCAGTATCTGGTCAATTACATAGAGACACCTTCAGCCCGCGTGATTGCGAGCTGCATCATCCTGTTCGTCGCCACATTGCTGGTCGGCGCCATGGTCAATTTTCTTATCGGCGAACTGGTTCGCGTCACCGGGCTTTCGGGGACGGATCGTTTTCTCGGTATGGTCTTCGGCGCTGCGCGCGGAGGCCTGCTTGTCGTTGTAGCGGTCGGGCTATTGAGCCTGGGCCCGGTACAACAGGATCAATGGTGGCAGCAGTCAAGGCTGCTGCCGCAATTTCTCATGGTTGCTGACTGGTCGAAAAACCTGATTCTCGGGATGTCCAGCAAGTGGCTCGCCAGCGGCATCAGCGTTCCTGCTGAGCTGCCGTTCAAGGAGCAGATCCTGCCAGCTGCAATGCCGCAGGAAGTGCTTGGTAAATCAAGTTCCACTAAGTAGGGGTTGTGTCGCATGTGTGGCATCGTCGGTATCGTCGGTAAGTCGAACGTCAATCAGGCGCTGTATGACGCGCTCACCGTCCTCCAGCACCGCGGCCAGGACGCTGCCGGTATCGTGACCAGTCATGAAGGCCGGTTATTTCTGCGCAAGGACAATGGTCTGGTGCGTGATGTGTTCCATCAGCGCCATATGCAGCGTCTGGTCGGGCACATGGGGATTGGTCATGTGCGCTATCCAACTGCGGGCAGCTCGACTTCGGCCGAAGCCCAGCCGTTTTATGTCAACTCGCCTTATGGCATCACGTTGGCGCACAACGGCAACCTGACCAACGTCGAGCAACTGGCCAAGGAGATTTACGAATCTGACCTGCGCCACGTCAACACCAGCTCCGACTCGGAAGTGTTGCTCAACGTCTTCGCCCATGAACTGGCCGTGCGTGGCAAGTTGCAGCCCACCGAAGAAGACATCTTCGCGGCCGTGACCGACGTGCATAACCGTTGCCGTGGTGGCTACGCCGTTGTGGCGATGATCACCGGCTACGGCATTGTCGGTTTCCGTGACCCGGATGCCATTCGTCCCATCGTGTTCGGTCAGCGTCATACCGACGAAGGCGTCGAGTACATGATCGCCTCCGAAAGCGTGTCCCTGGACGTGCTGGGCTTTACCCTGATTCGCGACCTGGCTCCGGGCGAAGCGGTTTACATCACTGAAGACGGCAAGCTGTTCACCCGTCAGTGTGCGGCCAACCCGAAATATGCACCGTGCATCTTCGAGCACGTCTATCTGGCGCGCCCGGACTCGATCATCGACGGCATCTCGGTCTACAAGGCGCGTCTGCGCATGGGCGAGAAACTGGCGGACAAGATCCTGCGCGAGCGTCCCGATCACGATATCGATGTGGTTATCCCGATTCCGGACACCAGCCGCACGGCTGCGCTGGAGCTGGCCAATCACCTGGGCGTCAAGTTCCGCGAAGGTTTCGTCAAGAACCGTTACATTGGCCGTACCTTCATCATGCCGGGTCAGGCTGCACGCAAGAAATCCGTGCGCCAGAAGCTCAACGCCATCGAGCTGGAGTTCCGCGGCAAGAACGTGATGCTGGTGGATGACTCCATCGTGCGCGGTACCACCTGCAAGCAGATCATTCAGATGGCTCGCGAAGCGGGTGCCAAGAATGTCTACTTCTGTTCGGCTGCTCCGGCAGTGCGTTACCCCAACGTCTACGGCATCGATATGCCGAGTGCTCATGAACTGATTGCCCACAACCGCACCACTCAGGACGTTGCCGACCTCATCGGTGCCGACTGGCTGATCTATCAGGATCTGACTGACCTGATTGAAGCGGTCAGTGGTAGCAAGAAGATCAAGATCGACAACTTCGACTGCTCGGTCTTCGACGGCAAGTACGTGACCGGCGATATCGACGAGCATTATCTGAACAAGATCGAGCATGCGCGCAACGACGCTTCCAAGGTAAAAAGCCAGGCAGTGAGCGCTATCATCGATCTGTACAACAACTAATCGAGCAAGGAGTGACGGCATGACTCAGGAATGGGATGCCGGTCGGCTGGACAGCGACCTTGAAGGCGTGGGTTTCGATACCCTCGCCGTACGCGCCGGGCAACATCGCACGCCGGAAAGCGAGCATGGCGATCCGATGTTCTTTACCTCCAGCTATGTGTTCCGTACGGCTGCCGATGCAGCCGCGCGTTTTGCGGGTGAGGTTCCAGGCAACGTCTATTCGCGTTATACCAACCCGACCGTGCGTTCCTTCGAGGAGCGCATCGCGGCGCTGGAAGGCGCGCAGCAGGCAGTTGCCACGGCAACCGGCATGGCGGCGATCCTTTCGGTGGTCATGAGCCTGTGCAGTGCGGGCGACCATGTGCTGGTGTCGCGCAGTGTGTTCGGCTCGACCATCAGCCTGTTCGAGAAGTACTTCAAGCGCTTCGGTATCGAAGTCGATTACGTGCCTCTGGCAGACCTGTCCGGCTGGGATGCGGCAATCAAGGGCAACACGAAAATGTTGTTCGTCGAGTCGCCGTCCAACCCGCTGGCCGAACTGGTGGATATCGCCGCACTGGCGGAAATCGCTCACGCCAAGGGTGCGACGCTGGTCGTCGACAACTGCTTCTGCACGCCAGCACTGCAACAGCCGTTGCGTCTGGGTGCGGATATCGTCGTGCATTCGGCAACCAAGTTCATCGACGGCCAGGGCCGTTGCATGGGTGGTGTGGTGGCCGGGCGCAGCGAACAGATGAAGGAAGTGGTCGGTTTCCTGCGTACTGCCGGGCCAACGCTGAGTCCGTTCAATGCCTGGATCTTCCTCAAGGGTCTCGAAACCCTGAGCCTGCGCATGCGTGCTCATTGCGCCAATGCCCAGGCAGTCGCCGAGTGGCTTGAGCAGCAGGAAGGTGTCGAGAAGGTTCACTACGCCGGGCTCAAGAGCCATCCGCAACATGAGTTGGCCCAGCGCCAGCAAAAGGGTTTCGGTGCCGTGGTGAGCTTTGAGGTCAAGGGTGGCAAGGAAGGAGCATGGCGTTTCATCGATGCCACGCGCCTGATTTCCATTACTGCCAACCTGGGCGACAGCAAGACCACGATCACTCACCCGAGTACCACGTCCCATGGTCGCCTGACGCCTCAAGAGCGTGAAGCTGCCGGGATTCGTGACAGCCTGATCCGGGTTGCGGTCGGCCTGGAAGACGTTGCAGACCTTCAGGCTGATCTGGCACGCGGTCTGGCGGCGTTGTGAGCGATTGGGCGATGAAAATCGCCAGCACCAACAATGGTCGGGTGGCTCTGGTTACCGGAGCCGCACGCGGGATCGGCCTTGGCATTGCTGCCTGGTTGATCGCCGAAGGCTGGCAGGTTGTGCTGGCGGACCTCGATCGTTCGCGGGGTGCCAAAGTGGCCGGGGTGTTGGGTGACAACGCCCTGTTCATTGCCATGGACGTTGCCAGCGAGGATCAGGTAGCCGCAGGTGTGGCCGAAGTGCTCAGGCGCTTTGGTCGCCTTGATGCGCTGGTGTGCAATGCGGCCGTTGCCGACCCCCATAACACCACTCTCGAAAGCCTCGATCTGGCTCACTGGAATCGAGTGCTGGGTGTGAACCTCAGCGGTCCGATGCTGCTGGCCAAGCATTGTGCGCCGTATCTGCGCGCTCATTGCGGCAGCATCGTCAATCTTAGCTCGACCCGTGCCAGGCAGTCCGAGCCCGATACCGAGGCCTACGCGGCGAGCAAGGGCGGCCTGCTGGCCCTGACTCATGCGCTGGCCATCAGTCTCGGTCCGGAGATTCGCGTCAACGCCGTGAGTCCTGGCTGGATCGATGCGCGGGATCCTTCCCAGCGTCGTGCCGAGCCGTTGTCGGAAATCGACCACGCCCAGCATCCGGCTGGCAGGGTAGGGACCGTGGATGATGTCGCGGCCATGGTGGCCTGGCTGCTTTCCCGGAATGCCGGATTCGTCACAGGCCAGGAGTTCGTGGTCGATGGTGGTATGACCAGAAAGATGATTTATGTGGAGTGAGTTTTGAGCGGCAAGCTTTGAGCTTCAAGAAAGGTGCGAGAGATCGTGCCTTTTTTGTTTTTGGTGCCTGCCTGGAATTTGCCTTTTGAGGCTGTTTTGAAAAAAACTTCAAGCAGGGTATTGACTTAGGTTCGGTAGGTGCGTAAATTTCGCGGCCTCAGCGAAGCAAAGGGTGATTAGCTCAGCCGGGAGAGCATCTGCCTTACAAGCAGAGGGTCGGCGGTTCGATCCCGTCATCACCCACCATCGTTGAGTCTGGAAGCTGTTTCACGAGGGCTTTCAGGAATGAAGCAACACATGCGCAGCGGTAGTTCAGTCGGTTAGAATACCGGCCTGTCACGCCGGGGGTCGCGGGTTCGAGTCCCGTCCGCTGCGCCATATTATCCAGATCCGGTTTTCCGGGTCCGGGATTGAAGAGCCAGATGGTTGTTCAATCAGGCAGTGATTCAAACTACCGAAAGTTTGTTTCAGGTCGATTAAAAGAGTTTCACAAGCGATACGCAGCGGTAGTTCAGTCGGTTAGAATACCGGCCTGTCACGCCGGGGGTCGCGGGTTCGAGTCCCGTCCGCTGCGCCATACAAAGCTTCAAGGCCTTGAACTCCTTGAAGCAAAAGAAAAAGCGACCTTAACCGGTCGCTTTTTTTTGCCTGCGATTTATGCAAAAAAAAGCTGCGCTCATTACAAGCGCAGCTTTGTCATTCAACTCTTGTTCACCACTTCATTTCGCCTTTGGCTACTTTGGCACTGAGTTCCAGTGAAGACTCCTCACCCAGTTTCGGGTAATGAGTTTTCATTGCCTGGATCAGCGCTGCGGAATCCTTGGCCTTGGCGGTTTCTGCATCGAAGGTCTTGATGTAGTTCGCGGTAAAGGCGGGTGCCTGTTCCGACTTGAGTTCACCCGGCAGGAAGTGGCCGGGAACGATGGTTGCGGGCTTCAGTTTCTCGATGGTGGCCAGGGTTGCCAGCCAGTCCTGATGCGATTTGGCACTTTGAGTGTCGGCCATCCACACATGGATGTTGTTGGCCAGCACCACGCCGCCGATCACTGCCTTGATGGAAGGTACCCACACGAACGTCCGGTCAGGCTGCGGGCCGTCAAGGCCGACGATCTGCAGGTCCTGGCCTTCAAGCTTCAGGCTGCTGCCCTGAATGACTTCGGGAACGATGATCTTGCTCGGTGCGCCAGCGCCCAGCTTCGGTCCCCAATAGGCCAGTTTGCCATCCTTGGTTTCCTTGATGTGAGCGACGGTTTCAGCACTGGCCACTACCTTGGCCTTTGGGTAGGCCTCGGTAATGGCTTGCAGGCCGAAGTAATAATCCGGGTCGCCATGGCTGATGTAGATGGTGGTGAGGTTCTTGCCGCTTTTACGGATCTTCTCCACGACCTGCTCGGCCTGTGTTGTGGAAAATTGTGCATCGACCAGGATTGCATCTTTCTCGGCTGTGACCAGCACCGACGACACCGGGAAGATGCCCTCTGCTCCTGGGTTGTAGACATCCAGCTTCAATGGCTGTGCTGCCAGGCTGGTGCCGGCGAAGCCGAGCAGGGCGATGCTGGCAACAAAGCGTCGTGCAAATAGCGGTAGCATGAAAATCTCCATCCGGGCTGTATTAAGAGAAGTCCAGATTAGTTGAGATTTATAGACTGAAAAACGCTAGATTAGGCCCATATTTGTTGCTGAAACCGGTCGAATAATGGACAAATTGCAGGCCATGCAAGCTTTCGTCACGGTCGTTGATTGCGGCAGCCAGACTGCGGCTGCCGACAAGCTCGGATTGTCGCGGCCTGTCATTTCAAGATTCCTGGCCGAGCTTGAAGAGTGGACCGGTGCCCGGCTGATGCACCGCACCACCCGACGACTGAACCTTACTGCCGCTGGCGCCGAGGTTTTGCCGTTGTGTCGACGGATGCTCGATTTGGCGGAAGACATGCGTGCCGTCGTGGCAGCGCCCGAGGATGAGCCCAAAGGCTTGCTGCGCATCACCACCAGCACGTCCTTTGGGCAGGCTCAGCTCACCCAGGCCGTCACCGAGTTCGTTGGCCGCTACTCGCAGGTGCGTGTCGACATGGTGTTGCTTGATCGCACGGTGAATCTGGTCGATGAGCGCCTCGACCTGGCGATTCGCATCACCAACGACCTGGACCCGAATCTGATTGCCCGCCGCCTGACGACCTGCCGCTCTGTGGTCTGTGCATCGCCTGCTTATCTGCAGGCGCATTCCGGACCTAAAAGTATTGAAGACCTGGCTCTGCATAACTGCCTGACCCATTCCTACCACAGCAGCAGCCTGTGGCATTTCACCCGCAAGGGTTTGCCGTGCAGCGTTGCGGTACAGGGCAACCTCAGTACCAATGACTCGATCACCACCATGCAGGCTGCGCTTTGCGGAGCGGGTATTGCGCTGCTCCCCACCTATCTGGCGGCGCCGCTCATGCAGGACGGCAGGCTGATACCCCTGCTGACCCACTACCAGCCAATGGAGCTGAGCATTTACGCGGTCTACACCTCCCGAAAACACATGTCATCGGCATTGCGGGCACTGCTGGACTTCCTCGCCGAACGCTTTGCGCCTGAACCGGTGTGGGATCGGGGTTGAAAGGCACCTGATCAAGCGTTTGTGGCTGATTGCAAAGCCCCGACACGAAAAAATCGTCATTTGTATCAGCATCTTTTCACTGTCTGCGTTGATCCTGCGCTGGCCTTGTTGCAGACTTACCGACGTTTCCCCGGTCTGCAGTTCTGCTGACAGTTATCTTCCCCAGGATCCTCGATGTTTAAGTTACTGAGCTTTCGTACCGCGTGCTGGACGTCCGTCCTGCTGGTTATTGCTGGCTGTTCGTCTCCCAAGCAGGCTGTCTACGATCATGAGCATTTCGATGATGCAGGGACTTTTTCCAGAAGTTACCCGGCCAGCGATGATTCGTCCTGTGAGGCCGGACGGCGTGCGTTGCTCAGCCAGGGCTATATCATTACCAGCAATGACCCGAAAATGATCAGCGGTCGCAAGAGCTTCCAGCAGACGGGCGAGACTCATATCGAGATCAGTTTCAACCTTGTCTGTGCGGCCGATGTCGGTGGTGGCGGTTCGACCATGTTCGCCAACGCTTTGCAGGACCGTTATGCGCTGAAGAAAACCAACAACTCGGCCAGTCTGGGGGTAGGCGTGCTGGGTTCGGTATCGATGCCGATCGGCTCGACCGACGATTCGATGGTCAAGGTGGCCAGCGAGACGGTTGCTTCGGCCAAGTTCTATGAGCGCTTTTTCGGGCTGGTGGAAAATTTCCTGCCTCCAGAAGTGAAGCAGGCTGCGCATATCGTCGAGAAACCCAAGGCTGATCTGGGCGTGCCGGAAGCGGCTCCCGCTTCCGCTCCTGCACCGGCTCCAGTTCCGGCACCGGTTCCCTTGGCGCCTCAACCGGTCGAGGCTGAGCCGAAAGCCGAAACGGTACCGCCAGAGTCCCCGGCTACACCTGTCAGCAGCGAACCAGTTGCAGCACCTGCGGAGCCAGCGGCATTCAGCGCTGAAGATCAGTAACCCCCGTAGGAGCGAATCGGGCGGCGCTCCGCTCATTCGCGAAAGGCTTCGCGAATGAATTCGCTCCTACGATCGTTTATCCCAGAAACAGCTTGTACGCCGGATTCTGGCTCTCATCCCAATACGGATAGCCAATCTCCTCCAGCGCTGCGCCCACCAGATGCCGCTCCTCTTCCGGCACCACCAGCCCGGCCACTACGCGACCATCGGCGGCGCCGTGGTTGCGGTAGTGGAACATCGAGATGGTCCAGCGCCCGCCCAGTTTGTTGAGGAAGTTGAACAGCGCGCCCGGCCGTTCCGGGAACTCGAAGCGCAGCACCACTTCATCATCCACCCGCTCGGCATGCCCGCCGACCATATGCCGGATATGCAGCTTGGCCAGTTCGTTATCGGTCAGGTCCAGCACCGGGA